>CBIHKW010000078.1:0-19849 GCA_966203835.1 uncultured Thermomonas sp.
ACATAGCGCTGGCCTTTGCTTAAAGCCCCTCTCCCGTCGGGAGAGGGGTTGGGGAGAGGGTACGGTCGCTGACTTCGTTCCAGATCGCGTCGAGCACAGCATCGGTTTCGAGCAGTACATCGTTGTCCCAGAAACGCATGATCGACCAGCCGCGCGATTCGAGGAATCCGGTTCTCACCGCATCGACCTGCGCGTTGTGCTGCGAGCCATCCAGTTCGATGATCAAACGTTTTTCGATGCAGCAGAAATCGGCGATGTAGGGAGGTATCGGGTGCTGGCGGCGAAACTTCAAACCATCGAATCTGCCGGCGCGCAGGTATTGCCAGAGTTTTCGCTCGGCATCGGTCGAATCACGGCGAAGTCTGCGCGAATAATCCAGCGTTTTCGTTGGCAGCGGGGGCTTGTGCGTCGTCACTTCGCCGGACCCTCTCCCCAACCCCTCTCCCGACGGGAGAGGGGCTTGCTCAGATCAGAGGAAACCGCGCTTCATCTGATCGCGCTCGATGCTTTCGAACAGCGCCTTGAAGTTGCCTTCGCCGAAACCTTCGTTGCCCTTGCGCTGGATGATCTCGAAAAAGATCGGGCCGATCGCGTTCAGGGTGAAGATCTGCAGCAGCTTGCGCTGCTTGGTTTCTTCGTCGGCGTCGATCAGGATCTTGTTCCTGCGCAGGCGCTCCACGTCTTCGCCATGCTCCGGCACGCGCTGGTCGATGACATCGAAATAGGTGTCGGGCGTATCCAGGAACTCGATGCCGGCGGCATGCATCGCCTCGACCGTCGCATAGATGTCGTCGGTGAAGCAGGCGATGTGCTGGATGCCTTCGCCGTTGTACTGCTGCAGGTATTCGTTGATCTGCGACTTCGGATCGGACGATTCGTTGAGCGGAATGCGGACGATGCCGTCGGGCGCGGTCATCGCTTTCGACAGCAGGCCGGTCTTCGCGCCCTTGATGTCGAAATAGCGGATCTCGCGGAAGTTGAACAGGCGTTCGTAATAATTCGACCACTTGTCCATGTTGCCGAAATACAGATTGTGGGTGAGGTGGTCGATGAAGGTCAGCCCCAGTCCCTTGGGCATCATCTCCGCGCCCGGCAGCCATTCGTAGTCCGGATCGTGGATGGTGCCCTTCTCGTCGTAACGATCGACGATGTACAGCATGCAGCCGCCGATGCCTTCGATCACCGGCGCGGCGACGGCCTTGGTCAGTTCCTTGTTGGTGATCGGCGTGGCGCCGTTCTTCAGCGCCTGCACCCGCACCCATTCGGCGAGCTTGTTGACGCGGATCGCGAAGCCGCAGGCGCTGGGACCGTGCTGGGCGGCGAAGTCCGCGGCGAAGGAATCGGGGTCTTCGTTGATGAGGAAGGTGCAGTCGCCCTGGCGATAGGTGCTGATCGCGCGGGTCTTGTGGCGCGCCACCATCGTGAAGCCCATCTTGCGGAAGTAATCGTGCAACTGCTGCGCCTGCCCCGGAGGCGCGGCGAATTCGACGAACTCGAAGCCGTCGATACCCATCGGGTTCTCGAACGTGGTGACCTGCATGCCGGTGGTGGGCTGTGCGTTCATGGACGTGCTTCCTGATGACGGAACGATCGGATGGCTGGATGATGCCGTGGCGCTGCGCGCACTCTCGTCTTGCGGCCGGCAGCGAGCCGAGAATATAGTTTCAGTTGAAACTATTTGCAAGCCAGCCACCCCTACACTTTCCGCCACCGAGCCCGACCCCATGCCCGATACGCACGCGCAGCTGGACCACGCTCAATTGGATCTGGAGCACTTCCTGCCCTACCGGCTGAGCGTGCTGTCGAACCGGATCAGTCAGATCATCGCCAGCACCTACGCCGGGCGGTTCGGGATCGGCATCACCGAGTGGCGGGTGATCGCGGTGCTGGGCCGCCATACCGGGCTGTCCGCGAACGGCCTGGCCGAACGCACCGCGATGGACAAGGTGGCGGTGAGCCGCGCACTGGCGCGGCTGCTGGAACGCGGGCTGGTGCAGCGCGACACCCACGGCGACGACCGCCGGCGCTCGGTGCTGGAACTCAGCGAAGCCGGCTATCGCATCTACGATGAAGTGGTGCCGCTGGCGCTGGCGCGCGAGCGCATGCTGCTGGCGCATTTCAGCGACGATGACAAACAACAGCTCAACGCGCTGCTGGAAAAGCTGGGCAAAGGTCTGAGCGATCTGGCCGACGCTGCGGACGCGGCATAGCCCCGGCATCGTCGATAAAAAAGCGGCGACCCGTGGCCGCCGCTTTTGGAAACACCGCAGGTTTTTACTAAGTCAGCCACCCGCGCGCACGCGCGCGCCGCGCGAACCACACCAGAAACAGCGAAAACGTCAGTACCAGCGCCGGCATGATCAGCCCGACCGGGCCGTAGACCTGGAAGCTGTTCGCGATCAAAAATGCGTGCGTCATCTGCACCGCCACGCCCAGCAGCGACAACACCAGCACCGGCGATGCCCAGCGGCTGCGCACCAGCAGCAATAGACAGCCGATCACGCCCCCGAACACCGCGACCGCGAACGCTGCGGTAGCCCAAGCCGGGCGCGATTCGCGCAGCGCGCGCTCGGCGTCCGGCAAGGCTTTCAGTGCTTCAGCGGTGATCGTCGCATCGACGACGTACGCCATTGCACCCAGACTGTTCCACAGCAGCATCGCCGCGGACACGGCCCAGAACCACAGCGGCGGTTTGACGGATGTACGCATGCTCGACCCCCATCGAGTGGATGCCTCGACAAGGCCCCGGACAGCCCGGGGCCTGTGCTCGCATCGGTGTGCAGCGGTTTTCTACTTCTTGCTGTTACTTCACGCCGTGCATGAGTTTCTGGATCAACGGCGCGATCAGGAACAGCAGGCCGCCGGCGATCAGCAGCACCCAGAACCCGAAGGTGTAGCCCGACAGCGCCGAGGCGATGGTCATGCCCGTCTCGCCGCTGACTTCGCTGGCGAAAATGCCGGACAGGTTGTTGCCGATGCCGGTCGACAGGAACCAGCCGCCCATGCCGAAGCCGACCAGCCGAAGCGGCGCCAGCTTGGTCACCATCGACAGGCCGATCGGCGACAGGCACAGCTCGCCGATCGACTGGATGACGTAGACCATGAACAAGGTCCAGAAGGGAATCATCTCCTTCGTGACGCCGCCTTCGGTCACCGTGAACAGCAGGCTCGTGAGCGCGTACATCAGCAACAGGAACGCCAAGCCGTTGAAGATGATGCCCAGACCGAACTTGCGCGGGATCGACGGATTGTTGTTCCCAAGCCGCACCCAAAGCCACGCCATGATCGGCGCGAAGGCGATGATCGCCAGCGAATTCACCGACTGGAACCACGCCACCGGCCAGGCGAAGCCGAACACTTCCTTGTGGACGATTTCGTCGGCGAGGAAGGTGAACGAACTGCCGGCCTGCTCGAAGAACATCCAGAACAGGATGTTGAACGCGAAGATGATGAGCATGGCGATCGCGCGGTCGCGGGCCACGGCGCCATCCCTGACGCCCTCGACCAGGATCATCAGGCACAGCAGCGCGAACATCGGGAACAGGACGTACCACTGCAGCGAGGTCGCGGAGATCGACAGGAGGAAGTAGATCAGCGGGACCGCGAGCAGCGCGCCTACCAGCACGTACAGCACCTTGGCCTTGCCGCCGCCGTCGGCCTCGATCGGCCGGCCGATGCCCTGCAGCTGCGCGCGCCCGAACCAGAACCAGACCAGCGAGATCAGCATGCCGATGCCGGCGGTGATGAACACCACCTTGTAGGCCGGGAACTCGTCGGTCCCGAAGACCTTGCTGGCGAGCCAGCCGGTCAGGATCGGCGCGACCATCGCGCCGAGGTTGATGCCCATGTAGAAGATGGTGAAGCCGGAGTCGCGGCGGCCGTCGGTCGGCGCGTACAGCTTGCCCACCATCGTCGAGATGTTCGGTTTGAACAGGCCGTTGCCGGCGATGATCGTCGCGAGGCCGAGCTTGAAGACCTCGGGGTTAGGCATCGCGATCATGAAGAGGCCGGCCGCCATGATGATCGCGCCGAGCAGGATCGAACGCTGGTAGCCCAGCACCTTGTCGGCCACGTAGCCGCCGAAGATCGCGCCGGCATAGACGAGGGCCAGATATGCGCCGTAGGTCTGGTTGGCCGGCGCCTGGCCGCTGCCATCGCCACCGTGGAACTGCGCGACGATGTAGAGCACCAGCGCCCAGCGGATGCCGTAGAACGCGAAGCGCTCCCAGAACTCGGTCATGAACAGCATCCACAGCGGCTTCGGATGCCCCATGATCTGGCTGAATTCGGGAATGGCCGTTGGGCCAGGTGTATTCGTCGCTCCGCTCATGCGGGTCCCCTCTGTCATTTATTTGCGCGATGAATTGCGTGCGGAAAGTCGAACCCGCGCGGGCGGCCGGGCCGGCGGAGGATGACCGACCCGGAGAGGGCGCGTCAAACCGCGACCGTATTGCTGCGATGCAACATTTTCTGTAGCCGGAACCTCCGCCTTGCCGCGCTCAGGAGCAGCCTGCCGCAGGCAGCGCCATCCCTCGCACCGGCCGTCGGGCCGGCAAACGCAGTACAGCGACGCGCAGACGGTCAGCGTGCGGGGCCGACCACCGAGCGCACATCGAACAGTTCCGGGAAGAACGTCAGGTCCAGCGCCTGCTTGAGGAAACCCGCGCCGCTGGAGCCGCCGGTGCCGCGTTTGAAGCCGATCACCCGCATCACCGTGCGCAGATGCCGGAAGCGCCAGATCTGGAACTGGTTTTCGAGATCGACCAGATCCTCGCACAGCGCGTATTCGCGCCAGTAGCTGCCGGTATTCTCGTAGATGCGTTCGAGCACCGGGACCAGTTCGGGATCGCGGACGTGGGTGCGCGTCCAGTCGCGTTCGAGATGCTGCGCCGGCACCGGATGGCCCCAGCGCGCGAGATAACTCAGGAATTCGTCGTAGATGCTCGGCGCTTCCAGCACCTTGCGCAGCCCCGCCTGCGCGGCGGGATCGTAATCGAACACCTGCAGCATCGCGGCGTTCTTGTTGCCCATCAGGAATTCGATGGTGCGGTACTGCAGCGACTGGAAGCCCGACGATGGCCCCAGCACGTCGCGGAATTCCATGTATTCGGAGGGCGTCAGCGTTTCCAGCACCGACCACATCGAGGTGAGTTGTTCCTGCACGCGCTTGCAGCGCGCCGCAACCTTGCCGAACTGCCACACCCGGTCGTTGCGCAGGTGATCGACGGCCGCGGTCAATTCGTGGCAGAGCAGCTTCATCCACAGCTCGGCGACCTGGTGCTGGATCACGAACAGCATTTCGTCGTGATGCGGGGGGGCCGACAGCGGCTGCTGGGCGCTCAACAGGCGGTCCAGATGCAGGTAACCGCTGTAGGTCATGCGGCCGGACAGGTCGGTGTGGATGCCCGCTTCGAGCGGGCGTTCGTTGTGATCGATGCTCATCCATACAGAGTAACGCATGACCGTATGGAACGTCCGCATCCGCCCTGTTCAGGTGGCGGCCGTCATCCAAATGCAACCCACGACGCCGGTGTTTTCGGTCAGAATCGTCAGTCCGCGCCAGCCGCGGTATCTCATCAGCATCGGGGGAACACCATGCTTCGTAACGTCGGCCGCGCAGTTGCGGCCTGTCTCATATCCAATCCTCTCCGCCGCGCCTTGCCGATCGTGCTGCTCTGCACCGTCGGCGCGCCCGCGCTGGCCCAGACCATTCCGATCTCCGGCGGCACCTATAGCCAGGACTTCGACACGCTGTCGAATACCGCCGGCAGCACCACCAACAGCGCCCTGCCCACGGGCTGGCTGCTGAACGAAACCGGCGGCGGCGCGCGCGACAACGAGCAGTACGCCGTGGACACCGGCGCCAGCAACACCGGCGACAGCTACAGCTACGGCGCGACCGGCAGCACCGAACGCGCCCTCGGCAGCCTGCGCAGCGGCACGTTGATCGCCTCCTACGGCGCGTGCTTCAGCAATGCGACCGGCGCCAGCCTCCTCAACTTCGACGTCGGCTACACCGGCGAAGAATGGCGCCTGGGCACCGCAGCCCGCGCCGACCAGCTCGACTTCCAGTACAGCCTCGATGCGACCTCGCTGACCACCGGCACCTGGGTCGACGTCAACGCACTGGATTTCGTCACACCCAATACAGCCACGGTCGGCGCGAAGGACGGCAACGCCGTCGGCAATCGCACCACGCTCGCGGCCACCATCAACGGCGTGAACATCGCCAGCGGCGCGACGTTCTGCCTGCGCTGGAACGACGCCGACGCCAGCGGCGCCGACGACGGCCTGTCGATCGACGACTTCTCGCTCACGGTCGGCGGCGTCGGTGTGCCGCTGGTCGCGGTCAGCGACGTCAGCGCGTTCGAAGGCGACAGCGGCACCAGCGTCATGAACTTCGGCTTCGGCCTGAGCGCGCCGGCCGGCGTCGGCGGCGTGACCATCCAGTACGCCACCGTCGACGACACCGCCACCGCGGGCAGCGACTACGTGGCCGCCACCGGCACCGCCACCATTCCGGAAGGCGCCACCTCCACCACCGTCGCCATCACCATCAACGGCGACACGGTGGCCGAGCCCAACGAAACCTTCTTCGTCAACATCACCGGTGTCGCCGGTGCGGTCGTCTCGGACGGTCAGGGTCTTGGCACCATCCAGAACGATGAAGTCACCCTTACCCCGATCGCGCAGATCCAGGGCTCGGGTCTGGTGTCGCCGCTGAACGGCAACATCGTCACCACCGAAGGCATCGTCACTGCGCAGAAGTTCAACAACGGCTTCTTCCTGCAGACCGCCGACGCCGAGGCCGACGCCAATCCGGCGACGTCCGAAGGCATCTTCGTCTTCACCTCGACGGCACCGCCGGCCACCGCCGCTGTGGGCAACCGCATCCGCGTCACCGGCACGGTCACCGAGTTCACGCCCGCGACCAACCTCAACCAACTGTCGATCACCGAACTCGTTTCGGTCACGTCGATCCAGGTCGTCGCCACCGGCGTCGCCCTGCCGGCCCCGATCGCACTGACCAGCGCCGACTTCGGCGCCACCGCGTTGCCGGGCACCGCCGAGAAGTTCGAAGGCATGCGCGTCAGCGCCGCCCGCAGCCGCGTGATCGCCAGCTCCGACGGCAACATCAGCGAAGCCGCCGCTACGTCCACCACCACTGGCGTGTTCCATGTGGTGCTGTCCGACGTCGACCGCCCGTTCCGCGAAACCGGCATCGGCATCCTCGACGTGTTCCCGATCCCGGGCGGCAAGACGCCGCCGCGCTTCGACACCAATCAGGAACGCCTGATGGTGCGCAGCCGCGGCCAGGTCGGCGCGACCGCCATCGCGCTCGATGCCGACGCCGAAATCACCAACATGGTCGGCGTGCTCGATTACTTCTCGGGCACCTGGGCGCTCCTGCCCGACACCGCCACGCCGCCTACCGTCGGCGCCGGCAAGACGCCGACGGCCGTGGATACCGCGCGTTACGAAGACGTCACCGTCGGCGGCTTCAACCTGCTGCGCTTCTTCGATGAAGTGAACGACAGCAACGGCGCGCCGACCCTGACCGCCGCCGCGCTCGACAAGCGTCTGACCAAGACCTCGCTGGCGATCTGCGACTTCATGAAAGCGCCGGACATCCTGGGCGTGGTCGAAGTCGAAAACCTGCGCGTGCTCGGTCTGCTCGCCGACCGCATCAACGCCACCTGCGCCAGCGCACCGGCGTATGTGCCCTATCTGGAAGACGGCAACGACGTCGGCGGCATCAACGTCGGCTTCCTGGTCAGCAACCGCAGCCTGGGCGCCGTCAACCGCGTCGAAGTGGTCGAAGTGGTGCAGTTCGGCAAGGACACGCTCTTCACCAACCCGGATGCCTCCACCAGCCTGCTCAACGACCGTCCGCCGCTGATGCTGCGCGCGATCGTCCACCAGGACAACGGCGCGACCTTCCCGGTCACGGCGATCGTCAACCACCTGCGTTCGCTCAACGGCATTGACGACACCTCCGCCGGCAGCAGCGGCTGGGCCACCGAAAGCGAGCGCGTGCGCACCAAGCGCGCCCAGCAGGCGGTGTTCCTCGCCGATCTGGTCGAAACGCGCCAGCAGGCCGATCCCGACGAGCGCATCGTGCTGCTCGGCGACTTCAACGCCTTCGAGTTCAGCGACGGCTATGCCGATGTGATGGGCATCCTCCGCGGCGACGAAGCCGCCGAGCCGAACGTGCTGACCTACGCCGCCAGCCCGATCACCGCACCGCTGATCGACGGCTCGCAGCTGATCGTCGACCCGGCCGAGCGTTACTCGTACGTGTTCGCAGGCAGCGCGCAGACGCTCGACCACGTGATGGTGAACGAAGCGATGGTGCTGGACACGGCCGACCTGGTGGTCGACCACGCCCGCATCAACGCCGACTTCGGCGTACACAACTACGGCGTCGCCGGCAACGCGATCCGCGTGTCCGATCACGACCCCGTGCGCCTGGCGATCAGCGTGGCGGATTTCCGCACCGCCGATCTGTCGATCACCGCCGCGGCCGCACCGGCCACGGTCGCGGCCGGCGGCATCGCCACCTTCACCGCCAACGTCAGCAACGCCGGCCCGAACAAGGCCGCGTTCCCCAGCGTCGCGCTGGTGTTCGATGCGCTGGTCGCGGTGACGGTCACCGCACCGGCCGAGTGGACCTGCGCCGCACCGGTGCAGGCCGGCGGCACCACCACCGTGACCTGCACCGCGACGTCGCTGGAAGACAGCGGGCAAGCCGCGTTCAGCGCGGCCGTGACCGCACCGTCGCTGCCGACGGCCAGCACGCTGCAGATGGCGGCGGCCGTGGCTTCTCAGAGCCGCGACCGCAGCAATGCCGACAACAGCGCCACCGCGAGCGTGGCCGTCGAAGCGCTCGTGCTGCCCAACGCTGACCTCGCCGTGCGCCTGATCGGCGGCCCGGTCGATACCATCCCCGCCGGCGGCATCGCGACGGTGGTGGCCCAGGTCCGCAGCAACGGCCCGAATGCGTCGTCGCAGCCGACGGTCACCTTCACCGGCAACGTCGCCATCAACCGCGCCTCGGTGGTTCCGCCGGCCGGTTGGACCTGCGTGCCCGGCTCGCTGCCCAACGGCAACTTCAACATCGTCTGCACCGCCGCCGGCAGTTTCGCCAGCGGCGCCCGCGTCAACTTCACGCTGAACGTCACCGCGCCGAACGTGCAGGGCCAGCCCACGGTCACGTTCAGTGCGACCGTCGGCGCCACCAGCACCAACGATCCGCTGTCGGTCAACAACAGCGCGGGCCGCACGCTCCAGGTCACCGGCGCGCCGGCGACCGGTCCGGGAGGCCAAACGGGCCCGGGCTGATCGTCAACGCCCTTCGCGACACCCGGAAGCGCGGCTCAGGCCGCGCTTCTTTTTTGTGCGACGACTTTGCGGGCGAACGCTCACGCACGCCATACGCGCCCGCATGCGATGCGTCATGACGCGCTGCGCAACGAAGGCTTTCGACGGAGCGGGTATCATGCGCGCAACCGACGCACGAGACCCCCGCACGATGACCGTCGCAGCACGTTTCGAAATCGAATATCTGCAGTACCTCGGTCCCGACGGCACGCTCGTCGCCGAGCCGCCCGCCGCCTTCGCCGATCCCGCCGCGCTGTTGCCGCTGTTCAAGCAGATGCTGTTCGTGCGCACCTTCGACAGCAAGGCCATCGCGCTGCAGCGCACCGGCAAGCTCGGCACCTATGCCGCCTGTCTCGGCCACGAAGCCACCCATATCGGCATCGGCGCTTCGATGCGGCCCGAAGACGTGTTCGCACCCAGCTATCGCGAATACGGCGCGCAGTTCATGCGCGGCGTGCGCCCGCGCGAAGTGCTGCTGTACTGGGGCGGCGACGAACGCGGCAACGACTTCGCCGTGCCGAAGCACGACTTCTCCTGGTGCGTGCCGATCTCGACGCAGTGCCTGCATGCGGCCGGCGCCGCGCTCGCATTCAAACTGCGCAAGGAACCGCGCGTGGCCGTCGCCACCTGCGGCGACGGTGGCAGTTCGAAAACCGACACCTACGCCGCGATCAACTCCGCCGGCGCCTACACCCTGCCCTTCGTCCAGTGCATCATCAACAACGGCTGGGCGATTTCCGTGCCGCGCGCGGCGCAGACCGGCGCGCCGACGCTGGCGCAGAAAGGCATCGCCGGCGGCCTGCACTGCCTGCAGGTGGACGGCAACGACATCATCGCGGTGATGGAAGGCATGCGTCGCGCGCTCGACCGCGCGCGCAGCGGCGGCGGCGGCAGCGTCATCGAATTCATGACCTATCGCTTGCACGACCACACCACCGCCGACGACGCCCGCCGCTACCGCGGCGAAGACGAAGTGAAGGCCGCGTGGGCGCGCGAGCCGGTCACGCGCTTGCGCACCTATCTCACCGCCGCCGGTCTCTGGGACGACGCGCAGGAAAGCGCCTGGAACGACGAGTGCGGGAGGCTGATCGACATCGAAATCAACGCCTACCTGGAAACACCCGTGCAACCCGTGAGCGCGATGTTCGATTTCCTCTACGCCGAACTGCCGCCGGACATCCAGGCGCAACGCGCCGAAGCCATCGCCGCGGAGGGCCGCAAGCATGGCTGACGGCGCACCCATCACCCTCATCGAGGCCATTACCCAGGCGCTCGCCTACGCCATGCGCGCCGACGAGCGCGTGCTCGTGCTCGGCGAAGACGTGGGCGTGAACGGCGGCGTGTTCCGCGCCACCGCCGGCCTGCAGCAGATCTTCGGCCCGGAGCGCGTACTCGACACGCCGCTGGACGAAACCACGATCGCCGGCCTCACCGTCGGCATGGCCGCACAGGGCATGCGCCCGGTGGCCGAAGCGCAGTTCGACGGCTTCGTGTATCCGATGGTCGATCACATCATCTGCCACGCCGTGCGCATGCGCTATCGCACCCGCGGCCGCCTCACCTGCCCGATGGTGCTGCGCGTGCCGTGGGGCGGCGGCATCCGCGCGCCCGAGCATCACAGCGAAGCCAACGAATCGATCTTCACCAACGTGCCCGGCCTGCGCGTGGTGATGCCGTCGTCGCCGCAGCGCGCCTACGGCCTGCTGTTGGCCGCGATCCGCGACGAGGATCCGGTCATCTACATGGAACCCAAGCGCATCTATCGCCAGTACAAGGAACTGGTGCCGGACGACGGCGAAGCGCTGCCGCTGGACGTGTGCTACGTGCTGCGCGACGGCAGCGACGTGACCCTGGTGACCTGGGGCGCGCAGGTGAAGGAATGCCTGGAAGCCGCCGACGCGCTGGCGAAAGAAGGTATCAGCGCCGAAGTCATCGACGTGGCCACGCTCAAGCCGCTGGACTTCCCGACCATCGCCGAATCGGTCTGCAAGACCGGACGCTGCGTGATCGTGCATGAAGCGCCGAAGACCGCCGGTTTCGGCGCCGAGATCGCCGCGCGCCTCGCCGAGGAGTCGATGTACGACCTCCTCGCGCCGGTCGAGCGCGTCACCGGTTACGACACCCACATCCCGCTGTTCCGCCTGGAAATGAAGTATCTGCCCAGCGTCGAGAAGATCGTCGCCGCGGCGAAGCGGACCCTGGCGGCGAGTTGAGCGATGCAGCCCGCGACCGCGCCCTCGGCGATCAATTTCGCGGACAAGCTCGCCCGTTTCGGCGAGCACTGGTCGCCGCGGGTGATCGCCGAGATGAACGATTACCAGTTCAAGGTCGTGAAGCTGTTGGGTGAGTTCGTCTGGCATTCGCATGCGGATACGGACGAAACCTTCGTCGTCGTCTCCGGTACGTTGCGCATGCGCTTCCGCGACCGCGATGTGGTGCTTCAGGCCGGTGAGATGATCGTGGTCCCGCGCGGCGTGGAGCATTGCCCCAGCGCCGACGCGGAATGCCACGTCCTCTTGATCGAACCCCGCGGCGTCGTCAACACCGGCGACGCCGGCGGCGCGCTCACCGCACGCAACGACGTGTGGGTATGACCCGCACCCGCATCGTCCGCGACTACCGCACGAAATACGCGAACCCGATCCGGTTCGCGCAGGGCGAGGTCGTAACGCTCGGCGAACGCGACACCGAATGGCCCGCCTTCATCTGGACCACAACCGCCGACGGCAACGCCGGCTGGGCGCCGTTCGACTGGCTGAAGTCGCTGGACGACGGCCGCGCCGAAGCCCTGCGCGATTACTCCGCGCAGGAACTGGATGTGGATGCCGGCGATGACGTGACGCTGCTGCATGAACTCGGCGGCTGGTGGTGGTGCGAACGCGCGGATGGACGCTACGGATGGGTGCCGACGGAACACTTGGAGATTGCATGAGCGACCCCAAAGTCGAACAACTGCTGCACGATCTGCAGCTCACCCATCCCGATCTGCATGCGCTCGTGCAGGCAGTACGCAGCGTGGTCCGCTCGATAACGCCGAAGGTCTCCGAGCGCGTGATGTACGGCGGCATCCTGTTTTCCGCGCCTGAGCAGTTCTGCGGCGTGTTCGCCTATTCCGCGCACGTCACGATGGAATTCGGTCGGGGCGCGGAGCTGGAAGACACGCACGGCACGCTCGAAGGCAACGGCAAATTCCGTCGCCACATCAAACTGCAGACGGCCGCCGATATCGAATCGAAACATCTGAAAGACTACATCGCGCAAGCGCTTCGACTTTCCACCCGGCCGTCGGCGTGATCTTGCGGCGACATCGGCAACAGAACCAAAGGAATCCCCCATGAGCCAGACCAAGACCTTCATCCTCCCCGACCTCGGCGAAGGCCTGCCGGACGCGACCATCGTCGAATGGTTCGTGAAGCCGGGCGACACCATCAAGCTCGATGCGCCGCTGGTGTCGATGGAAACCGCGAAGGCGGTGGTGGAAGTGCCGTCGCCGGTGTCGGGCAAGGTGCTGAAGCTCGCGGGCGGCGATGGCGACGTGGTCGTGACCGGAACGATGCTCGCGGAATTCGAGGTCGACCCGTCGATGCCGCAGCGCGCGGAAGGTCAGGACACGGGGCATCACCATGCGCCGCCGGCAGCAGCGCCTGCGCCTCCCGCGCCGGCGCCCGTCGCCGCAACCACATCCTCCGAGCCGAAACGCGACGACGCCGGCACCGTGGTCGGTGCGATGCAGAGCTCCGATGCGGTGCGCAGCGAGGCCGCAGTCGCGGTCGGCGGCGTGAAGGCGATGCCGGCGGTGCGCGCGATGGCGCGCAAGCTCGGCGTCGATTTGACGCGTGTGCGCGCCACCGGTGCCGATGGCGTGGCGACGATGGACGATGTGAAGCGTGCGGCGGCCGATGGTTCGGCAAAAGTCGGTGCTGCGGGCGCGGCTTCTGTGGGAGCGGCGGGAGCCGCGACTTCAGGCGCAGCCGCAAGACCCATCGCGGCTTCCGCCGCTCCCACAACCGACGCAGGCCAGCGCACGCAGCTCTCCGCCACCGGCAAACCGATGCGCACGCAGCCGCCGGGCGTGTCCGCCAGCGGGCAGCCGGAACAGCTCAAGGGCGTGCGTCGCAACATGGCGCGGGTGATGGCCGATGCGCACACGAAAGTGGTGCCGACCACGCTCACCGACGACGCCGACATCCACGCATGGATGCACGGCAACGACATGACCGTGCGTCTGGTGCGCGCGATCTGCGTCGCGGCGAAAGCGGTGCCGGCGCTCAACGCCTGGTTCGATGGCGACAACCTCACCCGCACGCTGCATCCGCACGTCGATATCGGCATCGCGGTAGACACCGACGACGGCCTGTTCGTGCCCGCGCTGCGCAACGCCGACGTGCTCGACGCGCGCGGCGTGCGCGAAGCGATCACCCGCCTGCGCACGCAGGTCGAAGACCGCAGCATTCCGTCCAGCGAACTGAGCGGCTATACGATTTCGCTGTCGAACTTCGGCATGTTCGCCGGCCGCTACGCCACGCCGGTGGTGGTGCCGCCGTGCGTCGCCATCGTCGCCGCCGGCCGCGCGCGCCACCAGATCACTCCGGTGCTCGGCGGCTTCGAATCGCACAAAGTGATTCCGCTGTCGCTGACCTTCGATCATCGCGTCTGCACCGGCGGCGAAGCGGCGCGCTTCCTGCGCGCGATGCTGGATGATCTGGGGCTGCCCGCGTAAACCAATCGCGACCGCAATACCGAAGAAGCCGACGTAGGGCGGGCTCAAGCCCGCCATTGCGATTAGTCGGTTCGCATCGGCATTGATAGAAACGGCATTGATAAAAATGGCCGCATGATCGTGCGGCGCATCGTTACGGCGGGCCAGGGGCCGCCCTACAACTGCGCCGATGTGCCTGCATAGAACGGCTGCGTATCGAGGTCGTCGCGACACTGCGCGAGCGCGGATCTCGCTTCGCCGTCGAAGGCCTGCAGGTCGCGATCGGCTTGCTGCAGCGCCGTCCGCTCGACCTCCTGCTCGAACCGCTCCCGCCGGTAACGCTCGACCGCTGCATCGAGCTGCGCCGACGAAAGATACGGCATCCGTTTGCGCAGCGTTTCGGCCAGTGCCTGCAGTTTGCCTTCGGCCTGGGTGCGGAGCGTGGACCGGTAGGCTTCGGCCAGGCGCTCGCGCACCACCGTGCGGTCCTGTTCGACGAATTTTCCGACCGACATCCAGATCGCGAACTGTCGCGCGGCATGGCTGGCGCTGCCTTCTTCGAGACATTGCGCGAGTTTACGCACCGGCTCGGTTTCTTCGCTCTCCGTACCGTCGTCGGTCGGCAAGGACAGCGGCGAACTCAGCGTCGGCGTCAATGCGAACTGATCGAGGCAATACACCTCGACTTCGACCGTGGCCGCCGGTGTCGCATCGTCCAGCACCACCGCCACCGTTCGCGCGGTCAACAGCCGCTGTTCGCCGGGATTACCGCTGTAGATGATGCTGCCGGCGGGCCAGGTCAAGGACACACGCCCGACCTGACCTTCGCTGCGGGTCAAACCCAGCGCGACGCGCATGCCGTCATTGCGCATGCTGTCGTTGCGCATGCCGTCATTGGGCATGCTGTCGTCGCGCATGCCGTCATTGGGCATGCTGTCGTCGCTGCCGCCAACCTCATCCGCGCGCGCGCCGCCGACCATCGCGACCTGCGCCTGCACATCGCCTTTGGCCATCGCCTGGACCAGTTCGCGCGGGCCATAGCGTTGGTACAGCAATCCGGCCGCGAGCACCGCGACCAGCCCCCACGGCAACCATTTTCCGAGTTTCATCGTTCCCCCCGAAACATCGCCATCGAAACCGGCGTCAGCGAATACAGCAAATGTCTGCGCGCATCGAGCGCGTACGCGCGGCCGTCGCGCACGCGCAGGATGCCGCCGCTGTCGTTGACGATCGATACCGCAACGCCGTCGCGCAACGCGAAGACCTTGTCGTCGGTCGAAAACAGCAGCAGGCCGTCGTCGCCCGCGGCGAACGAACGGATCGGCCCCCAGGCCGCATCGTCCGGCGTTTTGAAAAGCACGACCGGCTTCGGATCGGCGAGCCGCACGATCATGTTTCCGGTCGCCGCATAGATGTTGTCGCGGTCGTCGGCGGCGGCCACCAGCGTGCGATCGGATTCCAGCAATATCTGGAAGCTGCCGTCTTCGAGAAAACGGTATAGCCGCGAACCCTTGCGGTAAGCCGCGATCAGATACACCGCCCCGGGACGCAGCGACGGCGACAGCCGTGCATCGCCTTCCGGCAAAGGCACCCCGGAGACGATCTGCCCCTGCGCGTCGATCCTGCCGAGAAATCCATCCGCGATCGTGAGCAGCGGACCGCCGCGGTCGAAAGCGAAGCTCTGCAGCTTCGCCGGCAGTGGCAGCGCGGCCGCCGTGCCGGCATCGGGCATCGCTTCATGCAGCCGTCCGTCGCGCGCGAACAACAGCGAGCCATCGCTGGCGATGTCGAAATCGCGATCCAGCGGCGACAGCGCGCGCAATGTGTCGGGATCGAGCAACACCTCGCTGCGCAGCCCGGCCAGATGATTCAAGGCGGTTTCATCGCGCAGCCGCACGACCTGGACGATCCATTCCGCCGCCCACGCGGCGCACACCAGGACAACAGCGACAGCGGCATAGCGCCACCAGCGCCGTTTGCCGGAACCCGCGGCGTTACGGGTCATACACCGTGCCCTCGCGACGCCCGTCCCAATTGCCCTCGACCTTCGGATCGCTGCTGCTGTTCCAGCGCTCACAGCCAGGCTTGTTGCCTGCGCCGACGCACATCAATTCCTCGTGCAATTCCTGCTCGCGGACGGATCGCACTTCCGGTTCGGGCTCGGGTTCCGATTGAGGTTCCGATTGAGGTTCCGGTTCGGGCGAAGGCTGCGGCGGCGAGCGATAGGTGCCTTCTCCGCTGCTGTCCACCGCCCAGTCGTCCGCCTGCAGATAACGTGTTTCGTTACCGATGATCTGTGCGACGGGATCGGCGAATCGCGGTGCGATGGCCACCGGCATTGCGGCGGCCGGCGCTGCAGGCAGCGGTACGAACGCGGCCATCGCCGACATCGGTACGTACAACTCCGGGCGGGTGGCGATCGCGCGCCGCACGCGCTGGCGCAGCACCGGTTTCGGCGGGTGATCCTCCAGCACAGTCTTGTACATGTGCTCCAGCGCGCCGTGGGCAAGATCAGCGATTTCCTTGCGCATGACGTTCGCGATGAACGCATCGAGATACGCATCGGTGGTGCGGTCGACGAACCGCTCCACCGCATCGGCGCGCGCACCGAACTTGCGCCAACCCGCCGCCTGCATCCACGGCCGCAGCAGGCTGCGGTTGCCGATGACGGATGCGGCTTCGTTTCCCAGCGGCATCGCCTGGCGCCAGAAGCGCAGGAACGGATCCGACTTCAGCATCCGCTTGAACCCCTGCTTCACCGTCCATTGCACGCCGGCCCGGCGCACCGCGTAATCGAAATGCCGTGCGGTGACGTTCAACAGATGATCGATCCGGCCGGAGTCTCCCGAGTCGAGGCGATCGACATGCGCGCGCAGGCGCTGTTTCACCGCCTCCGCCTGCGCGCCATTGCCTTCGCCGGCCGTCACCAGCCGTTTCAACCTGGCCGCATCGGCATTCATCAGCACGATTTCAGCGCGCTGCGCCAGCGCTTCTTTCTCGACCGCGGCCTCGCCGACCAGGCGGACGAAATCGGCGGCCTTGTAGCCCGCGACCGGAATGCGCCCCAGCGGGAACGCACCGATGCCCTCCACCACCAGGCTCTCACCGGTGTCCTGCGCGATCTTGTTGAACGGAATCGGTCCTGTTCCGGGCCCTTCTCCCGCGCCTGCGGCGAAACAAGGCGCACCCGCGGAGATCGCCGACAGCAGCATCGCAACTAAGAGCGCACGTCGAACGGCGGCGCCCATCGGCATCATTGCCGGATACGACGCATCTTTTCGATGATCGGCGAGGACCCCACCGGATCCATGCGGCTGGCGTTGTATTCCAGATATTCGAATGCACGGTCCTCGTCGCTGGGACCGCTGTCGACGACTTCGCTGTTGACGCCGCCGGTCGTGTCGTCTGTCTGTACCTCGACGCCCGCAGCGTTGTAGACGCTGGTGTTCAGATTCGGCGCGGAAGTCGTCGGCAGCGTGGTTCCGAGATTGGCCTGGCCGATGCCGGTCTGGGTTTGCACGCCAGTAACACCGCCCGGCGGACCGGTGGGCGGATGCGCCGTAGGCACGCTGCGCTGCGCTGCCGCCGGAAAAATCACCATGACAGCCAGCGCCAAGCCCTTGAACAGGATCTTCATGGCCCCTCCCCTAACGACGCGCCAGGCATCCTGGCACGCCACGAGTCTCCGCCGATTCCGTCCCCCCTGCAACCGCGCGCCGCCCGGCGGCGGGAAGATCAATACCGGGCGATTTCCGGATCGACGTCGAGGCTCCACGCATCGATCCCGCCGACGACGTTGTAGACATCCGCGAATCCCTGCTGCGCGAAATACAGCGCGGCCTGCGCGCTGCGGCCGCCGTGGTGGCAGAGGAATGCGATGGGCGCGTCCTTGGGCAGTGCGAGCAGGCGTTCGAGGCCGCCGTCTTCCAGTCCTTCGTGCGCGACCGCAACCGATGCGATCGCGCGTTCCTCCGGCGGGCGCACATCGACGAGCGTGATCGCGCCTGCGCGCGACTGCGCGTCGGCATCGACGACGGAAAGATTGCGGAAGGACATGGCGGCTCCTGATCGTGCGGCGATGCGTGGCATCATGCCGCGATGACGTCTCCCTCCGCCAGTCCAGCCGCTAGCCTGCACCGCATTCCGCGACGCCCGCACGTGTGGGCGTGGCTGTTGGCGCTGTCGCAACTGCTGGTGGCGGCCGCGTGGTGGCGCTGGAGGTGGACAGTCGGGCTGCCGCTGAGGGTCGCCCGCCACGCACCGGGCGGGGGGGGCACGCTGGGGCCGTATTCGCGCATGTTCGGACCGGTGTTGAAACGCTTGCCGACTGCGGAAAAAGAGGTCTGGCTGACGATCGACGACGGCCCTTCCGACGAGACTCTCGCAGTGCTCGACGCGCTGGATGCGCACGGCGCGAAAGCCACGTTCTTTCTGGTCGGCGAACGCGCGGCGCGGCATCCCGAGCGCGTGCGCGAAATCCTGCGGCGCGGCCACGGCATCGGCAATCACAGCGCCAGCCATCCCGCGGCCTGGTTCTGGGCGCTGGGGCCGTCGCGGATGCGCCGCGAGATCGCGGACACGCAGCGGATCCTGCAAGACATTTCCGGAAAACCACCGCACTGGTTCCGCGCGGTGGTCGGCATGAGCAATCCGTTCGTCAATGCCGCGCTGAAAACGCACGGCCTCGCGCGCGTGGCATGGAGCGCGCGCGGCTTCGATGGCGTCGCCGCCGATCCGGGCGCGGTGGTGGCGCGGATCGAGCGCGGCATTTCGCCGGGCGCGATCGTATTGCTGCACGAAGGCGCGGCGCATGGCCGCAATGTCGAAACGCTGCGCCTGTTGCTGCAGCGGCTGGATGCGTTGGGCTATCGCGCCGTGTTGCCGTAGGTCGGGCCCTGGCCCGACATCGCGGGCGCGCAGGACACCTTCGCAAAATGGTTTCGATGATTGTGCGGTGCAAACGGATGCACCGTAATGTCGGGCCAGGGCCCGACCTACGCGCGCGTCGCCACGATCAACCAGTTGTTGAACGGCGTGTTGCCGTACAGCGGCGTGAACTCGGCCTGCAGGCCGGCGGCTTCCAGCGCGGCGCGCAGGCCGTCGAGGGTGGGATAGCTGCGCGGGCGGAACTGCATCCAGCCGATCCAGTTGGCGAGCCGGTCGGTGACGCGCGAGGTGCGCGCACGGCCGGTGGTGTCGTCGATGGCGCTGCGGATCACCAGCCTCGCGCCGGGCGTGAGCATCGCGGCCATCTTCGCGATCAGCGCCCGCTGCCCGTCGGCGTCGAGATACTGCAGCACGTCGAGGATCGCGACGCTGCCGCGATGCTCCGGGGTGGTATTGGCGAGATCGACCACTTCGAACTGCGTCTGCGCGAAGCCGCGGTTGTCGGCGACGCGACGCGCGCGCGCGATCTTGGCGGCATCGTTGTCGACGCCGCGATACGCCAATGTCTGCCCGTCGAAGCGCAGCGCATGCGCGAGCAGGCCGAGACCGCAGCCGAGGTCCAACAGAGGCTCGCTGCTGCCGCGCAGCGCGGCGAGCACGCCCGGATACAGCGGATCGCTGCCGAGTTTGGCGCGGACGTAGTAATAGTCGTAGCGATTGCCCAGCGGAAACGACGGCAGGAAGGCTTCGGCGATGCGGCGCGCGTCTGCGGACGCGAACGGCAGCGTGGCGGCGCTCACGGCGACGCCCCGGGGATCGTCTGCTCGGACAGCATGCGCCGCACGGCCGGCAGCGCCAGTCGCGTCCATTCGGCGTACATCG
>CBIHKW010000079.1:0-19789 GCA_966203835.1 uncultured Thermomonas sp.
GTGGGACCTGATTTCTGGACATGTGCGCTGGCAACAAGCGGGCAACAGCTGGTCCCTCGCTGCGCTCGGGATGAAATCGGTTTGATATGACACGGGCCGCATGCGCGGCCCGTGTTCTCGGAAATGTCAAAACTCGTCAGAGTTTTGGTGCATCACTATCGGTTTTGCTATCGATCTGCGCGATTTCTTCATTCAATGCATCGAGCAACCGCTGCTGATGGCTATGGAGATCCGGTGCGATTCCGGACACCTGCACCCATATTTCCTTGGCTTGGATGAGGCTTAGACCATATTGCATCCGGACATGCCTGATCGCATCAAGCACTTGAACACTTTCCGCGAGCAGCGCCTTGAAATGAGCACGGGCGCTGTCGAGATTGGCTTGCTCCGATGAGCGATCTGGATGCATCAATCCCCCAGCGTCAACAGCGAAGCATTCCCCCCGGCCGCCGTGGTATTCACGGTGACCGTCTTTTCCGTCGTGAACCGCGGCAGATAGTGCGGCCCGCCGGCTTTCGGCCCGGTGCCCGAAAGATTCTGGCCACCGAACGGCTGCACGCCGACCACCGCGCCGATCTGGTTGCGGTTGACGTAGATGTTGCCGACCTTCGCGCGCGAGGCGATGCGGTCGATGGTCTCGTCGATACGCGAGTGGATGCCGAGGGTCAGGCCGAAGCCGGTGGCGTTGATGGTGTCGATCACCTGATCCAGTTGATCGGCTTTCCAGCGAATCACGTGCAGCGCCGGGCCGAAGTTCTCGCGGGTGAGCTGCGACAGTGACTGCAGTTCCCAGGCGCGCGGGGCGAAATAAGTGCCGTGAGCGACGGAATCGTCGGTCGCGGCGGTGGCGATGAGTCGGGCTTCGTTCGCCATCTTCGCTGCGTGCGTGTCGAGCAGCGCCAGTGCGTCCGCGTCGATCACCGGGCCGATGTCGGTCGACAGCAGGCCGGGATCGCCGACCTTCAGTTCGGCCATCGCGCCGGCCAGCATGTGCATCACCTTGTCGGCGATGTCGTCCTGCACGAACAGCACGCGTGCGGCCGAGCAGCGCTGGCCGGCGGAGGTGAACGCGGACGAGATCGCATCCTTCACCAGTTGCTCCGGCAGCGACGAGGAATCGCCGATCAGCGCGTTCTGGCCGCCGGTTTCAGCAATCAGCACGCCGATGGACGCATCGCGTGCGGCCATGGCGCGGTTGATCGCGCGAGCGGTGTCGTTGGAGCCGGTGAAGGCGATGCCGGCCACGCGCGCATCGCGGGTCAACGCCGCACCGACGGTGGCGCCGTCGCCGGGCAGGAACTGCAGCACGGCTTCGGGCACGCCGGCTTCGTGCATCAGTTTCACCGCGGCGTAACCGATCAGATTGGTTTGTTCGGCCGGCTTGGCGATGACGCTGTTGCCGGCGGCGAGTGCGGCCGCGACCTGGCCCATGAAGATCGCTAGCGGGAAGTTCCACGGCGAGATGCAGACGAACACGCCGCGGCCCGCGAGCTGCAGGGTGTTGGATTCGCCGGTCGGGCCGGGCAGGGGTTCCGGCGCGAAGATCTTGCGCGCCTGGCCGGCGTAATAACGCAGGAAATCCACGGCTTCGCGGACTTCGGCGATGCCGTCGGGAATGGTCTTGCCGGCTTCCTTCGTACACAGCGCGATGTATTGCGGCATGCGGTCTTCGAGCAGTTTGGCGGCGTGTTCGAGAATCGTCGCGCGGCTGGCGGCTGGCATCGCGTCCCAGACGGGCTGCGCGGCGACCGCGTTCTGCAGGGCTTTTTCGACGGTGGCGCTGTCGGCCGGCTGCCAGTGGCCGACGGTCTGGCGACGGTCGGCGGGGTTGGTCACCGGCAGCGCTGCGCCGGCGGCGGTCGCGCCCGGCACCAGCGGCGCGGCGCGCCAGTCGGTCACGGCGGCGTTGACCTGCGCAGCGAGGGACTGCAACTGCGAATCGTTGGCGAGATTGAGGCCCATGGAATTGTCTCTGTCGTTGCTGCTGTCGAGCGCGAGGAAGCTGCGGTACACATCGACCGGCAGCGGGATGCGCGGATGGGGGATGGTGTCGAAGGCCGACACGGTGTCGATCGGGTCGCGGATCAGGTCGTCGATGGCGACGTTCTCATCGGTGATCCGGTTGACGAAGCTGGAATTCGCGCCGTTTTCCAGCAGGCGGCGCACCAGATACGGCAACAGGTCTTCGTGCGAACCCACCGGCGCGTAGACGCGGCAGGCGACGTTCAGGCGATCGGCCGGAATCACTTCGGCGTAGAGGTCGTCGCCCATGCCGTGGAGTTTCTGGAATTCGTAGGCGGCATTCCCGGCCATGCGGTGGATGGCGGCGATGGTCTGCGCGTTGTGGGTCGCGAACATCGGATAGATCGCGTCGGTGGCGTCCAGCAGCCGGCGCGCGCAGGCCTGATACGACACGTCGGTGTTCGGCTTGCGGGTGAAGACCGGATAGCCGGATTGGCCGTCGACCTGGGCGCGTTTGACTTCGCTGTCCCAGTAAGCGCCTTTGACGAGGCGCACGGGAATTTTCCGGTCGAGGCGGCGGGCCATGTCGGCGATGTAATCGATCACGAACGGCGCGCGCTTCTGGTACGCCTGCACCACGATGCCGAACCCGTTCCAGCCGCGCAGCGAAGCGTCGGCGAGCACCTGGAAAATCAGGTCGAGCGACAGTTCAAGGCGGTCGGTTTCCTCGGCGTCGATGGTCAGGCCGATGCCGTACTGCTTCGCCAACTGCGACAGCTCCAGCAGTCGCGGGCCGAGTTCGGCGAACACTCGCGTTCTTTTCGCATGCTCGTAGCGCGGATGCAGTGCGGACAGCTTGACCGAGATGCTGGGGACGGCGAAGACATCGGCGTCCTTGAAGTTTCCGCTCTTGCCGATGGCGTGGATCGCCTGCCGGTAGGCTTCGAGATAACGCAGGCCGTCGGCGGTGGTCAACGCGCCTTCGCCGAGCATGTCGAACGAATAGCGGTAATTCGCGTTGTCGCCCTTGCGACTGCGCGACAGGGCTTCGTCGATGGTGCGGCCCATCACGAACTGGTGGCCCATGATCCGCATCGCCTGGCGTACCGCGAGCCGGATCACCGGCTCGCCGACGCGGCCGATCAGGCGTTTGAAGGCGTTGTGGACATCGCGCTTGGTGTCGTCGGCCAGATCGACCAGCTTGCCGGTCAGCATCAGCCCCCAGGTCGAGGCGTTGACCAGCACTGAATCGGACTGGCCCATGTGCCGCTTCCAGTCGGCATCGCCCAGCTTGTCGCGGATGAGCTTGTCGGCGGTGTCCTGGTCGGGGATGCGCAGCAGCGCCTCGGCCACGCACATCAGCAGCACGCCTTCCTCGCTGCCGAGGTCGTACTGGCGCATGAAGGCTTCGATGGCGCCCTGATCCTGCGCGCGGGCGCGGACCCGGCGGACCAGATCGGCGGCGGTGACCTGGATGGCGGCGCGGTCGGCGTCGGGCTGGCGCGCGGCGGCCAGCAGCTCGCGGACGTGCTCGGCCTCGTCGCGGACCCAGGCCGCGGTGATCGCGGCGCGCAGCGGATCGGGCGCGGCCGGCAGCTCGGGGGACAGGATCAGGCTGGGGAGCGGGCTTGGGAGCGGGTTGACAGGCACGTTGACGATCTCGTTCACGGCAGTCCGGCAAGCGGAGAAACGGCGGATTCTATCAGTGCCCGCCAACCCGGCTGACCGGTGGCGTATGGTGGGGCGTCGGCGACCCCGCGAGCGGGTCTTGCTTGCCCGTGGTGGTCGCGAACGGCTACCATTCTCCGGTTTTCCGGGACCCGATTTGCGGCTGCATGGCGCCCAAGCCTGCCTCCGCCGCGCAGTCGTCCCCGTATTCAACTAATTCGTTCTGATTTCTTGAGCTAGTCACGACTTTTGGGGTTTTGGGCCATGGTGCAAATGCGTGCGAGTTGGACAAACTGGGGCCGGGCACTGGCGGCGCTGCCGCTGGCCGCGCTGCTGCCGATGGCGGCAATGGCCCAATCGGCCGACCCGGTGCCGTGGCAGCTGAACATGGGCAAGGGCGTCACCGCCTCCTCCCAGAATGCCTACGAGGCCCACATGCTGGCGCTGTGGATCTGCGTGGCGATCGGCGTGCTCGTCTTCGGCGCCATGGCCTATGCGATGTTCAAGTTCCGCAAGTCCAAGGGCGCCAAGCCGGACGTGGACTTCACCCACAGCACCAAGCTCGAGATCATCTGGACCGTGGTTCCGGTGGCGCTGCTGGTGCTGATGGCGTTCCCGGCCACCAGCAAATTGATCGCGATGTACGACACCCGCGATTCGGCGATGACCGTCAAGGTCACCGGCTACCAGTGGCTCTGGAAGTACGAGTACATGGCCGAGAAGCCGGGCGATGTCGTCAGCTTCACCAGCCGTCTCGACCGCAAGAGCGACGAAGTCCGCCAGAGCGGCGTCGACGCGCGTACCGCGAACCACCCGCATTACCTGCTGGACGTGGACAACGTGCTGGTCCTGCCGACCAACACCAAGATCCGCTTCCTGATCACCGCCGACGACGTGATCCACGCCTGGTGGGTGCCCGCGCTGGGCTGGAAGCAGGATGCCATCCCGGGCCTGATCAATGAGGCGTGGACCGAAATCAAGACCCCGGGCGTATACCGTGGCCAGTGCGCCGAGCTGTGCGGCAAGGACCATGGCTTCATGCCGATCGTGGTGAAAGCGGTGCCGAAAGCCGAGTACGACCAGTGGCTGGCCGCCGAGCGCGCCAAGAACGCGCCGCCGGCCCCGGTCGCTGTGCCTGCCGAAGCCGCTCCGGCCGAAGCCGCGCCCGCTACTGAAGCGCCGGCCGCCGCCGACCAGAACGCCCCCGCAGCCGCCGCCCACGCGGCCGGCTGATCGCACTACTTTTGAGGTAAGTCATGGCTACCACGCACGCTGACCACCACGACGCGCACGACCACAAGCAGGGGTTCGTCGAACGCTGGTTCTACTCGACCAATCACAAAGACATCGGCACGCTGTATCTGATTTTCAGCTTCGTGATGTTCATCGTCGGCGCGGCGATGTCGGTGCTGATCCGCTGGGAGCTGATGACCCCGGGCCTGCAGCACATCGATCCCGAGCACTTCAACCAGCTGACCACCATGCACGCGCTGGTGATGATCTTCGGCGGCGTGATGCCGGCCTTCGTCGGCCTGGCGAACTGGATGGTTCCGCTGCAGATCGGCGCGCCGGACATGGCGTTGCCGCGCATGAACAACTGGTCGTTCTGGATCATGCCGTTCGCGTTCGCGCTGCTGCTGTTGACGTTCTTCCTGCCGGGCGGCGCGCCCGCCGGTGGCTGGACGCTCTATCCGCCGCTGTCGCTGCAGGGCGGCGCGAATCTGTCGTTCGCGATCTTCGCCATCCACATGATGGGCATCAGCTCGATCATGGGTGCGATCAACATCATCGCCACCATCCTCAACATGCGCGCCCCGGGCGTCGACCTGCTGAAGATGCCGATCTTCTGCTGGACCTGGCTGATCACCGCCTTCCTGCTGATCGCGGTGATGCCGGTGCTCGCCGGCGCGGTGACGATGCTGCTCACCGACAAGTTCTTCCTGACCAGCTTCTTCAGCGCGAAGGGCGGCGGCGACCCGGTGATGTTCCAGCACATCTTCTGGTTCTTCGGTCACCCCGAGGTCTACATCATGATCCTGCCGGCGTTCGGCGTGGTCTCGGAAATCATCCCGACCTTCAGCCGCAAGCCGCTGTTCGGTTACCAGGCGATGGTCTACGCCACCGCTTCGATCGCCTTCCTCTCGTTCATCGTGTGGGCGCACCACATGTTCACCGTCGGCATGCCGATGGGCGGCGAGATCTACTTCATGTTCGCGACGATGCTGATCGCGATCCCGACCGGCGTGAAGGTATTCAACTGGGTCACCACGATGTGGCGCGGCTCGATCTCGTTCGAATCGCCGATGCTGTGGGCGATCGCGTTCGTGATCCTGTTCACCATCGGCGGTTTCTCGGGCCTGATGCTCGCGATCGTGCCGGCCGACTACCAGTATCACGACACTTATTTCGTGGTCGCCCACTTCCATTACGTGCTGGTGACCGGCGCACTGTTCGGCATCATCGCCGGCGTCTACTACTGGTGGCCGAAGTGGACGGGCCGCATGTACAACGAGACCTTCGCCAAGTTCCATTTCTGGTGGTCGGTGGTGTTCGTGAATCTGCTGTTCTTCCCGCAGCACTTCCTGGGCCTGGCCGGCATGCCGCGCCGCATCCCGGACTACAACGTCGTGTTCGCCGACTGGAACCTGATCAGCTCGATCGGCGCGTTCGGCATGTTCGCCACGCCGTTCATCATGTTCTTCGTGCTGTGGCACTCGCTCAAGCACGGCGCCAAGGCCGAAGCGCGCGCCTGGGAAGGCGCCAAGGGTCTGGAATGGACGGTGCCGTCGCCGGCCCCGCTCCACACCTTCAGCACGCCGCCGGTGATCCGCGACGGCGATCTGGCCCACGGCGACATCACCCACTGATCGCTTGCGCGATCCGGCCGCCACGATGACCTCGCAACCGCACAACGGCAACGATCCCGCCGATATGGCTGCCCGTCGCGCTTCGGCGCGGCGCACGGCGCTGGTCGTGGCCGGCCTCTCGTTGGCGGTGTATGTGGGTTTTCTCGTGCTGAACGTGATGGCGCAATGAACGCAGAAGCGACCCGCAAACGCAGTCTCGGCATCGGCGGCATGGTCGCCGTGTCGCTGCTCGCGTTCGGCTTCAGCTTCGCGCTCGTGCCGCTGTATCGCATCGCCTGCGAGAAAGTGTTCGGCATCCGCCTCGAACGCGGCGCCGCCGATCCGGGCGACGCGATGGCCTCGGCGCGCAGCAGCGAACGCATGGTGACGGTGACTTTCGACGGCGGAGTGAATTCGAAGCTGCCCTGGGAATTCGGCCCGCGGCAGATGAGCATGCAGGTGCGTCCGGGCGAGCTGTACGAAACCACTTATTACGCCCGCAACAAGAGCGATCGCGACATCGTCGGCAGCGCCACGCCTTCGGTGGCGCCGGCGCGCGCATCGAAATATTTCAACAAGACCGAGTGCTTCTGCTTCACCGCGCAGACCCTCGTCGCCGGCGAGACCCGCGAGATGCCGGTGCGTTTCATCGTCGATCCGGACCTGCCGGAAGACGTGCGCACGCTCACGCTGTCCTACACTTTCTTCAAGAACGATGTGCTGACCGCGCGGTTGGCCGATCCGGTCAAGACCGACACGTCTGCCGGTTCGTCCGCCGATGCGTCGCGTACCGCACCCTGATCTTCGCTCAAGCTTTCTTCGTTTAGTTTCCTTCGTACATTCATCCGACACATTCGCGAGACGACTGCCATGGCCCAAGCGCACGCCGCTCACCACGATCCCGATGTCTACTTCGTGCCGCATGGCAGCAGGTGGCCGGTGTTCGCTTCGGTGTTCCTGTTCACCACCATGGTCGGGTTCGCCAGTTGGCTGAACCATGTCTCCTGGGGCAAGTCCGTGTTCTTCGTCGGCATTGCCGGCTTGTGCACGATCCTGTTCAAGTGGTTCGCCGACGTGATCCTGGAATCGCTGGCCGGACACTACAACAAGCAGGTCGACACCTCGTTCCGCATGGGCATGGTGTGGTTCATTTTTTCCGAAGTGATGTTCTTCGCCGCGTTCTTCGGCGCGCTGTTCTATGCCCGCCAGTTCGCGCTGCCGTGGCTGGGCGGCGAGGGCGACGGCGTGATGACCAACGCCACCCTGTGGCCGTCGTTCAGCGCGGCGTGGCCGAGCAGCGGCCCGGCCGACATCGGCGGCGGCTTCCAGACCATTCCGGCCTGGGGCCTCCCGCTGATCAACACCCTGATCCTGCTGACCTCGGGCGTAACGGTGACCTTCGCGCACCACGCGCTGAAGGCCGCGCACCGCAAGGCGCTGCTGGTGTGGCTGGGCGCGACGGTGCTGTTGGGCTGTCTGTTCCTGTTCTATCAGGCCGAGGAATACATCCACGCCTATCAGGAACTGAACCTCACGCTGGGCTCGGGCATCTACGGCTCCACATTCTTCATGCTCACCGGTTTTCACGGCGCGCACGTGACCCTCGGCACGCTGATGCTGGCGATCATGTGGCTGCGCTGCGCCCGGGGCCATTTCACCAAGGACCAGCACTTTGCGTTCGAAGCGGTGGCCTGGTATTGGCATTTCGTGGACGTGGTGTGGCTGGGCCTGTTCCTGTTCGTCTACGTTCTGTAACGAAGGCGCACAGGCCATTTCGGCATTGCCGGAACGCATCCGACGAAACGCACAAGGCCGGCTTTGCGCCGGCCTTCGTTTCTTGTAGCGCGGCCTTCTGGCCGCTGGGTTGCAGCGATTTGGTCCAGCGGCCTGACGGCCGCTCTACGAAGGTGGTATCAACCTGCGGGATTGCGGCCCACGCCGTGAGGCTCGATCCAGCCCATGTAGATCGCCAGGATCAGCAGCAGGATCAGCGCCACGGACAGCGCGATGCGTTTGGTCAGTGCGTTGACCGCGCGGTTGGTTTGACCCTTGTCGACCAGCATGTAGTACAGGCCGGCACCGAGATTCCACACTATCAGGATCAATACCCCGACGATGAGCAGGGTCTTCAACGAATCGCTCATGGCAAGCTCCGGTTCCGCGCGACAGCACGGTCTGCGGTCGGCATTATCGCAGGGGATGGGGTGAGGGGGTGAACGTGCGTCGGCATCCCGCGTTTCTTTGGGCGATCGCGCTGCTGGCGACGGCGCTGTTCGCGCGCCTCGGGTTCTGGCAGCTCGAACGCGCCGACGAGAAGCGCGACATGCTCGCGAAAGCGTCCAGCGCGCTGTCCTCGCGTACGCCGAAGCCGTTGTCGGTGATCGCCGACGAACAGCGCATCGCCGATTACGACTGGATCGCGGTCGAAGGGCGCTTCGCCGATGCGCCGGCGGTGTTGCTCGACAACCAGCAACAGGGCGGCAAGGTCGGCGTTCGCGCCTATCGCGTGTTCGTGCTCAAAGACGGATTGCCGGTGCTGGTCGATCTGGGCTGGACCGCATTGCCGCCGGATCGCACGCTGCCGCGCATCGCGCGCGATGCCGAACGCGCACGACTCGCCGGGCTGCTGCTGCCGCCTCCGGGGCAGGGGCTGGACATGGGCGCACCGGTGAAACAGTCGGAGGACACGCTGCTGGCGACGGCCATCGATCTGCCGTCGCTGCGCATCGCGCTGAAACTGCCGGCACTCGCGCCGCGAGTCTTGCGCCCGGACAATGATCCCAGTCTCGGCTATGCGCGCGATTTCGACATTCTCCCCAACACCTTGCCGCCCGAACGGCACCTCGGTTACGCGGTGCAATGGTTCGGATTGTCGGCGACCACGCTGATCACCGCGCTGCTGCTGACCTGGCGCAGACGTCGCGCCAAGCAGCGCAACCACAGGCCTTCACCATGAACGCTAACGCTTCGCCGAACCGCAATCGACTCGTACTGGTCGCGATTTTCGCGCTCTTCTTCGGTGCGTTCGCGCTGGCCGGGGTTCTGCGTTTTTCCGGCTGGCGCCCGGCCGGCATGAAGAACCATGGCGAACTGCTGCAGCCGCCCGGCGACCTGCGCAAGCTGTCGCTGACGCTCGCCGACGGCGGTGCATATCCGTGGAATCCGGTAGAACGCACCTGGCGGATCGTCGTCGCGCCGCCTGCCGCCTGCGGCGACGCCTGCGTGACGCTCTCCGGACAGATCGACACGGTGTGGCAATTGTTCGGCCGCAATGCCGATCATGTCGAAGTGCTGTGGCTGGGCGAACCGCCCGCCGGGGCGAAACGCGGCCCCGAACTGCGCGTGCTGAAGGACGATCCGGCGCTGCGCGCGGCGCTGCCGCGGCTGAACGATCCTGCCGGCATCCCCGTCTATGTCGTGGATCCGAACGGCTTCGTCGTTCTGCGCTACGCTCCCGGTTTCGATCCGTCCCACCTTCGCCAGGACATGTCCCGGCTGCTCAAGCTGAAGTAAGCAGAATTCTTCCATGTCGCAGGTTTCCACATCGCACGCTCCCAATGAGACCCGGCCGGCCGCGCACAAGCCGCCGATCTATCGCCATTTCCACCGCATCGCATGGCTGGCGGTGGTGCTCGCGCTGTGCGTGATCGTGTTCGGCGCGTTCGTGCGCCTGTCCAACGCCGGACTGAGCTGCCCCGATTGGCCGACCTGCTATGGCCGCGCGACCTGGCCGTCGGTGACCGCCGATGTGAACCATCCCACCGCGCTCGATGTGCGTCCGCTTGAAGTGCATAAAGCCTGGCGCGAACAGATCCACCGTCATGCCGCGGCGGTGCTCGGCACACTGACGTTATTGCTTGCATTGCTGGCCGCGCGGCGTCGTCGCCTGGGGGTTGCGCAGATCCTGCTGGCGGCCGGATTGATCGCGGTCGGCATTCCGCTGTACATGCGCGGCATGCACGACGCGGCGGTGGCATGCGCCGTGCTCGGAGAGATCATCCTGTTGATCGCCGCGCTGCGCTGGAACAACGACGATCTGTCGCGCGCCGCCACCTTCACGCTGATGTTGATCGTGTTCCAGGCGCTGCTGGGGATGTGGACGGTCACGCTGTTGCTCAAACCCATCATCGTGATGGGGCATCTGCTCGGCGGCATGGCCACGTTCTCGATGCTGACGTGGATGGCGTGGCGCGCCACGCACAGCCCGGTGCGTATCGCCGGTGCGAACGCGATGCGCTGGTGGTTGATCGGCGCAGTCGCGGTGGTGAGCATCCAGATCGCGCTCGGCGGCTGGGTCAGCGCCAACTACGCCGCGCTCGCCTGCGCCAACGATTTCCCGACCTGCGTCGGTCAATGGGTACCGCCGCACGATTTCCGCGAAGGTTTCGTGCTGTGGCGCGGGATCGGCGTCGACTACGAGGGCGGCGTGCTCGACGGCGCATCGCGCATCGCGATCCAACTCGCGCATCGTGCGATGGCGGTGGTGGTGTTCGTCTATCTGCTGTGGATGGCGCTGAAACTCATCCGCACGCCGGGACTGTGGTTGACCGGCGTGGTGCTGGCGCTGTTGATGCTGGCGCAGGTGGGCCTGGGGATCGCGAACGTCATGCTCGGCCTGCCGCTGTGGACGGCGGTGCTGCACAACGCGGGCGCAGCGCTGCTGTTGTTCCTGCTGGTCAGCCTGCTGGCGCGTCTGTGCCGGCCAACGGTATGAGCCCGCGCTGATGGCGATTCCGATGCGCGAATACTGGGCATTGACCAAGCCGCGGGTGGTGGCGCTGATCGTTTTCACCGCATTCGTCGGCATGTTCCTGGCTGTGCCCGGACTGCCACCACTGCGCGAAAGCGTGTTCGGCTTCATCGGCATCTGGTTGGCAGCCGCGAGCGCGGCTGCGATCAATCATCTGATCGATCAGCGCATCGACCGGGTGATGGCGCGCACCGCGCATCGTCCGCTCGCCACCGGCGCATTGAAGCCGGCGCAGGTGCTGGCGTTCGCGGTGTTCCTCGGCGCGCTGTCGATGGCGATGCTGATCTCCATGGTCAATCCGATCACCGCCGCGCTCACCTTCGCATCGCTGATCGGTTACGCCATCGTCTACACCGCATGGCTCAAGCGCGCCACGCCGCAGAACATCGTCATCGGCGGCATCGCTGGCGCCGCGCCGCCGCTGCTCGGCTGGGCCGCGGTCACCGGGATGAACAACCCGTGGGACTGGGCGCACGCCTTGCTGCTGGTGCTGATCATCTTCGTGTGGACACCGCCGCATTTCTGGGCGCTGGCGATCTTCCGTCGCGACGACTACGCGCGCGCGCTGGTGCCGATGTTGCCGGTGACGCACGGCGTGGAATACACCCGTTGGCAGATCCTGCTCTACACAGTGCTACTGCTGGCGGTGACGGTGATGCCGTGGGCCGTCGGCATGAGCGGGCTGTTCTATCTCGGCGGCGCGCTGGTGCTGGGTTTCGTTTTCCTGTGGTACGCATGGAAGTTGCTCGACCCGCCCGATGAATTCTTCGCCATGCGCACCTTCAACTATTCCATCGTCTATCTGATGGCGCTGTTCGCCTTCGTGTGGGTGGACCACTGGCTGCTGCCGTGGCTGGGCCCGACGGCGGCGATGCAATTCCAGTCGGCCGGCTGAAAGCGGCGACACGACCGGAGCGCACTCGACCTGTTTCGATCCCGCGCGTACCCTTGTCGGAACCACCGATGAGGGTTTGTCATGCTTCGTTCGCGCCGCCTGTCTCTGTTCTGCAGCCTCGCTCTGACCGCCGCGACCTTCGCAGCTCAAGCTCAGGAGGCCGTCAAATCCCAAGGCAATATTTCGGTCGTGACCGCCGCGCGCATGCTCGACGTGCGCAGCGGAAAACTGATCGACAACCCGCAGATCGTGATTCGCGAAGGTCGCATCGTTTCGGTCGGTCGCGCAGGCGATGCCGTCCCCGCGGGTGCCGAGCGCATCGATCTCAAGGACATGACTCTGCTGCCGGGCCTGATCGACATGCACGTGCATATCGACAGCGACCCGACCTACAGCGGCTACACCTATCTGCAGTTCAGCGACCGCTTCTGGTCGGCGGTGTCGGTGACGCATGCGCAGGCCACGCTGATGGCCGGATTCACCACCATCCGCAACCTCGGTTCCGACGACTGGAACGATGTCGGTCTGCAGCAGGCGATCGATGCCGGCAAGGTCGTCGGCCCGCGCATCGTCCCGGCCGGCTATGCCTTCGGCGCCACCGGCGGCCACTGCGATTCCACGTACTTCCCGCCGTCGATGAACGATCGCAACGCCTATAACGCCGACAATGCGGATGCGGCACGCAAGTCGGTGCGCGAAGTGCGCAAATACGGCGCCCAGGTCATCAAGATCTGCGCCACAGGCGGCGTGTTCTCGCGCAACACCGAACCGGGTCAACAGCAGATGACCTACGACGAAATGAAAGCCACCGTCGACGAAGCGAAGATGTGGGGCATCAAGGTCGCCGCGCATGCGCATGGCGCCGCCGGCATCCGCGAAGCGATCCGCGCCGGCGTGAACACCATCGAACACGCCAGCCTCATCGACGATGAAGGCATCCGCCTCGCGAAACAGCACGGCGCATGGTTGTCGATGGATATCTACAACACCGACTACACGCAGTCCGAAGGCCGCAAGAACGGCGTGCTCGAAGACAATCTGCGCAAGGATCGCGAAATCGGCGATCTGCAGCGCGAGAACTTCCGCCGCGCGCATCAGGCCGGCGTGAAGATGGTCTACGGCACCGACGCCGGCATCTTTCCGCACGGCAAGAACGCACGACAGTTCGCAGTGATGGTGCGTTACGGCATGACCCCGACGCAGGCGATCCAGTCGGCGACGATCAACGCCGCGGAAGCGCTTGGACGCAGCGATATCGGCGCGATCGAAACCGGTCGCTTCGCGGACATCGTTGCGGTGTCGGGAGATCCAGCGCAGGACGTGACAGCGCTAGAAAACGTTGCGTTCGTGATGAAGGGTGGGGTGGTGGTAAGTAGCGGGAAGTAAATGTGGGAAATCGGAGGGTTTTCGGAGGAGTGCCTGGCGTAACGGCGCATAATTTTCAGGGCATGTCGCCAAGCCAAATATCGGATCTGCTTGGAGGGCCTGGAACAGTCATTGGCGGATTTTGTAATAGTGGGGTTTGTCTTGTGCCTTATTATTAAAAACGGTAAAGAATTATGAATGAGGTGGTGAAAACTTATTGGGCAATAGCGAATGACCCAAGCGATAGCAACAGAGGTATACGCGTTACTGTGGTTGCTCCAAGCATTGAAGCGGCTGAGAGGCTTTTGATTGAACAATATGGCGCAGGTAATTTTTTTGATTTGCACGGCGAAGAAGAAGCCAGCAAGGCCAGGTGAAAATCTTTATGAAGTCCTCAGGGTGGACTTCAAGCCCTCCGCATCGCGATTGAATGATGGCGACAATCGATTTGAATGCGATGGTTAGGCTTCGATCACTGCATGCGGTCACGGGCGAGTCGCAATGATGAACATAAAGCCTGCCCTGCAGCGACTTTCAGGCTTTTCTGATGTTGGGCTACGGAGCTTTTGTTCAACATCAATGCAGTCGTGACGCTGCTGAATCATTTTGAAGCCGCCCTACGAAAGCTTCGCGACCCTGCGGGAACGTGCATCCAACGCAGCGACATGCCTTTGCAGATCGTCGAGGGTGCCGGTATTGACGACAATATCGTCGGCGATAGCCAGCCGCTGTTCGCGGGTCGCCTGCGCGGCGATCATCCTGTCGGCGAGGACGGCATCGATGCCGTCGCGCTGGATCAATCGCGCGTGCTGCACGTCGACCGGCACGTCGACGACCAGAATGCGCTGCAGCCACGGATAGGCGCTGCGGGCGCCGACTTCGGCCAAGAGCGGGATCGCGGCGATCGCGTATGGGCTCGTCGCCTGTGCGCACTGGCGCGCGAGCGATTCGCGGACGCGGGGATGGATAATGGCTTCGAGTCGTTTGCGTGCGGCATCGTCGCCGAATACGCGCTTGCGCATCGCGGCGCGGTCGAGGGCGCCGGTGGCATCGAGGATGTCTGGGCCGAATGCGGCGACGACTTCGGCAAGGCCCGTACTGCCGAGGGCGACCGCTTCGCGCGCGGCGATGTCGGCGTCGGCGACGACGATGCCCAATGCTTCGAATGCGTGCGCGACCGCGGACTTGCCCGAGGCGATGCCACCGGTCAGGCCGACGCAGTACATGCTTTACGCAAGCCGCGCCATGAGGTCAGCCGAGGCCCGACAGATGCATGTAGGTGCCGGTGATGACGTCGCCCCACATGAAGACGATCCAACCGGCGATGGCGAGGTACGGGCCGAACGGAATCTGTGTATTGCGGTCGCGACTTTTGATCACGAGGAAGATCGAACCGATGATGGCGCCGAGCAGCGACGACATCAGCGCGATCGGCAGCAAGGCTTTGTAGCCGGCCCAGGCGCCGAGCGCGGCGAGCAGTTTGAAATCGCCATGGCCCATGCCGACCTTGCCGGTCAGCTGTTTGAACACCCAGTACACCGTCCATAGCGAGACGTAGCCGAGCACGGCGCCGGCGATGGCGGCTTTCGCCGGCACGAACAGGTTGTCGACGCTGGCGATGAGGCCAAGCCAGAGCAGTACCAGCGTGATCTGGTCGGGCAACAGCTTGGTGCGCAGGTCCATGCCCGCGCCGGCGATCAGGAAACAGCTCAGCAGCGACGCGCCGAACCCCTGCCAGCCGAAGCCGAAGCGCCAGACGCTGGCGACGATGAGCAGCATCGTCAGCAGCTCTACGGCGGGGTATTGGATCGAGATCGGTGTTTTACAGTTGCGGCAGCGGCCGCGCAGCGCGAGCCAGCTGAAGACCGGGATGTTTTCGTACCACGACAGCTTGTGCTGGCAGTGCGGGCAATGCGAAGGCTCGACCACGATGCCGGGCGGCGGCGGGTCGTAGAGATCGCCCTGTTCCAGTTCGTCCAGCGCATCGCGTTTCCACTCCCATTCCAGCCGCTTCGGCAGGCGCAGGATCACCACGTTGAGGAAGCTGCCGACGAGCAGCCCGAGCCCGGCGGCGATCGGATAACCGATCGCCGGGTTCTGGTCGAGGAATGCCATCGATGCCGGGGCTCGGGCTCAGCCGCCGACCGCTGCGGCCAGCTTGAAAATCGGCAGGTACATGCCGACGACCATGCTGCCCACCAGCACGCCGATGATGACCATGATCAGCGGTTCCAGCAGGCTGGTCAGCGCGTCCACCGCGTTGTTCACTTCCTGCTCGTAGAACTCGGCGACCTTGAACAGCATGGTGTCGAGCGCGCCGGCCTCTTCGCCGATCGCGGCCATCTGGATGACCATGTGCGGGAACAGGTTGGCCTGCTTCATCGACAGGTTGACCGGATAGCCCACCGAAACGTCGTCGCGGATGCGCCACACCGCTTTTTCGTAGACCGCATTGCCGGTGGCGCCGGCAACGCTTTCCAATGCCTCCACCAGCGGCACGCCGGCCTTGAAGGTGGTGGCGAGCGTACGCGCGAAACGGGCGATGGCCGAGTTGTGCATGATCACGCCGATGACCGGTACCTTCAGGATTACCTTGTCCAGGAAGTGCTGGAAGCCGGGCGAGCGCTTGTAAGCGAAGATGAAGCCGACGATCGAACCGATCACGGCAAGGGCCATCATGAACCACCAATCGACCATGAACCTGGAAAATTGCACGAGCAATTGGGTGAAGGCCGGCAGTTCCGCGCCGAAGTTCTTGAAGACGTCCTCGAACTGCGGTACCACATAGATAAGCATGATCGAGCTGACCAGAATCGCGACCACGATGACCATGGCCGGATAGAACAGCGCCTTCTTGATCTTGCCCTTCAGGGTTTCGATGTTTTCCTTGTACGTCGCGATGGTGTCGAGCACCGTTTCGAGCACGCCCGCCGATTCGCCGGCGCGCACGAGATTCCGATACAGCTCATCGAAATAAACGGGGTGCTTGCTCATCGATTCGAAGATCGACGAGCCGCCTTCGATGTCGACGCGCACGGCATCGACCAGATTCTTCATCCGCATGTTCTTCTGGCCGTTGCCGATGATCTCCAGCGACTGCACCAGCGGCACGCCGGATTTCATCATCGTCGCGATCTGGCGACTGAAGATGGCGATGTCCTTGGCGGTGATCTTCTTGCCGGCGGCGCCGAACAGCGGTTTGGGTTTGGGCTTGACCACGCTCGGCGTGATGCCCAGGCGGCGAAGCTCGGCGCGCAGCAGATTGCCGTTCTTGGCTTGCTGCTCGCCCTTCATCTTGATGCCGCGTTTGTCTGTACCCTCCCAGACGAACATCGGCATCTGATTGCCCGCGCGTTCGGTGGGGGGGGCGTTTTTCGCGGCGGTGCGGGATGCGGCCATGGCTTAGTCCTTGGTGACGCGGTTGATTTCAGCGAGGCTGGTGAGGCCATTGCGGGCTTTCAGCAGCGCAGATTGACGCAGGTTCTTCACGCCGGAAGCCTGCGCGGCTTCGGCGATCTGCATGGCGTTGCCGCCCTGCAGGACGATGGCCTGGATCTTATCGGTCATCGGCATGACTTCGTAGATGCCGGTGCGGCCTTTGTAGCCGCCCGTGCATTCGGCGCAGCCCACCGCTTCGTAGAGTTTGATGCCCGCATGCACTTCGTCGGGCGTGTAGCCTTCGGCCAACAACGCATGTTCGGGCAGCACCGCTTCGCGTTTGCAACTGCCGCAAAGCCGGCGCGCAAGGCGCTGGGCGATGACCAGACTCACCGAGGAGGTGATGTTGAATGGCGCGATGCCCATGTTCATCAGGCGCGAGATGGTCTGCGGCGCGTCGTTGGTGTGCAGGGTCGACAGCACCATGTGACCGGTCTGCGCCGCCTTGATGGCGATTTCGGCGGTCTCGAGGTCGCGGATTTCGCCGACCATGATCACGTCGGGATCCTGACGCAGGAAGCTGCGGAGTGCGGCGGCGAAGGTCATGCCGCGCTTCTGGTTCTGCTGCACCTGGTTGATGCCGGGAAGGCGGATTTCCACCGGATCTTCGACCGTGGAGATATTGCGCTCTTCTTCGTTGAGGATGCCCAGCGCGGTGTATAGCGACACGGTTTTGCCGGAGCCGGTGGGGCCGGTGACCAGCACCATGCCGTAGGGCTTCTTGATCGCATCGAGGAAGAGCGTCTGCTGATCCGGCTCGTAGCCGAGCTTTTCGATGCCGAGCTTGGCCGCGCTGCCGTCGAGGATACGCAGCACGACTTTCTCGCCGAACAGGGTCGGCAGGGTGCTGACGCGGAAGTCGATCTGTCGGGTTTTCGACAGGTTGAGCTTGATGCGGCCGTCCTGCGGCACGCGCTTCTCGGCGATGTCCAATTGCGACATCACCTTCAGGCGCGCGGCGATGCGCTGGCTCAGCTTGACCGGCGCTTTGGCGACCTGCTTGAGGATGCCGTCGATGCGCAGGCGCACCCGGTAGTCGGTTTCGTAGGGCTCGAAGTGGATGTCGGAGGCGCCGCGGCGGATCGCGTCGACCAGCACTTTGTTGACGAACTTCACCACGGGGGTGTCGTCGGTCTTGGTGTCGATGCCGCCGTCGCTGCCGCCCTCGTCTTCGCCGCTGGACACGTCGAGATTGTCCAGCCCTTCGGCGTCGTCGAGATTGCCGAGCGCATCGCTGGACTCCATCCACAGCTGCATGATGCGCTTGATGGTGTCCTCGTCGATCAGGATCGGTTCCACCAGCAGATTGGTGTGGAACTTCAGCTCATCGAGGGCCGCGGTGTTGGTCGGATCGGAGACGCCGACGAACAGTCGCCCGCCGCGCTTGAACAGCGGCAGCACGTGGTGTTTCTGCAGCAGTTCTTCCTTGACCAGGCGGATCGCGCTCTGGCTGGGGTCCATCACCGTGGGATCGAACAGCGGCATGCCGAACTCGATGGAGTTGGCGGCGGCCAGTTGCGGCGGGGTTACCAGCTTCTGCTCGCGCAGGTAGTTGGCGATCGGTTTGCGCTCACGGGTGGCGGCGTCGAGCGCCTCGCGGGCGGCAGTCTCGTCCAAGGCGCCATCCAGCACCAGTCGCCGGGCGATTCCGGTGATGCCGATCAGATTGGATGTGTGAGCAACGTTCAATTCTGCAGCCCCTCGCCCTGCGGACCCCAAGTGGATCATGCACTCCCGACAATAACATCGAAACGGCATGAAGTTTCGGGCAAATGGTACCGCTTCGCCAAAGCCCGCGTGGCGGGTCGGTCGACCGATCCCCCGGACGGGTCCGGTCCGGCGTCGGAACGATTCTGGACCACGCCCGTCGCGAAAAAAAGTGCGTCAGGGCGCGCGCTTGGCGACGGACGAAAAAACGGAACAATGGCCCTTTGCGGGCAGCGGCGAAATCCGGGGTTTGCCGGTCTCAGGTGCAGCCGGTCGGACGATGCTGGGTGGCGAGCCCGCCGCCGACAGTGCAAGGCCACTGGCCATTGGCGTCGCGGGTCAGATTGATGGTTTTGCCGGTCACACTCGGGTTGCCGGCCAAAGTGCAGCGGATGGACTGGCCAGAGGGATCGTTCCAGTTTCCAGTGACGTCGATCGGACTGCAGCGTGCTGTCGATGCTGGAAGGCCGACGTCGTTCGGGCCGCTGGGGGAGCCGCCCGCAATGCCTTCGAAGTTCTGGATGCGCTCTTCGAAGACCACCAGGCCGCCGCGGATATCGGCGAGACCGGAGGTGGACTGCGACTTGGCGACGTAGTTCTGGTAAGCCGGCAGCGCAATGGCGGCCAGGACAGCGATGATGGCGACCACGATCATCAGTTCGATCAGCGTGAAAGCGGCTTGGTTGCGGCGCGTGCGATGCATGTTGAGTTCTCCGGAAGACTTACCGAGACAGGAGACGCTTCCAAACCGTAACGATGGATGCCGGCATTGCCGTGAAAGAAAAGGGGCGCCGAAGCACCCCTATCCTTTGAACACATCGCACATCGATAAGGATCAGGTGCAACCGTTCGGGCGGTGCTGGGCAGCGAGGCCGCCGCCGACGGTGCACGGCCACTGGCCGTTGGCGTCGCGGGTCAGGGTGATGGTCTTGCCGATCACGCTCGGATTGCCTGCCAGGGTGCACTGGATGCTCTGGCCGTTCGCTGCGTTCCAGTTGCCGGCGACGGTGATGGTGCTGCAACGCGGGGTCTTGGCGGCCAGGCCGACGTCGGCGTTGGCCGGGGTGCCGGCGCCATTCTCGCCGCCCGGGATGCCTTCTTCGTAGGCGGTGACGCCGCCACGGACGTCAGCCAGACCGGAGGTCGACTGCGACTTGG
>CBIHKW010000080.1:0-19731 GCA_966203835.1 uncultured Thermomonas sp.
GTCGTCGTCGGCAGCGTCGATCTGCGCCGTCGCTTCCGCTTCGGTGCCGGGAACGGTGTCGAACAACTGCAGGCCGATGCCGTACTGCGGCGCGGCGATGTCCTGGACGAGCTCGGCGGCCACGTCCGGCGGAGCGATGACGATGGCCGGGACGATTGCTGGCTCGGCGACGACCGGCTCGACTGCGGCGATCTCGGCGACAGGCGCCGCATCGACAACGACATCGGCGACCACCACGATCGTTTCGGCAACGGGCTCGGTCACGGTCCCGACCACAGGTTCGATCGCCGGCTCCGGCACGATGACCGCTGCAACCGTTTCTACGACCTGTTCGACAGCAGGCTGTTCGACAGCGTGCTCGACGACCGGCGCTGGCGCGATGGCCACAGGAGCGGCTTCGACCGCGGCAGGCGTTTCGATCACCGGAACGCTGGCTTCAGCGACCTGCTGCACCGCGGGCGGAGCCGTTTCGACGGCATCGATCACGGGGGCATCGATCACAGGCGCATCGATCACAGGCGCAACTGCTTCGACCTGAGGCGCTTCGATGACTGCAGCCACCGCGGCGGCGAGCACCGTCGGCGCCGCCGCTTCCACGGCGACGATCTGTGCAGGTGCGGGCGCCGGGGCGGTCGCAGGTTCGCGCACGATGGGCGGCAGGTCGTCGAAATCGAATTCCGGCTGGCTGCGGTCGACGGTGGTCGGCTGCGATTCGTCGCTGGCCATCACATCGTCGGCCAACATTTCTTCGCCCGCGGCGGCGCCTTCACCGGCACCGCGACGACGACGACGGCCACCGCGACGTCCGCGACGGCGACGACCGCCTGCTTCCTGCGAGCCATCGTCTCCGGCGTCATCGGCCGCGTGTTCGAGGCCATTCGCATCGATCGCGGTATCCACCGCTTCCAGCGGCGCTTCGGCGTCGTTGGCATGCGGCGGGAGGGTCGACACCACTGCCGATACCACAGGTGTCAGTGCGGATGCGTCGACGGCCGCGGCGGTCTGCGGTTTCGGCGTTTCGGCTGCACGCTCTTCACGACGCGGCTGCTGTTGCTGACGCTGCGCGTTGTCGACGCCTTCGGCGTTCGCCGGTTTCGGCGTCTGCTGGCGCGGTTGCTGCTGCTTCGGCTGCTGTCCGTTGGGCTGCTGCGCGCCCTGCTGGGCTTGCTTCGGCTGTTGCGGCTGGCGCTGGCCCTGCGGCTGGCGCGGCTCGTTCTGCGGCTGCGGCTTCTGCTGCTGTGGTTGCTGCGCCTGCGGCGAACCGCGACGGGCTTCATCGCGGCGCGGTTCATCGCGGCGCGGTTCATCGCGACGCTGCTGGTCGCGTCCGCCCTTCGGGCCGCGCTGGTTGTCGCGCTGCTGGTCGCGGCGCGGGCCGCCGTTGCGGTCCTGGCGCTCGCCGCGGTCGCGATTCTGTTGACCGTGCGGACGCGCGGGTGCGGGCGACGGTGCGGCGTCGCCGCCGAACAGTCCCTTCAGCCAACCCATCAGACCGCCGGACTTGGCGGCCGGCGCGGGCTGCGCGAACGCGGGCGTCGGCGCCGGCTGCGGGGCCTGCGGCTGCGGCGCGGCGGCGCGCGGAGTTTCCTCGCGATCCTCGCGCAGCGGCGCCGGGCGCGCTGGCTTGACGTTGGTCACCGCGGGCGCGGCCGGAACGTTGAGATTCGCCTTGGTCAGCGCGATCGTCGCCAGCTTGCGCGGAGTGCCGCGCTGGTAGCTCGGCTTCGAGGTCTCTTCGCTCAGCTCGTTCTCGCGGATGCGGGTGACTTCGTAATGCGGCGTGTGCAGCGATTCGTCGGCGACGATCACGATCGGCGCGTCGTGGCGCTTCTCGATTTCGTTCAGCGCGCGGCGCTTTTCGTTGAGCAGATAGTTCGCGATCTCGACCGGCACCTGCACCAGCACCTGGCCGGTGTTGTCCTTCATCGCGTGCTCTTCGGCGAGGCGGATGATCGACAGCGACAGCGATTCGATGCTGCGCATGCGGCCGTGGCCGTCGCAGCGCGGGCACACCAGCTGGCTGGATTCGCCGAGGCTCGGGCGCAGCCGCTGGCGCGACATTTCCATCAGGCCGAACTTGGAAATGCGGCCGAGCTGGACGCGGGCGCGATCGTGCTTCAGCGCCTGCGAGAGCTTGTTCTCGACATCGCGCTGGTGCTTGTTCGACGCCATGTCGATGAAGTCGATCACCACCAGGCCGCCGAGATCGCGCAGACGCATCTGGCGCGCGACTTCTTCGGCCGCTTCCAGATTGGTGTTGAACGCGGTTTCCTCGATGTCGCCGCCCTTGGTGGCGCGCGAGGAGTTCACGTCGACCGCGGTCAGCGCTTCGGTCTGGTCGATCACCAGCGAGCCGCCCGAAGGCAGGCGCACCGAACGCTCGTAGGCGTTCTCGATCTGCGATTCGATCTGGAAGCGGTTGAACAGCGGGGTGTCGTCGATGTACTGCTTGAGCTTCCGCATGTTCTGCGGCATCACCTGCTCGACGAACTCTTTCGCCTCTTCGTACATCTCGGGCGTGTCGACCAGGATCTCGCCGATGTCGGCGCGCATGTAGTCGCGCAGTGCGCGGATGATCAGCCGCGATTCCTGGTAAATCAGGAACGGCGAGGTCTTCTTCAGCGCGGCTTCGGCGATGGCTTTCCAGACGCTGAGCAGGTAATCGAGATCCCACTGCAGTTCTTCGGCGTCGCGGCCGACGCCGGCGGTGCGGATGATGACGCCCATTTCGTCGGGGATGGCCAGCACGTCCATCGCCGCTTTCAGCGCGGCGCGGTCGTCGCCTTCGATCCGGCGCGAGACGCCGCCGGCGGTGGGCGAGTTGGGCATCAGCACCATGTAGCGGCCGGCCAGCGAGATGAACGTGGTCAGGGCGGCGCCCTTGTTGCCGCGCTCTTCCTTGTCGACCTGGACGACGACTTCCTGACCCTCGCGCAGCAGCTCCTTGATCCCGGCCTTGTGGTGGTCCACACCGGCCTGGAAGTAGTCGCGCGAAATTTCCTTCAGCGGCAGGAAGCCGTGGCGCTCGCCGCCATATTCGACGAACGCCGCTTCCAGCGACGGTTCGAGCCGGGTGATCCGGCCTTTGTAGATGTTGGATTTCTTCTGTTCTTTCGACGGCCTTTCGATATCGATGTCGTAGAGATTCTGGCCTTCGACGATGGCGACGCGCAGTTCTTCAGCCTGCGTCGCGTTGATCAGCATGCGTTTCATGGTCTTGCGTTCCTCACGCGCATCATTCCCGCTCGAAAGCGGGCGCGCGGAACGCCATGGGCGTTTTCGCCTCTGGAGACTGCCGGCGACACCGTCGCGCGCTCGTCCCGCCCAAGGGGCGGGCCTGCCATGGGGCAGGCGCGCGGCATGAGCCGCTTCAAGTATTCCAGCGCTGCAACACCACGGCGAGCCGCGGGAGCGCTTGTTGTTCTATAACGTGTTACAGGCCGGCCGCCTGCGTCGGTTGCGCTGGAAGCGCGATGATGCGGCGGCACGGGACGTGTTCAGCACGAGTGTCTGACGCACTCGGCGATAACCGGCTTTGCCGACAAGCCGCTAACATGGCCGCCCCGGGGGCGGTGGTCGCGTACTGCATCGGATATCGCGGGGGAGGCGGGCTTTCGGCCCATTCGAGCGACGCGACGCGAATGCGTCTGTCGCTAACTCCCTAGCGAAATCAACCCCTTATACCGCTCAACGAGTGTAGCAGATCACAATCCCCATGACCTCATCCTTATGACCACATCGAATGTACCGCCGCGTTCCGGCACCGAGCCTTCCGGCAAGGTCCGTCTTGTCCGCATCCACGAGGACCGCGACGGTCAACGGCTCGACAACTTCCTGTTCGGCGTGCTCAAGGGCGCGCCCAAGTCGCTGATTTACAAGATCATCCGCAGCGGGCAGGTGCGCGTGAACGGCGGCCGTGCCAAGGCCGAAACTCGGCTGGAGGGGGGCGATGAGGTGCGGATTCCGCCGGTACACGTGCCCGAACCGGGCGAGAAAGGCACCCCGGCGCCCGGCCTGCTGCAGGCGGTGGAAGCCAGCATCATTTTCGAGGACGCCCGGCTGCTGGCGATCAATAAACCCACCGGAGTGGCCAGCCACGGCGGCAGCGGGATCAGTTTCGGGGTGATCGAGACCCTGCGCGCCCTGCGTCCGAACGCGACCCTGGAGCTGGTCCACCGGCTCGACCGCGACACCTCCGGGCTGATGGTCATCGCCAAAAAGCGTTCGGCCCTGACCGAACTGCAGGCGCTGATGCGCGAAAGCGATGCCGAAGATGGTCGCGGTATCGCCAAACGCTACCTGACCCTGCTGGTCGGGCGCATGCCCGACGGCACCATGAGCGTCGACGCGCCGCTGCATATCGGCCTGCGCCAGGGCGGCGAGCGGCATGTGCAGGTGCATTCGGGCGGCAAGGCTTCGCTCAGCCATTTCCGGGTGCTGGAGCGTCGCGGCGGACATTCGTACTGCGAAGTGCGGATCGAAACCGGCCGCACCCACCAGATCCGCGTCCACGCCCAGCACATCGGTCATTCGGTGGCGGGCGACGACAAATACGGCGATCCGGAGGTCAACAAGCGCCTGCGCGAGCAGATCGGCCTGAAGCGGCTGTTCCTGCACGCGGCGTCGTTGGAATTCGCGCTGGACGGCGGCCGCGAGCCGTATCTGCTGGATGCGCCGCTGGCGCCCGAGCTGGTGGACGCATTGGATCGACTGAAGTAACGCCATCGAAAAGCCCGGATCGTTCTCGACGATCCGGGCTTTCTGTGAAGGCCAGGCACGGCAGGCCTCAGGCGCGAGATTCAGCGCGCTGCGCTTATCGGACCTCGTGGCGCCAGATCTCGCCGCTGTCGGTGATGGCCCAGGCGTTGCCGGCGGCATCCACGCCCACGCGCTTGCCGGCGCCCTGCACATCGACCCAGGCGCCCGAGTTATCCCAGCGATGGATCGCGTTGCCATCGCCGTTGCCGCGCTTGCAGGTGACGGCGTAGATGGCGCCGTTCGCAGCGACATCGGTGAAACAACCCGGGCGCTTCTGCCAGTGTCCACCGCCGTAGGTGGACCATTCGAAGATCTGCCCCTGCGCGTTGACCACCCATGCGGTGCGGCCGACCGAAATGCGTACCGCGGCGCCGGGCATTTCTTCCCAGCCGCAGAAGTCCTTGGCGCCGCCGGCGATGCCGGTATTCGGGCACGGCATAGCGCGCGAAATGGCGTTGCCGCCTTCGCCTTTCGGCTGCGAGGTGATGACCCAGATGCCGGCCTGGCCGGCGGCGACGTCAGTGATCGGCTTGTCGTTCGGCGTGCCGCGCTTGATCCACTCGCCGTCGTTGATGCTGCTGTACAACATCGCGTCGCCGCCGACGGTGTAGCTGTTGCCGGCGTAGGTCGCGATGGCGCTGCCGTAGCCGGCAACGCCGAGCTGCGCGAACTCGCCGCCGTTCCAGCGGTAGAAGTGCGAGGAGCCGCGACTGTTGGGCACCACGTCGCAGCCGGTCACGTACATCACGCCGTTGCCGCCGCCGGCGATGTCGCGCGCGCAGCCGGGCACGCGCACCCAGTGGGAATTCGGTTGGACGTAAACGTCGCCGGCGCGAACCGCTGCGTCAGCGGGTTTGGCTGGGGTGCGCATCACGGTGGGCGTCTCCCAATCGGGCGGTGCGGCGCCGACGGCGCAGGCCATGGCGAGTGCGGTGGAAGCGAGCGCGGCGACGGAAAAATTGGAAAGGTGCATGAGAGATTCCTTGGTTGAGTGCATGCGGGGGCATGCGGATGGGATAACGATGGATTGCGGGGTTCAACCCATGGTGAGAAAGATCGCGATCACGATCGGCGGTATCCACAGCACTTTCAGGCGTGCGGGCATCAGCGCCGAAAACAGGATCAGCAGTGCGATCACCGCGGTGCGGACCGGGCCGAGCAGCCAGTTGATCGGCGTGTAGACGGCGGCGAGATAGAGCCGTTCGGCCGGGTACACGCGCATCTCGACGGTTTCGCCGACCGAGTAGAAACGGCCGCCGGGAATCTTGCTGACCTTGAGTTTGTGCGTGTCCATGCGCGGATTCACGATGGCGCGGCCCAGGAAACAGTTCGCGCGATGCTTGGTGCGGCAACTGTCCGTGGCCACTCTGACTTCGCCGACGACGGGATCGCCCGCGCTCAGCAGCCAGAAGCGCCATCCCACTTGCAAGGCGCAGAAAGACACCACCGCGAGGGCGATCCAGAGCAGTATTTTTCGATGAATGGGCATCAGGGCAGTACCAGTTCGACGCGGCGGTTCTGCGCTCGACCTTCGAGCGTGCGGTTGTCGGCTTTCGGACGCGCGGCGCCGAAGCCGTCGGCATGCAGGCGCGATGCGAGTGCGGCATCGAGTTTCACCAGCGCCACGCGCACGGCGCTGGCGCGGGCGCGCGACAGCGCCAGATTCGCATTCGCATCGCCGATGGCATCGGTGTGGCCTTCCAGCCTCAATTTCGTTGTGCCGTTCGCGCGGACGGCCGCGAGAATCGTGCGCAGCGCTGCCGCCGATTCCGGTTTCAGCACCGCGGAACCGAAGTCGAAATACAGGCCGGGCAGGGCGACCCGTTTGTCGCGACGCAGGGTGTCGCCCAGCGATGCGGCGGTGTTCGAGGGGAAATCGATCCGCACGACGCGCAGCGAGGTCGTGCCGATGCGCCACTGCAGCGCGAGCGGGTTTGCGGGATCATCGAGCAGACTCAGTTCCGCGCGGATCGACGCGCCGTTTTTCGCGGTGAACACGCCGTTGGCGACCACGATGGGCAAGGTCTGCGATTGACCATTGACGAGGACGCGCAGTGAACCCGCGCTGCGGCGTTTGAGTTCGCCCTTGTACGCGACGTTGGCGCTGGTGGTGAAACCGCCCGCCAGTTTGCCGATCGCGGCCTGTGTTGGATCTGCGGCGAGTGCGCGCCCGATCCAGCGAGACTCGCCGACCAGCGCGAATCGTGCGCTGCCCTTGGACTTGAGTTCCGACAGCGCCGCCGTCGAAGCGCCGAGCGCGGTAGTGCCCGGATAGTCTTCGTCGGCGCCGTCCTCGAAGTGATTGCGGTACGTGCGTGCGGTGGCGAGATCGTTGTCGTGCAGGAAGCGCGTGCTCGACACCGGCCGCGAACGACCGTTCGCGACCGGCACGCTCGATCCGTACGCGAGATTCCAGCCGCCGTCTTCGCGGGCGGCGAGCGACTTGCGCGACTCGTAATCGCCGCCGGGTTCGGCGATGGCGGTGGTGACGATCAGGCCGCGCACCAGCGGAATCCTGTCCGCCGCATGCGCCACTTGAGCGTGCAGGGCCGCTGCATGCGCGATGACGACGACGCTGCACGACATTGCAAGCCGTCGCAGGGTCGCTCCCGCAAAGGTCAGGGGAAACATTTGTTGCCCTTCTTGGGATGGATGGCGCACAGCGCGCCGCCGCCGCCCGATTTCGCGCCCAGCGACACCACGTTGTTGCCGGCGCCGTCCACGGCGGTGAAGTTGCCGCCGCTGCCGCTGCCGCCCTGCGACAGACGCATCACCGCGGCGGGCGTTCCGGCGCGGTTGCTGAGCAGCAGATGCCGACGGCTGCCGCTGAGTTCGATCACAGGTTTGCCGTTGCCGTCGCCGAGTACCTGCAGCTCGCCGTGGCCATCCGCTTCGGTATACAGGACGATTCCCATGCCTTTCCCGGGCGTGTTCAGCCCGAGTTGCGCACGGCCACCTTCGTTGGGGTTGCTACCGGCCGAAATCACCTGCTGAGCGTTCCTGTCGTAGAGACGCAGAATGCCGCCGCTCTCGCCGACATTCACCGCCAATTCGCCGAGCGCTTTGGCGGGCGTCTGGTCTTTGCCGCTTCCATCGCGCAGGAAAAGACCGTGTCTATTGTGGGGGCCTCCGCCGATGATGGTCGAATTCCGTGCGGTGTAGACCTCCAGGCGTGGCCCTGTCGACATGCCTACACCGACGCGAGCATGTTGGTCGCTGGCGCCGAGTTGGGCGACCAGGCCGGCACGTCCGGCATTGCGTTCCAATTGCAACGAAGGGCCTGAACCCGATGTTCCCATCTTCAGGAAATGCGCGTCGCCGCTCGCGTCGATCGTCACGATCGGGCGGTCCTTGGCATCGACGACAACGAACGGCGCGCGGACCCGGTTTCCAGTGGGCGTGTCGCGCTCCTGCTCCTGTGCGATGTCGTGGGTCTCCAGAGCGGCGACGCGGGTTTCCAGTTTGCGCACGCGATCGTGCAGCGTCTGCAGGGACGGCGTGGGGCCGACGGCATAGGCGCTGCCGATGCCCGCCAGCAGCACGGTCGTCAGTGCCGAACCGCCGATGGCGGCGCAGGTGGCGATGATCAGTTCGCGGCGCATGATTCCGGAATGGCTCACGACGCACCTCCGAGGCGACCCAGCGCGGTACGACCGGCGACTTCCAGTCGCGGACACAGCGATGCCTGCCGCTCGCCCTTGGTCATGCCGGTGATGTTGAGCGAGAGAATGATCGTGCCGTTGCGGACGATCAGCTGCTGCGCGCCGATCAGATCGGCATTGCTCGCCGAGCACCAGGCCGCATCGCCAAGACCTTCTATTTCCTGGCCGGATTTTCGGGTTTTCTCGCCCAGCTGATCGTTGACCGCCATGTTGAGATTGCCCGACAGGCCGGTGAGGTTCTCGTACAGCGTGTCGGTTTCCGCGGGCGTTCCACCGCGGATCACCTGCACCATCAACATGGTCATCCTGCCCGGGTGTTCGCTGCTGGCCCACATGCAGTTCTCCGGGTCGTCGGCCATCTGTCCGGCGCTCTGGCCGATCACGGTCTGCGCTTCTTCCATGGTCAGCAGCGTGCAGGCGCGCGGCAGCGGGCCGGCCGGTGCCTCTTTGCTTGCTGTGGATGCGGTGGCGGCTTCGATGGCCGGCCATTCGGCCGATTCCGCATCGGCTTGCTTGCCGCAGCCGGACATGAGCAGTATCGCTGCGATCGCCAGTATCAGCGGGTGTCGATTCGCGAACAGGATCGTGTTCATAAGATCTCGCTCCTCACAGCGCCGGCGCGGTTACACCGCTGTAGCGGATGCGGACTTTCGCGTCCGAGGTGGACTGCGCATGCACCAGGCCGTCGCTGCCGACGAAGGCTTTGGCTTCTCCGCTCGGCATACCCGGAATTTTCAGGGTGTAGGCATAGCCGGTGGTCGCAATGCCGTCGACGTTCTGCGGCCCCAGCTTGCGGCAGCCGCTCATCGGGTATTTGCCCGAGCGGATGGCCGCGTTGAGCTCCTTTGCTGCGGATTGGCCGACATCGGTGTTGTTGTGCCGATTCCAGTTGCCGCCCATCCTGGTATAGGTTTTGCCGCCAGCGACGATGATTTCCAGACGCATGCCGCCGGTTTCGGTGATGGTGTGGCGCGCGGGTTGCTGTGCGGATTTTTCCGCGGCGCGCAGATACGTTTCGCAGACGGGATCGAGCGCGTGCGCGGTGTTCGCTGCGAAGATCAGGCAGGCCGACAGTGGAAGGACGATGAGCTTCATGATGACTCTCCATTGAAATTGGGACGAAGGGTGGGCGAAGGCGGCGTCGGTCGCGATCTGCGGACGGCGTAGTGCGCCAGGCACAGCAAGCCGAGGTTCGCGAGCAGCAGGATCGATTTGAAAACCAGCGCGGCCAGCAGGAACGGGCTGACTTCAAAGGCGTCTGGGGCATCCAGCATCTGCAGCGCGGAGCCCATCTGCAGCACTTGCAGCATCAGCAGAACGAGCAGGCCGAGGCGAACGCCATGCAGTGCGATACGCAGGACGCTCACCGCGTTCTTCCGTAGCGCCAAGGGGTGCGGTGATGCCACCACCACGACGCCGGAACCTGCGGCGCGTAACGGGGCTGGTAGGGCGCAAGCGCGCACCAGTCGATGGCGTTCGGTGTAGTGCTTTCATCTGATGCGGTCGAATCGGATGTTTCGCCTGAACTGTCCTGTGATGTTGTTTGTGCAATGCACGGCCCGCGGGTGTCGTATTCGTATCGTTCGTGGTCGATCGCGTACGGATAGTCGTCGCCGTAGCGATACGCCTCGTACGGCAGCGTCGATGGCGCGATCGGTTGCGGCACCTGCGTGGTCGGCGGGTGATGTCCCGGATGACCGGGCGGATGGGCCGATGCCTGCGCGCTGGCGAGCGCGAGGCTGACGAAGAGCAGCAGGTTGACGGCGTTCATTGCTGCACCACGCCCGCGGGGACCCATGCCATGCACTCGACGTCGTAGGCGAAGAACGCTTCGTCGTCGGCCTTTTCGGTGAATTTCCAGCTGACAATCACGCTCGCGCCGTCGTGGCGCACCTCCGCATGCGCTTCGGGCGCGAAATCGTTCACGCTGGTGGACAGGCTCATGCCGCAGCCCGCAGGACGCATCCATGCCGGCATGCGCAGGTCGTAGCGATCGCTGCTCGCGCGGATGGGATGGGTGGCGGGGTCGCCGCGATGATGGGTGCCCGAAAGGACCACGCCCCCATTCTTCTCGATGGCATGGCAGTAGTGATAGGCCGAAGGCATGTTGGGCACTTGGCACGCGGACACACCCACCTCGACGGCATTGAGCTTGATCTTTTCCCAGCGCGGCTCGAACGCGATGTCCTTGCCCGCACCGCGGGTGCCGCCGGCCGATGCGATTTCCACCGACGCATCGCCGGCCGTCGCCTTGGTCACGCCATCCGGCAACTGCGCGAGGATCTTGTCGCCGGCCCAGTCGAGGATCTGTGCTTCGTTCGCTTGGATGCGCCCGTACTGCGTCGGCAGTGTCACCTGCACTTTGCCGCGGGCGTCGCCGAAGCACAGGCCTTCGACGATGAATGCGCCGCCCGGTTGCAGGGATGATTCGTTCGCGGGACGGATGCGGGTGATTTTCGGGGTGTTGCCGTTCTGCGTGCAGGCCAGCACCGTGGAAGTCGTCCGCTGTACGGACGCGCTGCCGAGGCTGCCGCCTTGCGTCGCGCCGCCGGCACGGACCACCGCGGCGGTGTTGGTGCCCAAGCCACGATAGGCGCTGGTCAGGCGATCGTTCGCGCCGCCCGACGGCTGCGACGGCGGCGGCGTGTTCTGCCCGGGGGTGACCACAACCACCGGGCCGTTCGGCGGCGTGCCGGTCTGCGTGGCCGGCGGTTTGCCGGTGTTGCCCTGCGCGACGGGTGGTTTCGAGGCGACAGGCGGTTTGGAAGCGACGGGCGGCTGCGACGCGACCGGCGGCGTTGCGGGATTGGTCGGTGCGGTGCCGCCCCAGGGCGACGGTTGCGGTTGCGGCTTCGGCTTGCGCGGCTTGGGCATCGCGACCGGCGCCGGGTCCACGTTAGGCACGCGCGCTTCGCTGTCGCCGCGGCCGGGAATGGTGGAGGGCGCGGCCGGCCCGGACTGCTGCGGGTAACCGTAACCCTGCTGTGCATAAGCGGTGCCGCAGGCAGCGGTCAGTGCCAGTGCGAGCAGCGACATGGTGTGATGGATGCGCATGATCGTGGCTCCTGATTACTTGCTGTCGGCGACGCTGGCGTCGAAACGCTTCGCCAGTTCGTACACGGCTTCCTCAATGGCCTCGCGCAGTACCGCGTCGAAGTTGTCCTTGCTGGTGGACTGGTGCTGCACTTCGGGGCTGTAGGCCACGCCGCCCTTGCCTTTCTCGGCGCGGACGCGGTTGATGAGCGCGCCGATGCCGCCGACGCTGCGTGCGGCGCCTTTCATGCGCTTGCGCACGCTGATCGCGTCGACCACATCGCCGGTGTTGGCGTCGACGATGCTGACGTCGATGCCGAATTCGTCGTGGTTGCTGGCGCCGCCGATCTGCATGCCGCCGATGTTCACGCCGTTGCTGCTGGTGCGTGTGCCGCTGCCCAGCTCGGTGATCTCGGCTTCGAAAATGTATTCGGCGCCGCGCAACTGCTGCTGGGACGTGCTACCGGTGGTCTGCCCGGCGGCGTTCATCTGCTTTTCGCGGACCACGCCGCGGTCGAGCTTGGCGCGTTCCACCACGCGGAACTGGCCGCTCTGTACCAGTGCGGTCTTGAACTGTTCGGTGGCGCCGCGCGGCGAGATCTCGGGCAGGTTGCTGGTGAATTCGTAGATCGCGACGGCGACGCGCGCGTCGTTGCTCTTGCGCGGCAGGGTCGGACGCTGCTTGGAGCCCGCGTGAGCGGTACCGATGCAGGCGGCGAGCGTCAGGACGAGGGCGAGTGCGAAGCGGTTGCGGGACATGTCGGCGATCCATGATGTGAGGGACCATTGCCGAACGGGGGTTGGCCATGCAAACCGGACATGGCGCCGAAAATTATTTTTGCCGCGATCTGGCGCAAGACAGACCGGGGCTGTGCGTACTGCGTAGAGCGGGTCACGTAGCCGGTTGTAATGCTTTTATTCGCTCCAAAGGAAAACCCCCGGCTCTGCCGGGGGATTCCAAGGGTTTGACCTTTGCGGCGGTCTGCTTCGAAAGCCCCTCTCCCATCGGGAGAGGGGTTGGGGTGAGGGTACGGCGAAGTTGCGATGGTTCGGACATGCGTGGCTTCGCCGTACCCTCATCCGGCGCTACGCGCCACCCCGGATCAAAGCTTGCCCCGTACTCGATACGGGGTCCGGGGCAGGCTCTTCTCCCGACGGGAGAAGGGGATCGAGCTCTGCCGCCTTCAGGCGATACATTGTGTTATCGGTCTCTTTGAGAGCCTGTTCAAAATCTCCCATCACCGCATGAGCATGTCCTGCAACAGTTGGACCCTCAACTGCAAACCGCTACGCCCTGTCATCCCGAACGCCCGCGCCAGCGGGTTGAGGGATCTGCTGTTGTGGATGCCGGCGATAAGCAGATCCCTCCTCGGGCTTCGCCCTCGTTCGGGATGACAGAATATTTTCCCAGGCCCGAGATTTTGAACAGGTTCTGAAGGGCTTTCCTTATGAAGCCCCCGACTTTGCCAGGGGCTATTTACTGCAGTGCAGCCATGCGTCGGCGTACCACCGTGGGGCTGTCGGAATGGTCGTAGCGCGCGCTGGCGGCGGCGGCTTCGTCTTCCAGCACTTGGGCGGCAGCGATTTCGCCGCCGGCCGCCAGCACGTCGGCGCGTATCCGTTGCAGATACGGGCCCATCCGCACGTCGCGGAAACCGGCGACCTGGTTCCAGGTCTCCAGCGCCGCGGCGCTTTCGCGCCAGGCGAGCGCGCGATCGCGTCTGGCCAGCGCCACGCGCGCCAGCCCGGCATGGGCCAGTGCGATATGCGCCAGCGTGCGGCCGTCGGCGTGCTCGACGATGGTCCCGAACTGCGTCTGCGCTTCGTCCAGCTTGCCGTTGTCCAGCAGCCAGCGTCCCCAGCTTTCGCGGATCGCCATCACCGCCTGTTCGCGGTCTTGCTGATGGGCCAGATAGTCGTCGAGCGACGCTTTCAACATGCGCCCGGCGTCGTCGTTGCGGCCGGCGCGGGCATAGGCTTCGCCCAGGAACCGTCGCGTCAGCCGCAACTGGAACGAGAATGCGGACTGCTGCGTGTAGGTGCGCTCCACCGCCTCCAGCGCAGCGATGCCGGCCGCTGCTTGGCCTTCGCTGGCCATCCGTTCGCCGTAATGCAGGCGTACGGTCGCCGCTTCCAGCGGATGGCTGCCGTCGGTGGGCAGCAGCGGCAGCAAACGCTTGAATTCGAGATGCGCGGCGTCGCGCTGGCCGATCAGATGCAGGGTGCGCGCGGCGTTCGCGCGCGGCACCCAGGCGGTGGGAAATTCCGCGCCGGTGGTGCGGTCGGCGATGTCCGCGGATTTCCGGAACGCGATGGCGGCCTCGGCGAATTGGCCAAGCTGCTGATGGATCAGGCCGAGATTGCCGTAGAGCGTCTGCAGTTCGGCATCGTTCCTGTCCGGCAGCGATTCGGCCAGCGCCAGCGCCCGGTGGTAGGTGGCGATGGCACGCGCGTAGTCCTGCTGCTGTGCGTTCAGGAACCCGGCCAATTCGTGCAACGCGGTGACGTGCCCGCGCGAACGCGGCGCGTGTTTGCCGAACAGCACCACTGCGCGTTCGAATGCGTGCCGCGCATCGTCGACGCGACCGTCCTGGCGTTGCAGATGTTGCGCCCGGCCGATCCACCAGTAGGCGCGCAACTCGGGATCTTTATCGCCGGCGGCGCTCAACAACTTGTCGGCTTCGGCCAGCGTGGCCTGGCAGCGCGGCCCGTCGCCCGCGCTGCATGCGCGCGTCGATGCTTCCACCGCGCCATTGAGGATGTTCGGATGCAGTGGGCCGTAGCGTTCGCGCACTTTCTTCAGCTGCAGCGCCTGCAGCGCTTCGTAGCGTTCGTCCTCGCCGAACTGTGCGTACAGATCGGCGACCGTACGCAGCAGTTCGATCTGGAGATCAGGGTCGTCGGCGAAACGCGATTCGATCTTCGCTGCGCCGGCATCCAGCAGGGCTTTCGCGGAAATGCTGCCGCGTGGTTGGTCGGAGGCGATGCGCGGGTCGTTCGCGGCGAAGATTTCGATCAGGAAGTCCTTGATCGCGCTGGCGCGGCGCGCTTCTTCGGTCGCGCGCTGCGCCTGCCAGAGCACGCCGCCCACGCCGGCGCCCAGCGCGGCCAGCAGCAGACAGGCGACGGCCACGCCCTGGCGGTGGCGGCGGACGAACTTGCGTGCGCGCCGCCAGCGGCCGATGCGCTGCGCCTGGATCGGCTGGTGCGACAGATAGCGTCGCAGGTCTTCCGAAAAAGCGTCGACCGAGACGTAGCGATGGGCCGCGTCGATGGCCATGGCCTTGGCGAGGATGGCATCGAGATCGCCGGCCAGTTCGCCGCGGCGCTTGCCGCTGGCGCGGCTCGACGCCAGCGGCGCCTCCTCGCGCTGTTCTATCATCCGTCCCAAGCGCGAGCGGGTGGGGAACGGACGTTGCCCGGCCAGCAACTCGTACAGCATCACGCCCAGGGCATACACGTCGGTGGCGACTGTGATCGCGCCGCCGTCGAGTTGTTCCGGTGCGGCGTAGTCAGGGGTGACAGCGCGGCCGCCGAGTTGGGTCAAACCTGCATTGTCGTCGCCATTACCGTCGACCAGTTTGGCGATGCCGAAATCCAGCAGTTTCACTTCGCCGGCACCGGTCACCAGCACATTCGCCGGTTTGAGATCGCGATGCACGACCAGCCGCGCGTGCGCGGCCTGCACCGCCGCGGCGACCTCGCGCAGCAGCGCCACGCGGTCGCGGGTCGATAGCGCGCGGCCCTCGCAGTGTTCGGTGATCGGCGTGCCTTCCACGTACTCCAGCGCCAGCCACGGCTGTTCTTGCTGGCTTTCGTCTTCGCCGATGCCGGCGTCGTAGAAACGCGCGATGCGCGGGTCGGTCAATCCGGCGAGGATGTCGCGTTCGCGCTGGAAACGTTCGCGCTGCGCGCCCGCCAGCAGGTGCGCGTGCGGCAGTTTCAGCGCGACCTGGCGTTCGTAGGCGCCGTCGGCGCGCGCCGCCAGCCACACCGCGCCCATGCCGCCGCTGCCCAGCGGCCGCAGCAGCCGCCACGGGCCGAGGCGCATGCCTTCGACGTAAGGCGATGCGATCTCGACGCCGCCGGTCGGCCGGTCCAGCCAGTCGCCGCCGCGACGCTCTCCGGTCGAAAGCACCGCCTGCAGCGAAGGTTTGAACGGGGCGTCGTTCTCCGGCAAAGCATCGAGCCATGCCGAGCGCTGCCCGGGTTCGAGTTCGAGATAGGCGTCGAGCAGCGATGAGAACCGCGGCCAATCGGAGGGCGGGCAGGGCAAGGGCTTCATGCGTGTTCCCGTGGGTGGGCGCCTGCCCGAACGGGATGCGGGGGATGAACCGGACAGCGGCATGCACTGAAGAAGCATGCGTCGCCAGCAGTAGGCCTATGCAACGCGCTCACGCCAGCATCGACGCCAGCAACAGTCGGGCTTTTTCCCAGTCGCGGCGTACGGTGCGTTCGGTCAGCCCCAGCGTTTCGCCGATTTCGATCTCGGTCATGCCGCCGAAATAGCGCATCTCCACCACCTGGGCGAGCCGCGGTTCCAACTGCGCCAGCGATTCCAGCGCTTCGTGGACCTGCAGCGCTTCGTCGTCGCCGGCGACGCCGTCGCCCAGCGCAGTGTTGAGCGTGATCGCGCGCTCGCCGCCGCCGCGGCGCAGGGCGTGGCGTTCGCGCAGTTGATCGACGATGACCGCGCGCATGACCTGGGCGGCGTAGGCGAAAAAGCGCCGGCGGGTATCGACCTGCAGCGTCTCTTTGCCTGACAGTCGCAACCAGATTTCGTTCACCAGCGCGGTGCTGTCGAGTAGGGTCAACGGACCGGAGCGCGACAGCCGTGCATGCGCAAGTTTTTTCAGTTCGGCGTAAGCGGCGTTGAACAGCGCCGCGTTGTCGACGCCGCTGCCCTGATTGCCGACATCGATGATTTCGGTGATGTCACCCATGGGCATCCCTGGCGCGTCCGGTTGCGGGGAAGCTTAGTCTAATCGTTCCAGGCGGCCTGCTGCGCCGCCGGCTTCGGCAAACGATTTCGGCAACCTGCCTCGACTGGCCTCGGCAACCGCGTCGCCGCGCGATCACCGCGCGTGTGCTGGCGCGATCGCGGCCAATTCCCCGGCGATCTCGGCCAACAGTTCGGCTTCGTGGCTCAGATGGAAGAAATGCCCGGCGTCGAACGTACGCAGCCGCACGTCGTCGCGTCCATGTTCGCGCCATGCGGCGATGTCCGCGGTATCGATCAGATCGTCGCGATTGCCGTGATAGACCACGATGGGTTGGTCCAGCGGCGCGCGCGCGCGGTAGACATGCGCTTGCGCCAGGGTGAAATCTGCGCGCAGCATCGGCAGCAGCAAGGCCAGCAGTTCCGGCGCATCCAGCACCGGCTGCGGCAGGCCGCCGTAGCGCTGCAATCCTTTTATGAAGCCGGCATCGTCGAGTTCGTACAGTTTCGGATGCGGGGAGGTGCGGTCCGGCGCGCGGCAGGCGCCGACCAGCAGGCGGTCGGGCTGGGGCAGCCCGAGTGCGCGCAGCCGCTGCGCCAGTTCGAATGCGATCAGGCCGCCAAGGCTGTGGCCATACAGCGCGAATGGCCGATCCAGCAGGGGTGCGATTTGCTCGGCCAGTGTTTCGATCAGCGGCTGCATCGCCGAATAAGGCGATTCGGCGATGCGCGATTCGCGGCCCGGCAGGCGCGTCGCCAGGACATGCGCATCCGGCAAGCCTTTGCCCCAGCGGCCGAAGACGCTGGGGCCGCCGCCTGCATGGGCGAAGGCGAACAGCCGGACCGGGGCGTTGGCGCCCTGTCCGAAATCGGTGAACCAAGCGGGTGAGGTGATGGGCATACGCCGTACATTTCCGTTGTGGGTGACGTCCCCGGCGCCAAGGGCGTCGATATCGTCGGGTGGAGCGTGTCCTGTGCCGATCTAACGGCGCGATTCCCGGTGCAGCAATCTCCGCGCGTAGAGCGCGAGCAGCAGCCCCACGATCCCGAGCGTCAGCCAGCCCCAGGGGTTGTCGCCCTGCGCGCCGTCGATGCGCGCATGCCGGGGATCGCCATCGACATAGCGCACCGGGATGCGCTCGCCCTGTGCCATCCGCCGCACTTCGTCGCCGGAGACATGCTTCGCCGGCACCGCGATCCCGTCGTCGGCGCCCTCGCCAGCGGTGGCCACGTATTTCACGTTGACGGTGCGGGCCTGGTAGTTGCCGTCGCGGGCGATCAGCCATTTCGGCGGGTCGGTCGCGACCATCATCGCGTCGCGCCCCTTGAACCGGAACAGCGCGTCGTCGTACAGCGCCATGCCGCCCATCAAAAAGCCGGTGGCGGCCATGATGAACAGCATCGCGACGAAGCTGTATCTGCCCGTCGGGCCGTGCGTCGTTTCCATCGTCAGTCCGCCAGCGCTTCGGCCTTGGCCGCGCAGATGAAGTCGTTTTCGCTGAGCCCGCCGACGTCGTGCGTCGAAAAGCGGACGACGCAGCGGTCGTAATGCACGCCAAGGTCTGGATGGTGGTCTTCGCGATGGGCCACGTGCGCCAGCGCATTCACGAACGCCATCGTCCGGTAGTAATCGGCGAACGTGAAGGTCTTGGTCAGCGCGTGGCCGTTCTCCGCCAGCTCCCAGCCGGGCAGCTGCGGCATGAGTTCGGCGATGCGCGCGGGCGGAAGGCGGTGTTCGTGGCCGCGACGCGGGATGCAGTGGGCCTGGGCGAGGGGAATGAGGTCGGGCACGGCGGGGCTCCTGGTGGCAAGTCGCGTGAAGCTGAACATTGTTCCGCTCACGTAACGAAAACGTGACGAGCACGGACGGATCGGGCCGCTAGAATAGCCCGATGATCCAGATTTCCGAATCCGCCCAAACGCATTTCCGCCGCCTCATCGAACGCGAGGCGCTGCCGGGCCTCGGCGTGCGCCTCAGCGCCATGCATCCCGGCACGCCGCGCGCCGATGTCCGCCTCGAATTCGCCGAACCCGGCGACCTGCAGGGCGACGAATGGGCGGTGGACTGCGAGGGATTCACCCTGTGGCTGGATGCCGGCAGCGTGCAATACCTCGACGGCGCCGAGATCGACTACACCCAGCAGGCCACCAGCAGCCAACTGCAGATCCGTGCGCCGAAGATCAAGGGCGTGACCCCGGGCGAATCGGCCTCGCTGATCGAGCGCGTGCGCTGGGTGGTCGAGCACGAGATCAACCCGCAGCTCGCCCAGCACAAAGGCCACGTCTCGGTGCAGGAAGTCACCGCGGAAGGCGTGGTGATGCTCAACTTCGGCGGCGGCTGCCACGGCTGCGGCATGGCCGATGTGACCTTGAAGCAGGGCATCGAGAAGACCCTGCTGGAGAAAGTGCCGGGGGTGACCGCCGTGCGCGACGCCACCGACCATGCCAGCGGAGCGGCGCCCTACATCGCGCGTTCGTCGGACTGACCGGACCTCACCGGGCGTGTTCACCGCCGGAGAATTGATCGAGATTCTTCAGGCCCGCTATCGGCGGCGGTTTCCGCTGCACGCCGATCGGCCGTTCGGCGCTTTCCCGCCGACCTGGCGGGCCTGGTTCCTGTCGATGGAGGAGCGTCTGGGCATCGTGACCGGCGCGCCGGTCGCGGATTACCTCAACCTGTTCATGCAGCGGGCGGAACGCGCGCCGCCGAAGGCCAGTGCCGAGTTGAGCCGCTGGCGTGCGTACGCCAGCCTCTCGCGCCAGCAGTGGGAGCCGGCGCCTCGAGATCAGCGTTGGATGCGGGGCACGGCCACACTGTTTTCCGGGCTGCTGCACGTGGTGTTCATGGCGTTGTTGCTCTGGCTGGGGTTCGTGGCCATCGGCGACGCGCCGCCGGATGCCAGCCAGGCCGGCGAAACGGTGTTGATCGAGTACATCGGCACCGGAACGCCGGCCGAACAGGGCGGCGCGGCGGCGCCGGGCGATGTCGAAGCCCCCGCGTCATCGGCGGCGCCGGCACCTGCGCAGGCCGCGCCCGCACAGGCGACCGCGGCTGCGTCGGCACCGCCCCCGCCGTCTGCAAGCGCCACGTCCGAGCCGCCGACCAGCGAACAACCGCCGCAGCCTGCGGAAGCGAGCAGCGCGCAGACGCTGGTCGTCACCGAGACCGCGCGCACCGATATCGATTTCACTCTGCCTGCGCCGGTGCCGCGCGACGTGACTCTGCCGCAGTTCCAGGTGACCGTTCCGCAGTTGTCGTCTTCCGTCGTCGAGATCCAGACGTTCGAGCCGCGCCCTGCCTTGCGCGAGCAGGAACGCCCGGCTCTGCGCGTGCCGACG
>CBIHKW010000081.1:0-19610 GCA_966203835.1 uncultured Thermomonas sp.
GCGACAGATACAGTTCTTCCGCCGACCACTCGGCCTTGCGTCCGCGCAGGGCGATGCCGAGCTTTGCATCGAGCCAATCGGCAGCGGCTTCGGGCAAGGGCGCTTCGCCGTCGGCGCGCGTGCCGAGCGCCTTCAACAGCGGTGCGGGCAGGGTTGCGGTGCGCTGCACCGTCTTCGGTTCGGCTTCGATCCGCGCGGCGTGGTTCAGCGTGATCCCGCTCAGCGCGAACAGCAGCATGCCGATCAGCGACACCGCCGAACTGATCCAGTGCCAGTTGTGCAATGTGCGCAGCCAGAAGCCGCGTCGTTGCTGGCCGTGGGCGATGTCGGTCTCGGTGGTGCTGCGCGACAAACGGGTGGTCTCCAAAAACGGATGATCTTCAAAGATGACGGTGAACGCGGCAGGGCATCGATCGTTGACACGAATGCCGCTTTCGCGCTGGTGTCTCGGCGTGAAGCTCAGTGCCGAATCAGACCTCGGCCCATTGCCGCAGCAGGTTGTGATACACGCCGGTCAACTGTACCAGCGCCGCGTGATCGGGCACGTCCAGCGTCAGTCGCCGGATCGAGACATCGAGTTCGAACAACAGGCGCCGATGGCCGTCGTCGCGGATCATGCTCTGCATCCAGAAGAACGAAGCCACGCGCGCGCCGCGGGTCACCGGCAGCACGCGATGCAGGCTGGTGCCGGGATACAGCACCAGATGCCCCGCGGGCAATTTCACCCGCTGCGTGCCGTAGGTGTCTTCGATCTCCAGTTCGCCGCCGTCGTACTCGTCGGGCGCGCTGAGGAACAGCGTCGCCGACAGATCGGTGCGCACCGGTTCGGCGCCGCCGCGGCTGCGGTCGTAACGCACCGCATTGTCGACGTGGAAACCGAACGATTGTCCGTCGCCGTAGCGATTGAACAGCGGCGGATAGATGCGCTTGGGCAACGCCGCCGAGAAGAAGGTGCTGTTGCGCGACAGCGCGTCGAGGATGATCGCGCCCAGTTCGCGCGCCACCGGTGAGGTTTCCGGCAACTGCGCGTTGTCTTTCGCCTTCGCCGACTGATGGCCGGCGGTGACCCGGCCATCGGCCCAGTCCGCCGCGTCCAGCGCCGCCCGGAACCTGACGATCTGGTCGGCATCGAGCACGTCGGGAATGGGCAGGAGCATGCGGGTTTCCGGGTCGATGCCCCGCCCGGGCCGGGCGGGGCAAGGTGAAGTGTTCGCGTCAGCGCGTCGGCATCACGACAGTTTGCTTCAAAACAATATGGCCTGCTTCAAAAACGATACGTCGCGGTGACGACGGCCGAGCGGCCTTCGCCCGGTGTGGCCCAGCCGCTCGTCGCAGTGTTGCGGATGCGCGTGTAGTACTCCTCGTCCAGCAGATTATTGACGTTCAACTGCAGACCGAGCTTGTTGTTCACCTGGTAGGAGACCATGGCGCGGTGCGACCAGTAGTCCTGGGTCTTGTACAGCGTCGCGGCATTCGCATTGGCCAGGGTGGCGGCGGTGATCGTGCCGTTGACCGTCGGCAGGCTGCTGTTCTGGGTGAGGAATCCGCCCTGGTAGGTGGTGCCGAAACCGAAGGTCCACTTGTCCAGTTCGTAGGTGGTCCAGATGCTGCCGGAGTGCTCCGGTGTATTGGTCAGCGCATTGCCTTTCGTCGGATCCGCGAAGAAGGTGCTGTTGGCGCAGGCGCGGCCATCGGCGTTCACGGCAACGCCGGCGACGATGGTCGTATTCGGCCTGGCGACGCAGTAGTCGGAAACGCCGGTCAGCACTTCGCTGTCGAGATAGGTGTAGTTGGCGTACAGCGCCCATTCGCGGGTGATGTTGCCGGCCACGCCCAGCGCGATGCCGTCGACCCGCGCGCGGCCGTCGAGCGACTGCTCACCGCTGGGGTTGGTCGGATCGGGATCGTTGACCCGGTAGTTTTCGCGTTCGTTGCGGAACAGCGCGGCGGTCAATGCCAGGCGGTTCTTGATGACGTCCCATTTGCCGCCCAGTTCGATGTTGACCGCAGTCTCGGCATCGGCGTTGCAGTTCGATGTGCCGGCGGCGATGCTGGCGGCATTGGCCAGGGTGCAACTGCCGTTGACCGAAGCCTTCGACGGCGTTTTGCTGTTGGCGTAGGACAGATAGAGGCTGCTGCTCTCGGTCGGCTTGAACACCAGACCGGCGCGGTACGAGAACAGGTCTTCCTCGTTGCGGGCGATCGGGTTCACGCCGGTCAGCTGGCCGCGGGTGGCGTTGGCCGTGGACACGACATAGTTCTTGGTCGAGCCTTCATTCTGGTCCTGGCGCGCACCCAGGTTCAGCAGCCAGCGCTCGCCGAACTTGAGCGTGTCGAAGACGTAGAACGAACGGGAATCCAGCTCGCCCTCGCTCTTTGCGCCGCGGAAATAGTTCTGTTGGCCGGTCCAGATGTTGTACGGGTTGCGGAACGTCTGGTAGGGGTAACCGGCGCTGGTGTTCGGCAGCGCGGTGCCGTCGGCGTTGAAGAACACGCCGCCGGATTCCAGTTCGAAGGATTCGGTGCTGAACGAAACGCCGGCCACCAGCGCGTGTTCCACGACGCCGGTCGAGAAGTTCGCGGTGAGATCGGTCTGGCTGACCGCGATGCTGTTGCGGGTGTCGCGGATGAAGCCGCGCGGACCCGCGCTCGGGAGCCATGTCCCTGCGGGTTGGCCGCCGGTGCAGGCTTGGCCAGTGTACGGATTGGTGCCGTTTTCCAGGCACCAGCTGCCCTGCATCGCGGTCACGTTGGACAACTGGTCCACGCGCTGCACGCGGCCGAGGGTGCGCACCGACACATGGTCGTTGAAATCGTGCTCGAACACCGCCGTGAGCATGTCCACGTCGATCTGCTGTTCGGAGACGTTGCGGTAGCCGAAATAGGTTTCAGGATCGACGCCCGGCAGCGCGCCATCGTTGTAAGCGTTCAACGCATACGGCACGCCGTATTGCGGCAGGTTGTCGTCGCTCTGGTGCAGATACGACACGGTGAGGCGCGTATCCGAACCCAGGCCGATCGCCAGCGAGGGCGCGAAACCCCAGCGCTGGAAGTTCTCGTGGTCGCGGCCCGGCGCATCGTTCTGATGCACCATCGCGTTGAGGCGCAGCGCGGTGCCGTTTTCGAAATCGAAGTTGCTGTCGGCGGTGGCGCGGCCGTAGCCATCGCTGCCGACGCCCAGCGTGAACGCATGCGCAGCGCCTTCGCGCGCGGCCTTGCTGACCAGATTGATGTTGCCGCCGACCGAACCGGCGCCGGACACGGCCGAGTTCGCACCGTTGATCAGTTCGATCGATTCCAGATTGAAGGTATCGCTGCGCGTGTATTGGGCGCTGTCGCGGATACCGTCGGTGGTGATATCGCTGCTGGCAGTGAAGCCGCGCAGGTTGATGCTGTCGCCGTAACCGCCGCCGCCTTCGCCAGCGCCGAAAGTGATGCCGGGCAGGGTGCTCAGCACGTCGCGCAGGCCCAGCAGGTTCTGCTGGTCCATCACTTCCTTGGTCACGACCGTGATGGTCTGCGGGGTGTCGAGAAGCGGCTCGGTGTATTTCACGGAGCTGGGCTTCTGCTGGCCTTGGCCGATCACTTCGACTTTTTCCAGTTCATCGGCACCGGCTGCGGCGTCGGCGGGCGTTTCGGCGTGGGCGTTGGCGCAGAGAACGAGCGAGAGCGCGACGACGAGCGGCTTCAGGGACAAGTTGGACTGATTCATGAGGGTTTCGGAGGGCTTTTCGGATGCGGAAAAATGGCGGCGAGCTGGATTTGGCGGCCGTAATGCACGCATCTTAAATGATAATCATTATTGAATACAACTTGGTCTCATTCTTGTTTGCCTTGGTCGTATGCGCCGGAGAGCCTCAAAACCCCATCACGCATCGAGGGTCGCGCCGCCGTCCACGCGCAGGTCGTGAAGGGTGATGTGGCGGGCGCGGTCCGACAGCAGGAAGACCACGGCGTCGGCGATGTCCTCCGGGCCGGCGATCCGCCCCAGCGGGATGCCGAGCCGGAAACTGCCCGGGTCGCCTCGCAGGATCCGCAGCCGGTCGGCTTCGTCGGGGGCGAAGGCCTGTTGCATCGGGGTGTCGGTCGATCCGGGCGACACCACATTGCAGCGGATGCCCAGCGGCGCCAGCTCCAGGCCCAGACACTGCAATTGATAGTGGGCCGCGGCCTTGGACGCGCCGTAGGCGGCCATGCCGGCGCGCGGCACCGCCGCGGCGTTCGAGCCGACCACCACGATGCTGCCGCTCGCCCGCGCGGCCATCCGCTGCGCGACCGCGCGAGTGACCACGAACTGTCCGCGCGCGTTGGCGTCCATGCATGCGTCCCAGTCGGCATCGGTTTGGGTCAATGTCGCGCCGATTTTGAGAATGCCGGCCGCATGCGCCAGGTGCGCGATCGGGCCGAGGTCGTTTTCGATCGACGCGATGGCGGCTTCGACCTCCGTCGTGCGGCTCAGCGCTACCGGCAGCGCGATCACTTCCGCACCGTCGTCGCGCAGCGCGCGGGCGATGGCTTCCAGCGGCTCAGCGCGCTGGTCCAGCAATGCAAGGCGCGCGCCGTCGGCGGCGAGACGTCGCGCGATGGCCGTGCCGATGCCGCCCGCGGCGCCGGTGACCACCACGATGCGTCCGGCGAAATCCAGCGCTTGCGGTGTGATGCGCGGCTGCGCTGCGGCCCCGTTCATGCCGCCGCGTCCGCGACACCGCCGCGCAGCGCGGCCAGCGATGATGCCGGCTTGCGCGCGACGGTCGCGATCAGATCCAGCAGCGCCGCGTGATGCGCGCGCAGCGTGGCCTCGTCGTACGCCAGCGGATTGGCGTCGATATCGAAACGCATGCCGTCCGCCAGCGGCGAGACGGTGATGTCGAGATCGTCGACCGGTCCCACCGATACCGGATGCGCGCAGCTGCGCAAGCCGTCGAACACGAATCCGCGGTCGAACGGCATCAGATTGAGCACAGGCCCGTACAACTGGCGATGGCTGCCTTCCAGGCCGGCGTCGATGCGCAGCCATTCGTAGTTGTAACGCTGGTGGCGGCGGATCGTGCGCAGTTCGTCCGCGACCGACCGTGCGAGATCGCGGAACGACATCTGCGCCGGCGTATGCACGCGCAGTGGAATCACGTTCATGCCCATGCACGGGACACTCAAAGCGGCCGAACCGAGCCGGTTCATCACCAGCAGGCCGATCGACACCTCGTCGAAGCCGCCGCGCGCATGCATCCACGCAGCGATGGCGGCGATCAGCCAGGCCGCCCAATCGACGCCGCAGGCGCGCGCAGCGGCCTGCCATTGCGGATAGATCGCCGGCGCCAACCGCGCGCTGGCCGAACGCGGGCGGTCGTCCACCGCCATCGCGGGCGCGAGTCGCGCGGGCGGCGGCGCATCGGCCAGCGACCTGCGCCAGAACGTGCGGTCTTCGGCGTAGGCCGCGCCGTTGCGGTAGCGCTGTTCTTCTGCGAGCAGCGGCAGCAGCGACCAGTCGCGGCACGGCGACGGTTCCGCGCCGCGACGGTAGGCTGAATAAGCCTCGGCGACGCGATGGATCAGCAGCAGATAGCCGAAGCCGTCGAGCGCGATGTGATGGCTGCGCAAATACCAGAGATGACGCTCTGCACCGATCCTGACCAGTTCGGTCGCGAACAGTGGTCCGGTATCGAGATCGACCGGCATGGCCAGATCGGCGCGCATTCTTGCCCAGGCCGTGGCGCGCGGATCCGCTGCGGAAGAAAGATCGACGTATGCCAATCGGTCGTCGCGGGACGGTTCCCGCCGCTGCACGACATCGCCATCCAGCAGGCTGTAGCGCATGTGCAGCGCATCGCAGGCGGCGAGCGTCTCGACGATCGCGCGTTCCAGCGCCGGCCGGTCCAGTGCGCCTTCCAGCTCAATCGCTTCCGCGGTCCAGAACGCCGGGCTGTGCGGATCGAGCTGCTGCGCCGCCCACATGCCGTACTGCGGCGCGGACAGCGGCAGATCGACGGACGCCGATGCCGTGGCCGTTTGCAGCGCCGCGTTCATGCCGCGACCTTGCGCGGTTCGATCAGCTGCCACCAGTCCGCGACGGTCTCGCGCTCGGCGAGTTCGACGAAGGTCAACGCGGCGCCGTCGCGGGTCCAGCGTTCCACCAGCGCCATCAGCCGGATCGAATCCAGGCCGATGTGCAGCGGATGGTCGTCCTCGCAGATGTCTTCCACCGGCACGCCGATGCTCTGGGCCAGCGCGAGCCGCAGCGCGTCGAGGCTGTCGGGCAGACCGGCCGGCCCGCGCACGGCGTCGATGCAGCGTTGGTAATCGATGACCACGCCGCAGCGGCACGCGATCCAGTCCAGCGCCATGCGATGTTCGTCGGCGGAGAAATCGGCGACCGCATCGCCGATCACGAACGGCTGGATGTCGTGCATGAAGGCATCGGCCGCGGTCATCATCACCCCGATGTGCGCATAGACGCCGCAGACGATCAGCTGGTCGCGGCCGGTGTCGCGCATGCGTTCGCGCAGGTCGGTGGACACGAAGGCGCTGTAGCGCCATTTGTCCAGCACGATGTCGTGGCTGCGCGGCGCCAGTTCGGCTGTGATGTCGGCGCGCTGCGGCTGCGCGGTGACGCCCGGGCCCCACCAGTCCTGCAACAGGCCGCGCTGCTCGAGCGTCTGCGCGCCGGGCTGGCGCGTGTAGATCGTCGGAATGCCGGCGGCGTCGCAGGCGTCGCGCAGCGCCAGCAGGTTGCGCGCCAGTTCCGGCAGCGGCGCGGCGTCGCGGGCGAAGAAGTCGAGGAAATAATCCTGCAGATCGTGCAGCAGCAGCACCGCGCGCACGGGGTCCGGCGTCCAGTCGACGCGATTCTCCGGCATGGCCGCGGCGTCGGGCATCGGGTAGGAGGCGATTCTGGGAATGGTCATGGCGCGAACTCTGGTTGGGGGAGGGGCGAGGCGGGCAGTGCGGTCGAAAGCGGCGCGCCGGTGGCGATGCCGCGGCGCAGCGCGGGTTTGTCGATCTTCCCGACCGGCGTGCGCGGCATGTGCGCGATGAACTCGAAGCGGTCGGGAATCTTGTAGGCGGCGATGCCGCGTTCGCGCAGGAAGGCCTGCAGTTCGCGCGGCTGCGGTGTGGTGCCGGGACGCGCGACGATGCAGGCGCAGGATTTTTCGCCGAGCATGCGGTCGGCCGTCGCGATCAGCGCCGCATCGGCGACGGCGGGATGCGCCAGCAGATGCGCTTCGACTTCCTCGGCCGCGATCTTCTCTCCGCCGCGGTTGATCTGGTCCTTGGCGCGACCGACCACCACCAGGTCGCCGCTCGCCAGCATGCGCACGCGATCGCCGGTGCGATAGAAACCGTCGGTGGTGAAGGCGATGGCGTTGTGTTCCGGCGCGGCCCAGTAGCCGCGGATGGTGTACGGCCCGCGGGTCAGCAGATGACCGGCTTCGCCGGGCGCGACGTCCTGATCGTCGTCGTCGACGATGCGGATCTCGTCGTCGGCGCTGATCGGCCGTCCCTGGCAGGAGACGACGCGTGCCGGCGGATCGTCCAGGCGGGTGTAGTTCACCAGCCCTTCGGCCATGCCGAACACCTGTTGCAGCGTGCATCCGAACGCCGGTGCGATCCGCGCCGCCATGCTTTCGGCCAGACAGGCGCCGCCGATCTGCATCACCCGCAGACTGCCGAGGTCGTGGCGTGCGCGCAGCGACGATTCCAGCCACGCCTGCGCCAACGCCGGCACCAGCGCGACCAGGGTCACGCGCTCGCGTTCGATCAATGCGAACGCGGTGGCGGGGTCGGCACTGCGCGCCAGCACCACGCGGCCGCCCGCCAGCAGCACGCCGAACGCGCCGGGCGAACTCATCGGAAAATTGTGCGCGGCCGGAAGGACGCAGAGAAATACGCTGTTTTCGTCGACGCCGCAGATCTCCACGCTGGCGCAGAGGCTGTACAGGTAATCGTCGTGGGTGCGCGGGATGAGCTTGGGCACGCCGGTGCTGCCGCCCGACAGCTGCAGCAGCGCGACCGATGCCGCATCCGGGCCTACCGCGTCGTGCGGCGCGTCGTACAGCGTGTCGAAGGCGATGAATTCCGCGGCGTCGCCGACGACCACGACATGCTGCAGGCTGGAGTGCGCTTCTCCGATTTCGCGCATCAGCGCGCGATGATCGAAACCGCCTTCGCGGTCGATGACGATGCAGGCGCGCGCCTCGCTCTGGGCGACGAACTGCGCGATCTCCGAGCGCCGGTGCGCACACTGCGCGTAGACCGGGATCGCGCCGATCCGGAACAGCGCGAAACTGGCGATGTAGAACTCGGCCACGTTCGGCAGTTGCAGCAGCACCCGGTCGCCCTCGACGATGCCGATGCGGCGCAGTCCCGCGGCGAACCGGCGCACGCGCAGATCGAATTCGGCGTAGGTCCAACGCCTTTCGCCACAGACGATGGCGATGCATGCGGCGTGGACGCGGGCGGCGTCGGCGAGCGCGGCATACAGCGGAATGCCCAGCCAATAACCGCGCTCGCGATAGCATTGTGCGAACGCTTCAGGCCACGGCACGACGGGCATCGAAGAGATGTTGGGCATCACGCGCCCTCCAGCGTCGGTGCGAGGCCGATGGCCTGCAGCATCGTCGCCATTTTTGCGGTGGTTTCGGCGAGTTCCGCGTCCGGGTCCGAGCCCGCGACGATGCCCGCGCCGGCGTAGAGCGTGGCCCCGTCGCGACCGACTTCGGCGCAGCGGATGCTCACCGCCCATTCGCCATCGCCCTGCGCGTCGCACCAGCCGACCAGCCCGGTGAACAGCCCGCGCGGGAAGCCTTCGATGCGTTCGATCAGTGCGCGCGCCTCGGTGCAGGGATGGCCGCACACCGCGGGGGTCGGGTGCAACGCCAGCGCGATCTCCAGCGCGCTCGCATTCGCATCGTGCAGGCGGCCGCCGATTTCGGTCGACAGATGCCACATCGTCGGCGTAGCGAGCAGCGACGGCGCGGCGGGAACCTCGAGTTCGCTGCACCACGGGCGCAGCGTCCGCGCCACGGCGTCAACGACATACGCATGTTCGTGGCGATCTTTCGCGGAGACCAGCAGCGCCTGCGCGCGTTGCTGGTCTTCCAGCGGATCGGCGGCGCGCGGAATCGAGCCGGCCAGCGGATTGGAGACAATGCGGCCGCCGCGCTTGGACAATAGCAGCTCCGGACTGCTGCCGACCAGGCTGCGCCCCTGCGTGCCGGCGCAGGCCAGATCCATCGCGAAGGTGTATCCGTTCGGATTGCGCGCCCGCAGTGCGCCGAGCAGCGCCGGGATCGATACCTCCGACGAGATCTGCAGCGAACGCGACATCACCACCTTTTCCAGCGTGCCGTCCGCGATCCGCGCCAGTGCATCGGCGACGTTGCGCCGATAATGCTGCGGTTCCGGCACCGGCTGCATGCGCGGCGCGAGCGCTACTGCAATGCCGCGCCGGCTGTCGATCGGCGGCGGGCTCGGCGAACGGCCGGGCGCGAGAACGATCTGCTCCGGTATCCACAGACACGCCGCGTCTTCGGGCGAGAACGGCACGGCGCCGATCAGCGGCAGGAACCGGCGTTCGCCGCCGGCGTCCGTCAGCGCCTGTCGTGCGGCTTCGATCAAACCTTCGCTCACCGATTGGCGCAGGGCGTGGCGGACCCCGCGGGCGTGCAGGTGCGCGCCTGCGGAAACGAAGAGCGAATCGCCGTCGCGGAAGGCGGGCAGCAGCGGCTCGGTTCCGGCGGTGGCGGCGAGGGCGTCGCCGGATTGCGGCAACGAAGGAACGGCAACGGGCGGGCGCGGCTGCGCTGCCGTGTGCGGCGTCATGGACATGGGAACTCCTGCGAGCGCGGTGACGATCTATCGGCTGGCAGGCGTGACGCCGGCTTGCTCCATGCGGACCAACTCCTGCCCGGACGAGGCATCGTCCGGGCCGTCATGGCATGCCTCGAGAGGCGGATGCGGATGACGTGGCGCATGGTAGACGAGAATCATTATCGTTTACAATCTCCGGCGAGGCGCAGGGCTCCGTTGTGGAATGCCCGCCTCGAAAACCTGTGCCGGACTGCATCGCGCCGCCGCCAGATGCCGGGCGCTTACGCAATCCACGATCTTGAAATATCCACAGGACTTTCCATGTCATCCATCCGAAACTGCCGGCCGATCGCCGGCATCACGCTGTTCGCGCTCGCTCCCCTGGTCCAGGCCATGGAAGCGGTCCGCACTCCGGAAACGCCCGCCGAAATCGACACCATCGTCGTCGAGGCCCGCCGCGAACCCGGCAATTTCAATATCGACCGCGAAGAGATCCAGCTCACCCAGGCCAGCGATCTGTCGGACCTGCTCTCGAACGAGTCGGGGGTCGCCGTCGGCGGTGGCTCGCCGGTCGCCCAGAAGATTTACGTCCGCGGCTTCGAAGACACGATGTTGAACGTGACCGTGGACGGCGCGCAGCAGCCGGCCGAGCTTTATCACCATCAGACGCGCGTGCAGATCGAGCCCGAATTCATCCGCTCGATCGAACTCTCGGCGGGCGCGGGCGCCGCGACCAGCGGCCCCGGTGCGCTCACCGGCACGCTGCGGGTGCGGACCCGCGATGCCTTCGACATGCTGCGCCCGGACCAGGACTTCGGTTTCCTGCTCAAAGGCGCCTACGGCAGCAATGGCGACAACGGCAAGGGCGTCGCCGCGGTGTACGGCCGCATCGGCGAAGGGCTGGGACTGATGGCTACGGTCGTCGATCAGTCGGGCAGTCATTACGACGACGGCGACGGCAATCGCGTGTTTCCGACCGCGTTCGATCACCGCCGCGGTCAGGTCAAACTCAGCGGCCGTTTCGCCGACCACGATATCTATGTCTCGTTCGAGCGTCTGGACGACACAGGCACGTATTACGAACGGCCGCACATGACCGATTTCGCCGGGCGTTTCATCCTGTCCGACCACAAGATGAGCCGCGATACCGCGACTTACAGCCATCGCTACGACCCGTCCAGCGAACGCATCGACATCGAAGGCACCGCATTCCGCACCGCGGTCGATTTCCAGGTGCGGCGTAATTCGACGGGATTGGTCTATGCGCGCGGTGAACAGATCAGCACCGGCCGCGACCTGCGCAACACCGCGCGCTGGGACAACCTGGATCTGATCTGGGGCGTCGATTACCGCGAAGACCGGTTGGACGCAGAGCAGCGCGCCACGCCCGCGGCGTTCTGGGGCTCGACCGACCAGGAAGCGCGTGTCGCCGGCGCGTATGCGCAGAGCGAATGGCGGCCTTCGACGGCGTGGACGCTCTCGGCAGGCCTGCGCTTCGACGACTACCGCCATCGCGGGCGCGAAGGCGTCAGCGCCGGAGTCAGCAACAACGATTCCGGGCTCAGTCCGAATCTGTCGGTGTCCTGGCAGCCGGTCGATTCATTGACCCTGCGCGCGTCGTATTCGCAGGCGTTCCGCGGCATCACCATCCGCGAAGCCTTCTTCAGCGCGCTGTACCGCTATCCGGCGGGCCTCGAAGGCGAGCGTGCCGACAATCTCGAATTCGGCATCGCATGGGAACGCGACGGCCTGTTCGCGCGCGCGACCGTGTTCAAGCAGAACATCAAGAATTACATTTCCGCGGTGTATGTCGGCAGCAGTACCGACTGGGGCTACTGGGACAACATCGGCACCGCCGAAGTCGAAGGCTACGAGGTGGAAGTCGGCAAGCAGTGGGCGAATTTCAGCGTCGCCGGCGGCGTGTGGAATTCGGACAACCGTTTCGACGACCGGCCGCTGAACGACGCCGATCTCGGTCTGGGCACGTCCATCGGCCGCACCTGGACCCTGCGCGGCGACTGGGCCTCGGACACCGGGCGTTCGCGCTACGGCCTGCGCGCCCGTGCGGTGGAATCCGAGCGCAACGTCATCGCGGCGGACGCGCCCGACAAACCCGGGTATCAGGTGCTGGATCTGCTCGGCCAATGGCAGTTGCTGGCCGACGACCGGCTCACGCTGGGTGTGTCGGTGACCAATCTGTTCGACGACCGCTATTACGACCACGGCACCTACGGCTACCACGCCGGCTCGCGCAAATACATCGGATTCGCCGCGCCAGGACGCGAGTTCAATGCCTCGCTGACGTACCGCTTCTGAGGTCCGCGCCATTGCGGGTCGCGCTTTCGCTGTCGCGCCGCGGCACCGGAAGCGCGACGCCTGCAGGGATGGTCGGGCGCAAGGTGCAGCCTTGTCCCGTTCAGCGGGCGGCGGGTTCAGTCGACGGCAGGCCAACAAAAAACCCCGCTTTCGCGGGGTTTTCAGTATTCGTCCGCGGACGTGAAGCTGATGTCTGCGGACTTGCGTTTGGTGCCCAGGAGAGGACTCGAACCTCCACGGTTTTACCCGCTAGTACCTGAAACTAGTGCGTCTACCAATTCCGCCACCTGGGCAGGTGGGCGCGTATGTTGCGTTGCGACGCGCACGATGTCAACGGTCTGCCGGACGAAATTTTCGTCCTCCTGATGGAGATGGAATGGTCGCTGCGGGCGCTGCGCGGGTTCACCGAAGCTTCCCGGGTGGATCTCCCTGACTGCGGATGCGGGCGTATACTTGCGGCCGATGTCAAAAACCACCAAGAAGATTACTGGCCCTCGCGCCACGCGCGCCCCCGATGGCGCTTCCCCTAAATCCGCCTCCCGCACCGAATCGCGCAATGCCGCGTCGGGCCCGCCGGGCAAGGCTCCCAAAGCGAAGGCGCCGCAGCCTTCAGCCAAACCACCGAAGTCCGGCGGTCCTCCAAGATCCGGCAATCCCCGCAATGCAGGCAAGCCGGCCAAAGCCGCGCCCTGGTTGCCCGACAGCTTCGCGACGCAGGGCGGCCCGAGGCCGCAGGCGCGTCGTCAAGTGGACGCCGGCCCATCGGCGGCCGTCAGCGACCCGCATGCCGCCCGCGAAGCCTCGCGCTATGCCGATCCCATCCCCAGCCGCGAAGCGATCCTGAAGCTGCTCGGCGAAGCCGACGGCCCGATGATGGCCGAGAACGTGGCCGAACGCCTCGGCCTCGACACGCCCGAGCGCCGCGATGCGCTAGGCAAACGCCTCGGCGCGATGCTGCGCGACGGCCAGTTGTTGCAGAACCGCCGCGGCGGCTATCTGCCGGCCGCGCGCATGGATCTGATCGCCGGGACCGTGATCGCCAATCCCGACGGTTTCGGCTTCCTGCGACCCGAGAGCGGCACCGGCAAGAGCGACGACCTGTTCCTGCCGCCGCTGGAAATGCGCAAAGTGCTGCACGGCGACCGGGTGATGGCCAGCGTCACCGGCGTCGACCGTCGCGGCCGTCGCGAAGGCGTCATCGTCGAAGTGCTGGAACGGCGCCTGAGTCGGCTGATCGGCCGGTTCACGCTGGAAGCCGGCATCAGCTATGTGCAGCCCGACGACGCCCGCATCCAGCGCAACGTGCAGATTCCAGTCGACGCGCGCCTGGATGCCCAGAACGGCCAGTTGGTGGTGTGCGAGATCGTGCATGCGCCCGATGCCTATCGCCCACCGATCGGCCGCGTGCTCGCGGTGCTCGGCGACAAGCTCACGCCCTCGCTGGTGGTCGAAGCCGCGATCCATGGCCACGACCTGCCGCATGAATTTCCGCCGGAAGTGATCGCCGAAGCCACCGCGGTGCCGCTGCAGGTGACCGAACGCGATATCGCCGGTCGCGTCGACCTGCGCCAACTGCCGCTGGTCACCATCGACGGCGAGGACGCCAAGGATTTCGACGATGCGGTGTGGTGCGAACCGAACAAGAACGGTTTCCGTCTGATCGTCGCGATCGCCGATGTCTCGCATTACGTGCGCCCGGGCGCGCCGCTCGACGACGAAGCGCAGAAGCGCGCGACATCGGTGTATTTCCCGGGTTTCGTCGTGCCGATGCTGCCGGAAACCCTGTCCAACGGCATCTGCTCGCTGAACCCGAAGCTCGACCGCCTCTGTTTCGTCTGCGATATGCAGGTCGGCTTCGATGGTCAGGTGAGCAAGTCGAAATTCTATGAAGCGGTGATGTATTCGCACGCCCGTCTCACCTATACCCAGGTCTGGCAGGCGGTGGGCGAGAACGACGCCGACGCCATCGCGAAGATCGGTTCGTTGTTGCCGCAGGTGCAGCGCCTGCATGAGCTGTATCAGGTGCTGGCGAAGGCGCGCAAGGCACGCGGCGCGATCGAATTCGAATCCTCCGAAGTGCGGTTCGTGCTCGGCCCGCAGGGCGAAGTGGTGCAGGCCGGCATGCTGCAGCGCAACGATGCGCACAAGCTGATCGAAGAATGCATGATCGCCGCGAACGTCGAGGCCGCGCGCTTCCTGCTCAAGAAACAGGTGCCGGCCCCGTACCGCATCCACGACAAGCCGCCGGAATCGAAGTACACCGATCTGCTGGAATTCCTCAAGGAATTCAAGCTGCGGATGCCGCCGTGGGCCTCTGTGGAACCGCGCGATTTCACCGCACTGCTGACCAAGATCCGCGAGCGTCCCGACGCGGCGCTGCTGGAGTCGGTGTTGCTGCGCAGCCAGTCGCTGGCGGTGTACGCGCCCGAGAACATCGGTCACTTCGGTCTTGCGCTGGAGTCGTATGCGCATTTCACTTCGCCGATCCGGCGTTATCCGGACCTGCTGGTGCATCGCGCGATCAAACATGCGCTGACCGACGCGAAGCCGGCCACGTTCACGAATTCGCAGAACGGCATGGCGGCGCTGGCGCTGCAGTGTTCGGAACGCGAGCGTCGCGCCGACGAGGCCGAGCGCGAAGTCGACGAGCGTTACCGCGCGGCGTGGATGGAAAAACACATCGGCGGCAAGTTCGACGGCATCATCAGTGGCGTCACCAGCTTCGGCCTGTTCGTGGAGTTGGATGACTCCAAGGTCAACGGGCTGATCCACGTCACCCAGCTGCCGAACGATTTCTATCACTTCGACCCGATCCGCAAGACGCTGAGCGGCGAACGCGCCGGTCGCGTGTTCCGGCTCGGCGACCGAGTGACGATCATTGTCTTAAAGGCCAGCCTGGAAGAGCGCAAGATCGATTTCCGGCTCGCGGAAGAACGCGGCGTGGCACCGCTGCCGCCGCGCGGACAGCCGGCGAAGCGGCCGAAGAAAAAATATTGACGAGGCTGTCGTAGGGCAGGCCCTGGCCCGCCATTGCGACAATGCCGTTGAAGGTTGCGATGAGCGAAGCCGCTTCGATCATCGTTCGAAGCGATCGGAGACCTCGTAATGGCGGGCCAGGGCCCGCCCTACGACGATGCTTCGATGTATGTCGCCGCGCCGCGCCCGGCAATCGCACCGCTGGCGAAGCAGGCGGTGAGCAGATAGCCGCCGGTCGGCGCTTCCCAGTCCAGCATTTCGCCGGCGAAGAACACGCCGGGCAGGGTCTTCGATTGCAGGAAGTCGTCCAAGGCTTCCAGACGCACGCCGCCGGCGGTACTGATGGCTTCCGCCACCGGCCGCGCGCTGCGCAGCGTCAGCGGCAGGCGTTTGATCGTCGCTGCGACGCGCGCGCCATCGGTCATCGCTTCGCGCGGCAGCACTTCATGCAGCAGCGCGATTTTCGCCGCGTCCAGCCCGGTCTGCCGGCGCATATGTTCGCCGAGGCTGCGTTTGCCGCGCGGTTTCTCCAGATCGCCGCGCAGGCGTTCCGCGTCGCGACCCGGCGCCAGATCCAGCCACAGCGTCGTTTCGCCGTCGCGGAGGATGCGTTCGCGCAGATCGGCCGAGATCGCATAAATCACGCTGCCTTCGATGCCGGTTGCGGTGAGCACGCATTCGCCCTGCAGCGCGTGCATCGCGTCGTCGAGATCCTGCCAGTGCGCGATCACCGGTTTCAGCGGCGCCCCGGCGTGCTTGTCGGCGAGATGCGCGCTCCAGCCGATGTCGAAACCGCAGTTCGAGGGGCGCAGCGGCGCGATGCCGATGCCGCGTTCGGCCAGCAAGGGAGCCCAGGCGCCGTCGGAGCCGAGCTGCGGCCAGCTCGCGCCGCCGAGCGCGAGTACGCTCGCCTGCGCGCGGATGCAGCATTCGCCGTCGGGCGTGTCGAAGCGCAGCCGGTTGTCGTCGTCCCAGCCCAGCCAGCGGTGCTGCACATGAAAACGTACGCCGCGTTCGCGCAGCCGCCGCACCCAGCCGCGCAGCAGCGGCGCGGCCTTGCGATCCATCGGGAACACCCGGCCGGAGCTGCCGACATAGGTTTCGACGCCGTATTCCCGCGCCCAAGCGCGCAGCGCTTCGCCGTCGAAGACATCGAGCCAGTCTGCGACCTCCCGTGTGCGTTCGCGGTAGCGCGCATCGAAGCCGGGGCGCGGCTCGCTGTGGGTGAGGTTCAGGCCGCCCTTGCCGGCGATCAGGAATTTGCGTCCGACCGAGCCTTTCGCCTCGAACAGATCCACCGTCAGCCCGGCCGCGTTCGCGATCTCGGCCGCCATCAGTCCGGCGGGGCCGCCGCCGATGATGGCGATCTCCGTGGTGGACGGAAGGGCATGGGACATGGGCGGAGACCGGGCGCGATGGGCGGGCAGGGCGGGCAGGGCGGCGGATGATAGCGCGGCGCGGGCGGATCGATAGAAGCAAAAGCCGGCTGTTCCCGGCACAATAGCGCCATGAGCAACCAATCATCTCCCTGGATCGTCGGCATCAATGCGGTGGCCTCTGCGGTCGAACACGACGCCGAGCATGTCCGCGAAGTCCTGATCGAAGCCGGCGCCAAGAACCCGCGCCTCACCGAAATCGAAGAAAACGCGCGCCGCAAGGACATCGATGTCCGCCGCGTGGCCACCAATGCGCTGGAGGGCGTCGCCGGTGGCTTGCGCCATCAGGGTGTGGTCGCGCGCTACGCCGCCGCCAAGACCTACAACGAAGACGATCTGCCCGAATTGATCGAAGCCGCCGCCGGCAAGGCGCTGCTGCTGATCCTCGACGGCGTGCAGGACCCGCACAACCTCGGCGCCTGCCTGCGCAGCGCGGCGGCGGCGGGCGTCACCGCGGTGGTGATCCCGAAAGACAAGGCGGTGCAGGTCAACGCCACCGTGCGCAAGACCTCGGCCGGCGCCGCCGACAGCATCCCGGTGGTGCGCGTGACCAATCTCGCGCGGACGATGCGCGACATCCAGCAGCTCGGGGTGTGGATCTATGGTTTGGCCGGCGAAGCGACCGCTTCGCTGTACAAACTCGACCTGCGCGGCAACGTCGCGCTGGCGCTCGGCGGCGAAGCCGACGGCCTGCGCCGGCTCACCCGCGAGCACTGCGACCAGCTGGTCAATATTCCGATGCCGGGCATCGCATCGACTTCGCCGGGCGTGGAAAGCCTCAACGTGTCGGTCGCCAGCGGCGTGGTGTTGTTCGAGGCGGTAAGGCAGCGCGCGGGCTGACGGATCGTCGTCCCACCGATTCCCCTGCCCGGGCGATAGGGCACCTGCCTGCGATTGCGCACGGATGACCGGCACGGACCGGCTCCTGCGTTATTCCACTCGACGCCAGAATGAATCTGGTCCTATGACAGGCAAGGAGCCCCCATGTCGTTTCGATCGATCCCTCTCGCATTCGCCACGTTCTGTGCGCTGGCTTGCGCCGGTTGCGACAAACCGAATCCCGTCGACCAGAATCTGCGGAAATTGGTCGTGATCCAGTACGCCCATGTGGCGAACGTTCGCCAGATCCGCGGCTCCAGCGGCGGAAACAACGTTCAAATCGATCCGCGCAAACGGAACGGGTTCTGGGCGGTGTTCAACCTGTGCAGTCTTGATGTACAGGGTGCCGATCTGCCGCGGTTCGATTACAACGCCGGCAATCTCTACATCCATGAAGGAGCCGCCAAGTTCGGTGCGATGAACCCCGGTACCGTGCTGATGACCAGCGCGGCCTATGGTGCGCTGGATCCCCGCGTGCGGACGCCGGTCGTGCAGGAGGTGCAGGTTGGCCAGGAAATACAAGCGTTTCCCAAGGCGCTCTATCCTTCATTGAATTATCGAGTGGCCATCTTCGTCGATGGTGCGCCACAGGAATATCGCGGCGGTTCGATGACACTCAAATATGCCAATCATCCCGTCTTGCTGAAGGACCACAGTCCGCGCGATCCCAAGGATGTGCCGTTCATCGGCCCCGATCGAGCCACGAACTGGCCGCTCCCCCTGGGCTGCGAGTAACCGCCGCGCCTTCGGAAGTACCGGGCTTTACTTCATCCGCGGCCAGGCATTCACGATCTTGCAGAACAATTCCGCGGTGCGTTCGGTGTCGTAGACCGCCGAATGCGCTTCCTCGCCGTTCCACGACAGGCCGGCGGCATGCACCGCGCGGGCGAGTACGGTCTGGCCGTAGGCCACGCCGGCCAGGCTCACGGTATCGAACACGCTGAACGGGTGGAACGGGTTGCGCTTGTGCTGGGTGCGCGCGACCGCGGCATTGAGGAAATTCAGATCGAAATGCGCGTTGTGGCCGACCAGGATCGCGCGCTGGCAGTCGTGTTTGCGTACGGCGGCGCGTACGGCGACGAAGACGTGTTCCAGCGCGTCGCGCTCTTCCTTGGCGAGGCGGAACGGGTGATCGAGGACGATGCCGGTGATCTGCAGCGATTTCGGATCGATCTCGGTGCCCGGGGCCGGAATCAGGTGTGCGCTGGCGGTGACGCCGGGCACCAGCAGCCCGTTCTCGTCGAGATCGACCGGCTGCACCGCGATTTCGAGCAGGGCGTGACGGTTCCAGTCGAAACCGCCGGTCTCGACGTCGACCACGACCGGCAGGTAGCCGCGGAAGCGTTCCGACATCTTTTTGTATTGCACGGGTGCTGCAGTGGTATCGCTCATGCGCGAAAGCGTACCAGATGGCCCTTGCGCGGACCGGCTTGGTTGCCGGGTTTCAGTCTTGCCGGGTGCCGAGAATGGTGCCTTCCGCATGCATGTGCGCGAGCATCGCCGCGCCTTCGCGGGCGAACGCCTGGGCGTCGGCGGCGCCGGCTTCCGCGGCCAGCGCGTGCAACTGTTCGAGACCGCTGAGGCCCGGTTCTGCGTCCAATCGCTGCAGCAGGCGGAAGGACAGCGGTGTCAGCGCATGGAAACTGACGTTGCCGTCGGCTTCGCGGCGCAGCATCAGCAGAGCCGGCGCCGCGGGCGGCGTGTCCGGCCGGTAGTCCGGGCCGATCCGATGCACCGGCCAGACATAGGCCAGCGGCCACGCCAACGGCGACACCAGCGGACGGCCGTCGAGCAGGTCGCCATCGGGATCGTGCGCGATCTCGTCGTTGCGCGCTTCGCTGATCTGCAGCGCCAGCTCGACCCATTCGTAATGCGCCAGCTCCTGCAGCCACGGCGGGTCGTCGCGGCCGGCGTCAGTGTCTGCACGTGCTTCGAGATAGCGCAGGAATTCGCGCGCCAGTTCGGTGAACAGCGGGGTCTGGCAGCCGTGGTCGCGATAGAAAGCGCGGATCAGCGGAGGCCAGCCGGCGTCGCCGTAGATCCGCCGCAGCACCGGAAAATTGCCGGCGAGCATGCTTTCGACATTATTAAAGAATAGTTCGCGATAGATCTTCAGCCGGCGCTCTTCGATCCCGGGCGGCGGCGGTGTGCCGTCCGGGTCGCGGATGTGCGCGGCCAGCGCGTCCTGCTGTGCGG
>CBIHKW010000082.1:0-19363 GCA_966203835.1 uncultured Thermomonas sp.
CCCAGAAGCTCTGCCCCATGTTCTGGCGATACACACGCCCGGCACGGCCTTCGCCACCGTTGTAGCCGGCCAGCGACAGCTCCACGTTGTTGTTGAGCTCGCGCATGCGCTCGTTGAGGTAGCTGGCACTGGCTTCAGCGGCGCTGCGCGCGTCGAAGCGGGTGTCGAAGCCGGTGCCGTCCGGGCCCAGCCCGAAGCGGCGGCCGGTGGCCGGCATGAACTGCATCAGCCCGGCAGCGCCGGCGCGCGAGGAGGCATGCACGCGGCCGTTGGACTCCTTGGCCATGATCCCGAACAGCAGCGCCTCGGGCAGACCGCTGCGCTGGAACGCCGGCGACATCTGGTCGCGCAGATACTGGTAATTCTCGTGACTCTGGATCAGCGATACACGCATGTCGGTGAGCCAACGGCGGATGCCGGCCTGCACCGCCGGGTTCATCCGCACCATGTCGACGAAACGCTGGCCGTCGGCGCTGAGCAGCGCAGCGGCTTCGGCGGACGCCGGCACGTCGGCGATGGCGATCTCGGTGTCGATCAGGCCCTGCACGTCTTCGCCGACCGCCGATTCGCCGGCAGCGCGACTGTCGACATCGGTCTTCAGCAGGCGCTTGTAGGTGGTCAGCAGATCCGAGATCGGGCAGCCCTTGAGCTTCAGGCAGGCGGCGATCGCGTCCTCCATGTCCTCCAGCGCGGCATTGCTTTCGAGCATGCCGGCAGGGTCGTTGTTGCCGACCTTCACCAGCGCATCGCGGTAGCGGCCCTCGGCGGCGGCCATCCGCATCTTCACCGCATCCAGATCGCGGGTCTTGCGCGATTGGGCCTGGAGATCGTGGGAAGGCAGGACCGCCAGCGTCAACAGCACGAACAACGACAGCGAACACAGGCGGGCAAGCGGACGGGCAACAGCAACGAATGGGGACATGAACAGCACGGGCAACGGCGGGGGAAAGCAGGGTAGCCCCCGGTGCCGGCCCGGGCAACCCGCGGAAGTCATTGCCTGCGGCGGAGTTCAGACACGCTGCGGCCGCCGACGCGAAGGCCGAATCCCGAATAGAATTCAGGGCTTACTTTCGTGACCCACTCCGAGGACGCTTCATGGATCCCATCCTGGTCGGCAAGGCCGTCACCACCGACACCAGCGGCAACGTGCATCTGCTGCCGAAGTTCGGCAACCGCCATGGGCTGATCGCGGGCGCCACCGGCACCGGCAAGACCGTGACCCTGATGACGCTGGCCGAAGGCTTCTCGCGGATCGGCGTGCCGGTGTTCCTGGCCGACGTGAAGGGCGACGTGGCCGGATTGGCCGTCGCCGGGGCGATGAACGACAAGATCCAGCAGCGGCTGGCGCTGATGGGCAATCCCGAATACCGGAACGAAGCGAATTCCGTCGTGTTCTGGGACATCTACGGCAAGCTCGGCCATCCGGTACGGACCACGGTCAGCGAAATGGGCCCGACCCTGCTCGGCCGCATCCTCGAACTGAACGATACCCAGGCCGGCGTGCTCGACATCGTGTTCAAGCTGGCCGACGACCGCGGCCTGCTGCTGCTGGACCTGGAAGACCTGCGCGCCCTGCTCGGCCTGGTCGCCGAGGAGCGCAAGGACATCTCGACCAGCTACGGCCTGGTCAGCGTCCAGTCGATCGGCGCGATCCAGCGCTCATTGCTGCGGCTGGAGCAGGAAGGCGCCGAGATGTTCTTCGGCGAACCCGCGCTGGAACTCAACGACCTGATGCGCACCACCCAGGACGGTCGCGGGGTGATCAATATCCTCGCCGCCGACCAGTTGATCCTGAAGCCGAAGCTGTATTCCAGTTTCCTGCTGTGGCTGCTGTCGGAGCTGTTCGAAAGCCTGCCGGAAGTCGGCGACCTCGAAAAACCCAAGCTGGTGTTCGTGTTCGACGAAGCGCATCTGCTGTTCGACGACGCCCCGCCGGCGCTGCAGCAGCGGATCGAACAAGTGGTCCGCATCATCCGCTCCAAGGGCGTGGGCGTGTATTTCTGCTCGCAGTTCCCCGACGACGTGCCGGACGAGATCCTCGGCCAGCTCGGCAACCGCTTCCAGCACGCGCTGCGCGCGTTCACGCCGCGCGACCAGAAAGCGGTGAAGACCGCGGCGCAGACCTTCGTCGCCAATCCGGCGCTGGACGTGGCCAAGGTCATCGCCGAACTCGGCACCGGCGAAGCGCTGGTCTCGACCTTGCAGGAGAAAGGCATCCCGATGCCGGTCGAGCGCACGCTGATCGCGCCGCCGCGCTGCCGGATGGGCGCGATCACCGAGACCGAACGCGCCCAGGTGCGCGCCGGCAGCCCGGTCGGCACCCGCTACGACACCCGCATCGACCGCGAATCCGCGGCCGAAATGCTGGCGAAGAAAGTCGAAGCCGCACCCGAGCAAGCCAAGGCGCCGCCCGCCCGCACCCGCGACCAGGACGACGCCGAGGAAGGCGGTTTCGGGCAGTCGGTGAAGGACGCAGTGTTCGGCACCAAGCGTCGCCAGGGCATGGTCGAAACCATGGCCAAACAGACCGCGCGCACCGTCGGCAACCAGATCGGCAAGCAGATCCTGCGCGGCCTGCTCGGTGGCATCTTCGGCGGCAAACGCTGATTGCTGTGATCCGAATCCGCCACTCGCACCCCATTCCCCCGCACCATCCCCGACCAAACGAGATCCGACCGATGAAATCAAGCAAGTCCGCTGCGCTGCTCTGGCTCGCCCTGCCCCTCGCCCTGTTCGCCGCCGGCTGCCAGAAAGACGCCGCCGAAGAAGCCGAAGCCGCTTCGGCAGAAGAAGTCGCAGTCGAAGCGCCCGCCGCAGAAGCCGCGCCCGTCGAAGCGATCAAGGCCGCCGAACCGCCCGCGCCGCTGCCCGGCACCGACGCCACGATCATCGAAGACCACGCCACGCCGACCGCGGCCGCACCGAGCTTCGACGCCAAAGCGTTCGAAGGCCATTACGCTTCCGGCGGCACCACGCTGGAAATCGCCGCCGGTGGCGCGTTCGCACTGAAGATCGACGGCAACGCCATCGACGGCAACTGGACTCTGCAGCCGGGCGGCAAAACCGCGACCCTCGACCCCAACAGCAAGGGCGAAACCGACCGTCAGATCGAAATCCTGTCGAAGGACAGCGTGAAGATCGTCGGCGGCGCCACGCTGACCCGTCAGACCGGCGCCCACTGAGGCGATGTCGCGTTGGCGGCCGCCGGCCGAAAAAAGCACGGCCCTCATCACCCGTGAGGGCCATGACCGGCTGAAAGCCGAGCTCGGCGATCTCTGGCGCGTGCGCCGGCCCGAAGTGGTCAAAGCCCTCGCCGCTGCGGCGGCCGAGGGCGACCGCTCCGAGAACGCCGAGTACACCTATCGCAAGAAGCAGTTGGGCGAGATCGACCGCCGCGTGCGCTATCTGTCGAAACGCCTGGAACACCTGCGCGTGGTCGACACCGCACCCAGCGACCCGGAAGCGGTGTTTTTCGGCGCGACCGTCGAGGTCGAACATGTCGTTACCGGGGAGACCAGCCGCTATCGCATCGTCGGCCCCGACGAGACCGACGCCAAACTGGGTTGGATCAGCATCGACTCCCCGCTGGCGCTCGCGATGCTGAAGAAACGTGTCGACGATGACTTCGAAGCGCAATTGCCGGGTGGGTTGCAGCGGTTTTTCATCGTTTCAGTGGAATACGGCGGCTGACTTGCTTCAGCTCATGCCGGCGACAGCACCGCAGTCGGCTTCTCCCCTCCCGATGTTCTACGCCAGTACCGTTTCTCGATGGTTCTCACGTTCGGCACTTCAGCCAGAGTCGGCAGGTATTCCGACAACAACGAAAGTTCGTTGTCGGCGAGATCCCCGTAAAAAGGCTTGACCCTGACCAGATTGCCGTAATTCCTGGCGAGTTTCTGCGGGGTGTCGTCGACCATCAATACCTGTTCAAGCAGACATCCCTTCCGCTTGATCTTGTCCAGATTCTTGGCCCACTCGTACTCGTGCAATTCCGGATCGAATCTCATCGTGCATCGTTCGCGCGACCAGACGAAGCGAAGATCGATATCAGCCGCGAAGATACTGGCGACGACAGGCTCCGCATACAGCCGCGTCGAGGATGTCCATACCGCAAGCTCGAAGTGACGACGCATGACATCCAGAAAATGATCCAAGCCGGGCCGTCGATAAACAGAATACGGACCCACTTCGAAATCGGGCTCTCGCTCCAGCGACGTTTCAGTCGCATGCACCAGTGTTTCGTCCAAATCCAACACAAGAAGTTTCATACTTTCTATTCAGTCGTGCGTATGCCCATCGCCGATTCTGGATCGAACGCGGAATCGAGGCAACAACGTCTCAGAAAACCATAAAAATGCAGTACCGTAGCTCGGGTTTCGCTGCACTCTACCCGGGCTACAAGGATGTTCGTGCGCTTGTGTGAGTACAATTCGGCCATGACCGCTACACCGCCCGCCACGCCGCATGTTCCCGGCTACACGATCAATCGCCATCTTGCGCGCGGCGGCATGGCGGAAGTGTTCGTGGCCGAGCAGATCACGCTGCGGCGACCGGTCGCGCTGAAGATCCTGCGCATGGCCGAAGCCGGCGGCGCGGATGCGGTCGAGCGTTTCGAGCAGGAAACCCGCCTGATCGCCGAACTCAGTCATCCGAACATCGTCGGCATCCATGATGTCGGCCACAGCAGCGACGGTGCGCTGTATTACGCGATGCCTTTCCTGCCCGGCGGCGATCTGACCGCGCGCGCCTCGCCGCGTCCGTTGGCGGAAATCCGCAAGCTGCTGAGCTGCCTGCTCGATGCTTTGGGCTACGCGCACGGCAAAGGCATCGTCCATCGCGACATCAAACCGGCGAATGTGCTGTTCGACGAACATGGCACTCCGCAACTGGCCGATTTCGGCGTCGCCATTCGGACCTTGAACAGCGAACGTCTGACGCAGGTGGGTCTGACCGTGGGTTCGACCGGCTACATGAGTCCCGAGCAGGCGCGCGGAATGCAGGTGGATGCGCGCTCGGATCTGTACAGCGTGGGTGTACTCGCTTACGAACTGCTGACCGGCAGCCTGCCTTTTCGCGGCGTCGATGCATTCGAGGTCGCGATCGCCCAGTTGGAGCAGAAAGTCCCGCGACTGCCGAAGGAACGCGCGCACTGGCAAGGCTTCATCGACAAAGCGCTGGCCCGCGCGCCAGCGCAGCGCTTCCAGAATGCGATGGAAATGGCGGCGGCTCTCGACCGCATCCCCGATGCCGCACCGCTGATCGCGGGCCGCACGCTCGCAGTCGCGGCAACGGTCGGTGTTCTGGCGCTGGGGCTGGCGACGTGGGCGTTGTGGCCGAAAACGGAGCTGACCGCGGCCGAAATCGGCCAACTGATCGCCACCGAGCAGTGGCTGCCGCCAGACCGGCCCAATGCGCTGGACGGCCTGATCGCGGCCCCGAAGCAAGCCGAATTCGACCGCCTTCGCCTGCAGTTGGAAGGCAAACTGCGAGCGCGACTGCTCGCTGCGATCAGCGCGCGCCGTTGGAGCGAAGTCGAGCGTCACTACCCCGGTTGGCAAGACGCCAGCGTCCGCCTGGGCAGCGCGCAGGCAACGCGGGTTGCGGTCGTGAGCAGCCTCGACAGCGCACTCCGTAAGGAATTCGATAGAGCGATCGCCGCATACGATCGGAGCAGTGCCGAACCGGCCTTGGGCCTGTTCAAGCTGATCGACCAGCCGAGCGCCGGATTGGCCGGGCGGCACGATTTGCTGCTGCAGATACCCGGTCGCGCCGAAGGGATCGTCGACGCCGACGGACTCAAACTCGGCGTGCTCAAAGCGCCGACCTACAACAGCAAGGGAGTTGCGCTCAGCGTGATGCCGGTCAGCGCTGCGCTGTACGCGCGCTACGCCAGCGCTGCGGGACAGAAGCCCGGCAATTGCGAAGGCGATGCCGCAGCGGCCGCGGTCGCCCGATGCGTGACCTACGACGAAGCCAGGGATTTTGCCCGCTGGTTCAGCGAGCAGAGCGGTCAGCCGTATCGTTTGCCCAGCGTCGCCGAATGGCAATCTGCAAGCAGCCAGGGACTGGTCAACGAGGGGCCGGTCATCCGGGTGTGGAGTCGCGACTGCAGGAACGTGCGCACCGTTCATCGCCCCAATGCCGTGCGTCGCGGATTGGGTAAAGTCCGCGAGGTCTTCGGCGGGCGCGGCGCGGCGGTCCAGGTCTCGCAGAACTGCAAGGGACAACTCAGCTTGAGCGCGCTGGGCACGGATGGCGCCAGCGCCGCGCACTCACCCGACGAGCGCTCGGCCGACATCGGAATCGGGCTGGTCCGCGATATCGCCGCACTGACCCGACCCGCGGACTAGCGGGCTGCCGGAATCCCTCCTCGCTGGCGGTTTTCGGCAGGTTTCATGCACTTCCGCCAATCTTCGACAACTCGACAGCTGCCGCAATCGGCGTAGGATCCCATCACCGATCCTTTCGGAGTATTGCGATGCGTCGTCTTCACACTGCCGCTCTCCTGGCCGCCGCTCTCCTCATCGGCCCATCGCTGTCCGCGTCGGCGGCCGGTCCGGACATCGCCGCCGAACCGCATCTTCTGGACCGTTTCAAAGCCCTCGCCGGCGAATGGAGCGGTTCGGGCCTCGACGGCAATTCGATGCCGGATGTCGCTGTGAGTTACACCATCACCGCGGGCGGCAATGCGGTGGAGGAACTGCAGTTCCCGGGCACCTCGCACGAGATGCGCACGCTGTACGTGCGCGACGGCGACGACGTGGTGCTGGTGCATTTCTGCGCCAGCGGCAATCACCCGAAAATGCGCTCCCGTACGGGCGAGAACGGTGAAGTGGTGTTCGATTTCGACGGTGCGATCAACTTCGACCCGACCAAGGCCGCGCACATGCACGACGCCCGTTTCGCATTCGTCGGCCCGGACGAACTGACCAGCCGCTGGCAGTTCTGGGACGGCGGCAAACCGGCACCGCATGTGGCGAACTTCCACCTCAAGCGCGTGAAGATCGAACCTAACGAACTGGTGGATCCGCCACGCTGAGGCGTGGACATGACGGCGGAATCCACTGCGCGGGTTCCGCCCTGCCCGCTGCCGGCATGGAAGCGACTTGATCCCGCGACTGCGATGCGTTGTGCTATGCGCCGCACTCGCCCATGCTTTCCGCCATGCCCCGCATCCTCGTCTTCCAGCACGTCGCCGCCGAGCCTCTTGGTACGCTGGATCCGTTGATCCGGCGGCGCGGCCATCGTATCCGCTTCGTCAATTTCGAACGCCACCCCGACGCCGAGCCGAACATCGACCGCTATCGCGGCCTGGTGGTGCTGGGCGGGCCGATGAATGTCGAGGATCAAGAACAGCGGCCGCACCTGCGCACGGAGTTGCGGGTCATCGAGCAGGCGCTCAAGCAGGGCAAGCCGGTGCTGGGCATCTGTCTCGGCGCGCAACTGCTGGCGCATGTGCTGGGTGCGCCGGTGCGGAAGCACGATCAAACCGAGATCGGCTGGTACCGGCTCGAACTCACCGAGGCCGGTCTGGTCGACAAGGTGATGTTGCCTCTGGGCGCGACGACGCAGGTCTTCCAGTGGCATGCCCGAAGCTATGCGCTGCCGGACGGCGCAATCCAATTGGCGCGCACCGATACTTGCGAGCAACAGGCCTTCCGATATGGCGAGATGGCCTACGGCCTGCAGTTCCACCCCGAAGTGAATCAGCCGCTGATCGAACGCTGGCTGGATAATCCCGACTACGGCGACGAACTGGCCGCTGCCGGTCTGCTTCAGGACGACGCCAGCATCCGCGCGCTGAGCGCGTCGCTGGCCTTGCCGATGCAAAGGCAGGCCGAACCGATGTTCGAAAATTTCCTCGACCTGATCGGCCGTCCGCAGAGGCGCTTTACCTTGCCTTCGCGGGAATGGATATGACCCGGCGGCGCGTATCGCGGTGACCGATCGGCGATGAACCGGCCGTTCCGAAAACCGTCAGTCGCCGAAACCGAGCGTGTCTTCCGGCAGCGGCGCGTCGTCCATCCAGATCGGCGCGGTGCCGACCTTTTTCTTCTGCTCCGGCTGATCCGTGTAGCCGTCGTCGCCAACCACGCTGCGCTTCACGATCTGCACGCCGTTCAGACGATTGGTGCTGATCGATGTCGAGTCGTGGGCATTGGTCCGGCTGTAAAGCGTCACGTCGTCGCCGATCAGCCGCATCTTCGTTTCCTTCGGATCGAAGCGGAACCGGTACAGCGACTGGATCGCGGTGGTGCCGCCGTCGAGATCCTCGACGAGCAACACGCCTTTCTTCACGCTCAACGACGCGGAGCCGAGCGGCGAGCTTCCCATCCGCATTTCGCCGACCGGATCGAAACCCATGTCGAATTCGCCGGCGTACGCGATCATGATCTTGAGCACCCGCACATCGTCGTTCGCGGCGACGACGGCCAGGTCGGGCCGACCGTCGCCGGTGAGGTCGGCGTCGAGACGGGCTTCGATACCCGCGCCGTCCGGGATATAGGACGCCAATTGCTCGGCGGTCAGCGGCGGGTGCTGGGGGCGATCCGCACAGACGGCGATGTGGGCGGCGCCGAGCATCGCGATGGCGACGGCGAACTGCGCGAACGGGAATAGTCCTGGGCGTGGACGTGAATGTGATCGCATGGTCGTCGGTACGGAAAGTGGAGGCCGGATGCCATTGTGCCCAACGCGGCATGCGGCCGCGACGGGACACGCGCCGCCTGTCGGAAAACCGCCTGCCGGATCAAAGCGGCGACGGATACACCCGCCCCGCACGCACCGGCTGAAAGCATTCGGCTTCGGCGAAAAACCGGGCGTCCTGACCGGGATACCAGCCGGGGATGCCCGCCAGCGGCAGCGGGCGGAGTTCCAGCGGGTCGTTCAACACCGCGCCTTCGGCGATCGCGCGGGCCGCCTGCGCGACGCAGGCGTCGTCGTCGCCATCGCCCTGCACCACCAGGCATTTGCCGACCAGGAAGATTTCCGGCACCAGCGCGTGTTCCAGCAGCGCATGGCCGATCACCGCGGCGATGCGGATATCGCCGTTGCGCCACGCATCCGCATGGGCATGAAACAGCGTCGACCAATCGTGCTGATCCCACAGCGCCAGCAACTGCTGGTCGCGCACGCGAACGATGGCACCGGCTTCGTCGAACTGGGTCAGCGCGTACTGCGCGCGGTTGCGCTGCGACGCGCCCATGGTGGCGATGTGCGCGATCTGCTGCGCATTGAGCGCGCGTTTGATCGATGGATAGCGACACCAGATCGCGGCGTTGAACAGGTCGTGCCAGTTCTCCGCGCGGGTCGCGATGGCGCCGCGTTCGGCGATGCGCGTTTCGTAGTGCAGACCGTCGTCCAGAAGCGTCTGGTCCTGCAGAACGAAGCGTTTGTCGACGACCGGCATCGCCGCATTCAGATCATCCGGCGTCGGCCATGCCTGCTCGGCGAACCACGGCCGGAACGCGGATACGCCGTCGAATACCGGGTGCTCGAAACAGCGAGGATCGATCCCGCTGCGCGATGGCGCGATGAAACGACGTTTCGCCATGCCCGTCGGTGTTCGCGTATCAGGATTCGAGCACGGCCTCGCCGTACAGATCGTGTTCGTCGCTGCCCATGATTTCGACATCGACGAACTGCCCCGGGCGCAGGCCGGCTTCGAGACTATTCTGGATCTGCACCACACCGTCGATTTGCGGCGCGTCGGCCATCGAGCGCGCGATGCCCAGATCGCCATCGACCGAATCGACGAGACAACGCTGCACGCTGCCGACCTTGGCCGCGAGCTTGGCTTCGGAAATCTCCGCCTGGCGCTCCATGAAGCGCGCCAGCCGTTCCTGCTTCACGTCTTCCGGCACCGGGTCGGGCAATGCGTTCGCGGCCGCGCCTTCCACCGGCGAATAGGCGAAGGCGCCGACGCGATCGAGCTGCGCTTCGTCGAGGAAATCCAGCAGCTCTTCGAACTCGGCCTCGGTCTCGCCCGGGAAACCGACGATGAAGGTACTGCGGATGGTGATGTCCGGCGCGATGCCGCGCCAGCGCTGGATGCGTTCGAGGGTCTTGTCGACCGCGCCCGGACGCTTCATCAGCTTGAGCACGCGCGGGCTGGCGTGTTGGAACGGAATGTCGAGATACGGCAGCAGTTTTCCGTCGGCCATCAGCGGAATGATGTCGTCGACGTGCGGGTACGGGTAGACGTAATGCAGGCGCGTCCACAGCCCGAGTTCAGACAAGCCTTCGCACAGCGCCTTCATCCGCGTCTGATACTGCTTGCCGCGCCAGGTGCGTTCGGCGTATTTCACGTCGACGCCATAAGCGCTGGTGTCCTGCGAAATCACCAGCAATTCCTTCACGCCGCCCATCGCCAGTTTTTCGGCTTCGCGCAGCACCTCGTCGATGGGACGCGAGACCAGATCGCCGCGCATCGACGGAATGATGCAGAAGCTGCAGCGGTGGTTGCAGCCTTCGGAAATCTTCAGATAGGCGTAATGCTTGGGCGTGAGCTTGATGCCGACGTCGTTGTCTTCGAGCCGTCGCGGCACCAGATCGGTAAACGGGTTGTGCTGCGGCGGCAGCGCCTTGTACACGGCGGCCATCACGCTCTGGTAGTCCTGCGGACCGGTGATCGCCAGCACGTCCGGATGCGCTTCGCGGATCTGCTCCGGGCGCTTGCCCAGACAGCCGGTGACGATGACCTTGCCGTTCTCGGCCATCGCCTCGCCGATGGCGTCCAGCGATTCGGTCACCGCCGAATCGATGAAGCCGCAGGTATTCACCACCACCACGTCGGCATCGTCGTAGGTCTGCACGATGTCGTAGCCCTCGACCCGAAGCTGGGTGAGGATGCGTTCGGAGTCGACCAGCGCCTTGGGGCAGCCGAGACTGACGAAACCGACCTTGCGGCCGTTAGAGGGAGTGTCGAGCAGGGACATGAGTGTGGTCCGGAGGGGCGCGATGCCGGAGCCGCGGAATGGGCTCTGTGCATGTAAATCGGGCGCGCAGTATACCGCCCCGCCCCCCACGGCCCTTTCCGCCGCCCCGGATCGCGGCGGCGGCGTTAGGATGTCGGTCTCCGCCATCGCGAGACCAGACCCCATGGGCGAGTGGATGCCACTGACGACGCCGGCCGGCCCGGTTCGGGCTTGGCTGGCTCAGCCGCATGCACTGCAGGAGGGCACGCAGCCGCTGGGCGCCGTGGTGGTCGTTCAGGAAATCTTCGGCGTGAATCCGCATATCCGCCGGGTCGCCGATCGTTTCGCGCAAGCAGGCTTCATTGCGATGGCCCCGGCGCTGTTCGATCCGGTCAGGCCGGAGGTCGAACTGGGCTACGACGACGCCGGCACCGCCCTGGGCCGCGAACTGGCCGCCGAGGTGGGCTTCGAACGCGCAGTCCAAGTGGTCTCGGCCGCCGCACGCTGGCTGCGCGAATCCGGCCACCGGGTCGGCGTGGTCGGCTTCTGCTGGGGCGGCACCGTGGCGATGCTGGCCAATACCCGTCAAGGATTGCCATCGGTCACGTATTACGGCGGCCGCAGCGTGCCGTTCCTCGGCGAGCCGGCGCGCGCGCCGATGCTGTTCCATTTCGGCGAGCACGACCGCCTGATCCCGCCGGAAGACGTGCAGCGGCATCGGGACCATCATCCGGACGCGATCATCCACACCTACCCGGCCGGCCACGGTTTCAACTGCGACGAGCGCCGCGACTTCGCGCCCGAATCCGCGGCGCTGGCCTGGGACCGCACCACCGCTTTCCTCTCGGAGCATCTGCGATGAGCCGCCATTCGCACAACGAAGTCCACGGTTGGCACCTGCATCCGCAGCTCGCCGACGACACCCATCCGCTGGCGCAGTTCGGGCTGTGCGAGGTGCGGCTGATGGACGACGCCAATCATCCGTGGCTGATCCTGGTGCCGCGGGTGGAGAACGCGGTCGAAGTCATCGACCTCGATGCTTCGCAGCAGGCGCAGCTGATGCAGGAGATCGATCGCGCCAGCCGCGCGCTGCAGGTCGCGGTGAAGCCGCACAAACTCAATGTGGCTGCGCTCGGCAATGTGGTGCCGCAACTGCACATACATGTCATCGCGCGCTTCCACGACGACATCGCCTGGCCGAGGCCGGTGTGGGGCATGGCTTCCGCGCAGCCGTATTCGCCGGAACTGCTGATCGCGCGGGTCGAGGTGCTGTGCGCCGCACTGACGGCATGAGTCGCGGCGATTCCTCCAGCCATCCGGAATTGCGTTTCGAAGCCCTCGCCGACGATGCCTGGCTGATCCACCTGGGCACAACGGCGGAGGCTGCGACCAACGCACTGGTGCATGCGCTCGCCGCGCGCATCCGCGCACAGTCGCCGACGTGGTTGCGCGATCTGGTGCCGGCATACGCAAGTCTCGGCGTGTTCTTCGACACCGATGCCATCACTGCGGATGCCGCCCACGATTGGCTGCGCGCGCAGTACCGCGTCGATACCGAAACCGCCGCAATGCCGGATTCGCGACTCGTGGAGATCCCGGTCGCTTACGGCGGCAGGTTCGGCGAAGACCTCGACGCTGCCGCAGCGGAACTCGGCATCGCGCCCGCCGAACTCATCGCGCGTCACAGCATGGGCATCTACACGGTTGCGATGATCGGCTTCGCGCCCGGCTTCCCGTATCTGAGCGGACTGGATCCGTCGCTGGCGCTGCCGCGGCTGGCCACGCCGCGCACGCGCGTGCCGGCCGGCAGCGTCGCCATCGGCGGCACGCAGACCGGCATCTATCCGCGCGAAAGTCCGGGCGGCTGGCGCTTGCTCGGACGCACACCGCTACGACTCTTCGATCCGCAGCGCACGTCGCCGTCGCTGCTCGCCCCCGGCGACCGCGTGCGTTTCGTCGCCATCGATGACGATGCCTACGCGCGACTGGAGCGCGACGCATGACAGAGACCGCATGGCGCGTGATCGCTCCCGGCGCGCTGACCACCGTGCAGGATCCTGGGCGCACCAGCTGGCGTCACCTCGGCGTCGGCCGCGCCGGCGCGCTCGATCCCGCATCGGCCGCGCTCGCGAACCGGATGGTCGGCAATCCGTCCGATGCGGCGGTGCTGGAAATCACCCTCAGCGGCCCGACGCTGGAACTGCCGCAAGCGGCGCGGATCGCACTGTGCGGTGCCGCCATCGACGCGCGTTTCGAAGACAACACAGGTCGGACCCATGCCATCCCCGGCGGTCGCCCGGTCGATCTGCCGGCGGGCCTGCTGCGGCTTGGCGCGATCCGCAGCGGGCTGCGCGCGTGGCTGGCAGTGGCCGGCGGCTTCAACGTGCCACACGTCCTCGGCAGCCGCAGCACCGATCTGCGCGGCAGCTTCGGTGGCCTGCACGGGCGGGCGTTGCGCAGCGGCGACGCGCTTGAGCCTGGGCTTCAACCCGCGCTCGACCTCATCGAGCCACAGACACCGGCATGGTGGGTCGTATTGGACACCGCGCCTGCGAACGCTTCGCCGATCCGTTACGTGCCTGCCGGCGACAGTCCAGCCAGTGTCGATGCCGCGCATGCGCTGGCGGCGCAGGACTGGCGCGTCGATCCGCGCAGCGACCGCCAGGGCCTGCGCTGCAGCGGTGCGGCCATCGTCGCAACGTTCCCGGAACAGGTTTCGGCGCCGGTCGCGCCCGGCACGATCCAACTGCCGCCCGACGGCCAGCCCATCGTGCTGCTCGCCGACGCGCAAACCGTCGGCGGTTATCCGCGGCTGGGTCATGTCATTTCCATTGATCTGCCGCGGCTGGCGCAGTTGAGGGCTGGCGAGGCGCTGCGGTTCGAAGCCATCACCGCCGATACCGCTGTCATGCTGCGGCGCAAGCGCGATGCTGAGTTGGCGCGCGCGCTGCTCGCGGTCGACGACCGGCTGCGGCGCGCATGAATCGCGGCGGATTTGCAGCCGGCCGCGGCATTGCCTAGTCTGCGTCTTTCCACTGCGGACCCGCCTGTGCCACGCATCGATTTCAACTGCGATCTCGGCGAAGGCTGCGGCGACGACGCCGCGATCATGCCGTGGATCACCTCGGCGAACATCGCCTGCGGCGCGCATGCCGGCGACGACGACACCATCCGCGAAACGCTGCGGCTGTGCCGCGCACACGGTGTGGTCGCCGGTGCGCATCCGGGCTACGACGACCGCGCGCATTTCGGCAGACGCGACATCGAACTGGCGTCGCACGAGATCGCCGCACTGATCCGCAGCCAGCTCGAACGCATCGCCGCGATCGCCCGCGAGGAAGACGTCGCACTGCGCCACGTCAAACCGCATGGCGCGCTCTACAACCGCTCCGCGCGCGATCCGCTGGTCGCCGCCGCCATCGCCGCGGCGGTGCGCGATTTCGATCCGACGCTGGTGCTGGTCGGACTGTCCGGCTCAGCTTCCACCGCTGCCGGCAACGACGTCGGACTGCGCGTGGCGCACGAGGTCTTCGCCGAACGCGGCTATGGCAACGACGCCCGGCTGCTGCCGCGCGGCACGCCGGGCGCGGTGCTGGACACGCTCGACGCTGCACTCGCACAGGCGCGGATGCTGGCGTTGCACGCGCAGGTGCGCAGCGGCGAAGGCGTGCTTTTGCCGCTGCGCGCAGACACGCTTTGCCTGCACGGCGACCGCGACGACGCGGCGATCTTCGCCCGCACGCTGCGTGAGGGTCTGGCCGCCGATGGTGTCGAAATTCTTCCTTTCACGAGCGAAACCAGGGCATGACACCGATGCAAACCGCACTTGCCGGCGAGGCGCTCATCAACAGCACGCTCATCAACTACTGGCCGCTGATCGGCGTACTCGCGGTCGTGCTCGGCTTCGTGCTGCGCCTGAACCCGGCGCTGGTCGTGGTGGTCGCCGGCTTCATCACCGGCCTCGCCGCGAATCTCTCGCCGCTGGAGGTGCTGGATATCCTCGGCAAGGCCTTCACCGACAAACGTTTCCTGCTGCTGTTCCTGATCGCACTGCCGGTGATCGGTCTGCTCGAACGCCACGGCCTGAAAGAACATGCACAGGCGTGGATCGCGCGACTTCGCGGCGCGACGACAGCGCGACTGCTGGTGGCCTATCTGCTGATGCGCCAGATCAGTTCGGCGCTCGGCCTGACCAGCCTCGGCGGTCACCCGCAGGCGGTGCGTCCGCTGCTGGCGCCGATGGCCGAAGCCGCCGCCGAAATCACGCATGGCGATTTGCCGCAAGCCGAACGCGAGCGCATCCGCGCGATGTCGGCGGCCACCGATAACGTCGGTCTGTTCTTCGGCGAAGACATCTTCATCGCATTCGGCGCGGTGCTGCTGATCCAGGGCGTGCTCGGCGACAAAGGCATCGCGCTGGAACCGCTCCAGATCGCGATGTGGGGCATCCCCACCGCGATCTGCGCGTTCGTGATCCACGCATGGCGGATCCTGCGTTTCGAACGCGCGATGACCGCAAGGCTTGCGCAAACGAAAATCGCAGCGGCAGACGAGAGCGCACCGCAATGATCGGCATGACCGCTGTCTACTGGCTGCTCGGGTTCTACTTCGCGTCGCTGGCCTGGCGCGGCTTTCGCGACACCGCCAATCCGCGTCGGCATACCACCGCATTGTTCTGGGCGCTGATCGCCCTGCTGCTGTTCGCGGCGGAACACATGCCGGTGCGCGTCGTCGGCGGCTGCGTGGTGCTGATCGCGCTGCTCGCCGGCCTCGGCGGTCTGCGCACCGGCCGCTACGACGAAACCACCATCGACGAAAAACGCAGCGAAGCCGTACGCCTCGGCAACCGGCTGTTCGTGCCGGCGCTGCTGATTCCCGCGATCACCGTGCTCGGCACGCTGCTGTTCAAGTACGTCAGCGTCGGCGGCCAACCGCTGTTCGACAACGCCAATACGCTGACATTGAGTTCGCTCGCCCTCGCCTGCGCGATCGCGCTCGCGGTCGCCTGCGGCATCACCCGGCAGACACCGGCCAGCGCGGTGGAACAATCGCGCCGACTGGTCGATGCCATCGGTTGGGCGGCGCTGTTGCCGGTGCTGCTCGCGGCGCTGGGCAGCGTGTTCGACGCCGCCGGCGTCGGTCAGGCCGTCGCAGGCGTGGTGCGCGCAGTGATTCCGGTCGAGAACGCCTTCCTGGTGGTCGTCGCCTACGCGCTGGGCATGGCGCTGTTCACCATCATCATGGGCAATGCCTTCGCCGCATTCCCGGTGATGACCGTAGGCATCGCGCTGCCGCTGCTGGTGACCCTGCACGGCGCCGACGCCGCATCGCTGGCGGCCATCGGCATGCTCTCCGGCTACTGCGGCACGTTGATGACGCCGATGGCGGCCAATTTCAATCTGGTGCCGGCGGCGCTGCTGGAACTGAAGGATCCGTACGGCGTGATCCGCGCGCAGTGGCGCACCGGCGCGCTGCTGCTGGCGTGCAACATCCTGCTGATCTATTTCATCGCGCTGCGCTGAGCCATGACGATGCCGAAGTCGCGTCGACGCACCGTCCTGCTGACCGGCTTCGATCCGTTCGGCGGCGAAACCCTCAACCCCAGCTGGGAGGCGGTTGCAGCCCTGAACGGCGCAACCATCGCCGGCCGCCGCATCGTCGCCGTGCAATTGCCGACCTCGTTCGCGCGCGGCCCGCGCGCGCTGCGCGTCGCGATCCGCAAACACGCGCCCGAACTGGTCGTCTGCGTCGGCCAGGCCGGCGGCCGCGCGCAGATGTCGCTGGAGCGGGTCGCGATCAACATCGACGACGCGCGCATCGCCGACAACGACGGCGCGCAGCCGGTGGACAAGCCCATCGTGCGCAACGGCCCGGCGGCCTATTTTTCGACCCTGCCGATCAAGGCGATGCTGGTCGCGATGCGCGAAGCCGGCGTTCCGGCCGAGATCTCGCAGACCGCCGGCACCTTCGTCTGCAATCGCGTGTTCTACGCGCTGATGCATGCGCTGGCGGAAGACGGGAATCCTCTTCACGACGGCATCCGCGGCGGCTTCGTGCATATCCCGTATCTGCCCGAGCAAGCCGCCGCACACCCGGGCGCGCCGAGCCTGTCGCTGGAGATCGTGATCACCGGCTTGAAGATCATGGTCGAAACCGCGCTGCGCACCCGCAAAGACCATCGCATCGCCGCCGGTGCGACGCACTGAATCACGACCCGTCGGTCAGTGCCTGGCGATCAATCTGCGCTGAACCACTGCGCATAATTGCGCCAGCGGCCGACGGATTTCGCATGCACCGGCTGACGCACCTGCCAGCGGCTGAGCGTCTGCACCGAGCGGCCGCTGTTGTGGAAGTCCAGACAGCGTTCGTCCCAAGGCAGTCCGGCGAAATCGATCAACCGGCGGATCTGCGCATCGGTGTCGGTCACCATCGTTTCGTACTGCACTTCCAGGATCGGCAGCGGCGATACCGATTGCCAGTGACGCATCAGCCGTTCCTGCTCTTCGATGAAGAAGCGGATATCGTCGATATCCGTAGCGTAGGTCGCCAGCGGCGAAAAACTTTCGCTGAAGATCGACAGCGCGATATCGCGCGGATCGCGCCGGCACCAGACGATGCGCGCATCGGCGAACAGCATCGCGATCAGACCGACGTGCAGGAAATTGTACGGCTGCTTGTCGACCAGGCGTTGCGCATCCTCGCCTGCGGAACTCGCCGCCGACCCAAGGTAATCCGCTGCACGCTGACGCGCCCATGCGGCGTCGAAACGCGCCGCGTCCTGCGGCCAGCGCAGACCGGTACCCGCAGATGCGTTCTGCGCGATGGATACGATTCCGGTCAATTCACCGCAGCCGTGCGCCTGCGGATGTGCGGCGAGAATCTGTTCGGCCAGCGTGGTTCCACTGCGCGGCATGCCCAGAACGAAGACCGGACGCGGGTCGCGCAGGGCATCGGCATGGTGCGCGCGCAGCAGATCCGCGGTGAGCGCTTCGATGGTCGCATCGATCTTCGCCGAGAATTCCGCACGGTCGAAGCCGCCGTCCACGCGCCGCCGCAGCGCGTTCGCACTCGACCAATGCCGCGCCGCTTCGGCATGCGCACCGCGCGCGTCGTCGCGCTTGCCCAGGACGTAATGCAGATAAGCTTGCTGATGTTCGGAGACCGCCGCCCTCGCGAGCATCGCTTCGGCTTCATCCACAAGCGTTTCAGGTACCTGCGCGCGCAGCAAGGCGATCGATGCGGCAAGCGGGTCTCCCCATTCCGGCTGCAGCGCATGCGCGCGCGCATATGCCTCCTGCGCCCGCTCGGCGTCGCCGATGTCTTCCTGCACCCAACCGAGTTCCAGCCACAACAGGGCGTCGTCCGCAAACCGCTCCAGACCGGCGCGCACGGTGTCCAACGCCTGCCCCGGTGCTCCGGTTTTGCGCCGGCACTGCGAGAGTCTCAGGAACAATCCCGCATCGACGGTCTGCGCAGTCGCGGCCAACTGTTCGTACAGCATCAAGGCTTCGGCGTGATGCTCGAGCGCGTATTCGGTTTCGGCCAGCGCGCGCGCGATCTGCGGTTGCGCAGGCGCCAGCGCATGCGCACGCTGGAACGCAGGCAGCGCGTCGGCATCGCGACGTGCGGTGTACAGCGCCATGCCGAGGAAATACCACGCCTCGGGCAACGTCGGCTGCAGCGTCGCGACCCGACGGAAAACATCCGCCGCTTCATCCGCATGCCCGGTCGAGGCCAGGAACTGCCCGAATTCCAACAGCAGAGGAACCGCATCCGGCGCCAGTTCGGCCGCGGTGCGCATCGCCTGCAGCGCCTGGTCGATGCGTCCGGCGCTTTGCGCAAGCACGGCGTGGGCGCGATGTACGGCAGGGTCGCGCGGTGCCTGTTGCAGCAGCGGCGCGAGCGCCTGCTCGGCTTCGAGCAGACGCGACTGGCGCAGATGGTCGTAGACGCGCTGCAGCCCTTCAACAGCCGCGCTCATAGCGTCATACCCATGAATGCGCGACTGCAGAACGCGGCATCAGCGCGCCTTGACCACGCGAGTACCCGCGATCAGATCGTGGCCGCAGCGGCGATCGCTGCGGAAGATCAGCAGGATGTTCACGATGCTCAGAAGGCCGCCGAGGATGGGAATCAGACTCACCGCCTGTATGGGCAGATAGCGCATCGCGATCAATCGGCTGAACGGTGGCTGCTTGCCGTCGAGATCGACGATGCGAATACCGAGAATGCGCTTGCCCCAGGTTTGCGCCGTGGCATTCAAGGGATAGCCCTGCACCATCACCAGGATCGCGAAACCGATGAACGCCCACATCGCAATCAACGTGAAGGGCGGATTGTCGCCGGTTCTGGCGCCCGCCATCACCGCATCGAAATAACCGCCGAAATACATCGCCGGCAGCAACACGCACATCATCAGGATGCCGTCGATCAGCGCCGCGGCGAAA
>CBIHKW010000083.1:0-19314 GCA_966203835.1 uncultured Thermomonas sp.
GTCATGGTCGTGAGACCGGCACTCAGGAGGCACAGGGAGCCGCACTGCGTGTCCTGGGCGAGTTGAAGCGCTCGCGGCACGGCGGTCACGGTGTACGTCGAGCGCCCTGCAGGCCCGGCGGCAACCGCCACCGGCGTCACGGTGTAATGGTTCGTCACATCCGTACCGGCCGCACAGCCTGCCCATACTGCGGGGCCGCCGACATAGGTCAGGTTGTTGGTGGTGTAGAAGCGCTCCAGAAACTGGCTCGCTTCCATCACGCAGGCTTTGGCCGCATTGCGTCGGGCCTTCACCACCGAGTCCTGATAGGCCGGATAGGCGATCGCCGCCAGGACGGAGATGATCAGCACGACGATGACCATCTCCACCAGCGTGAAGCCTGCGGCTGCGCGGCGGTTCGCGAAACGATTCGATCGGTTATGACTCATGTTCACCTCTGGATGATTTCGCGCCAGGAGATCCGGCCGCCTACCAAGTCTGTCGGGTGCTGCCCTTCTCCAAACCCGTCGACGGCATTCAACCCACCAAGGCCACCGCTGTTGTAAAGGATGAGATCCGTAGCGAGTCCCGTACCATAATCCTTTGAACCTTGGGGGATGCCCCCACCCATGGTCGACGGAACGAATACGCCGTCGACGTAGCTGCCGAAGAAGCCTGTCGTCAGGCTCGTGCCGGTAAAGGCATCCAGCGCATTGACGTAGCTTCGACCGCTACGGCAGGGATTGGCTGTATCGGGAATGATGCTTGTAGCGAATAGCACATTCTTGATCACCTGCTGGCTGCCTACCATACGCTCGCCTTCCAGCGTATTCGCTGGCGGCAGATCGAGATCGATATACCAGCCCTTGCTGTTTGCGGGAAGCGGAGCGTTGGCTTCGAACGCACGGCTCTTGGTCGTTGAATCATAGGTCGCGATGTTGCGCGAGGTCATGCTGGCGCGAGTGACCGACGCCGTCGCCGCCGGGTCGTCGATCACGCCGTGCCAGGCCTGGCGGGTGATATCGGTCAAGTCGGTGGTGGTCAGCAGACGGCCGGTGCCGAAGAACACCCAACGTTTGCCGGTCTGCGGATCGGTAGCGATGGTCACGCCGCCGGTCACCGGCTGGGTGCCCGCCGTGGTCGGAGTGAACAGCGCGCGGCCGTTGGCGACGCCCCACGACGATACGCTGGTGCTGGAGAGATCGAATTTCCAGAGATTGCCGCGGAAGTCGCCGGCATACACCATATCGGTCGTACCGTTACCGTCCTCGTCCCAGCCGGTAGGCGAGGACAGGCCGTTGCTGGCGGTGGGCGAACCGACGCCGGTATCGATCTCGGCGATCTTCGCGCCAGTCTGCAGATCCAGTACGAACAGCACCGCACGCTCACTGGTGCTGTTCAGGCCGTTGGGAACCAGCACCGCACTGCTGCCATCGTTGAGTCTGGCGATGATCGGCCTGCCCAGAATCTGGCCCATGTCGGTATCGAAGGTGCTGTCCTTGTCCCACAGCACTTTGCTGTTGGTGAAACTGGTGGGATCGGTCACGTCGAGGGCGAACAGCCCTCTTCCGCCGCGCCCAAGCGCGCCGACCAGCACGGTGCGGTTGGCGAGCGTACGCTTGGTGGACACGGTGACGGCGCCATCGACGAAGAATCGGTGGCCGTAGGAGGGATTGCTGTATTCCTTGAGATCGAGCATGTCGATGCCGCGCGGCACATAAGCGAAACGCTCGACACCATTCGCAGCGTCGAAGGCGTGCAGCATGCCGTCGTTCGCACCAACGTAGATCGTTTCGACAGTGGCCGAGGTCTTCACATAGGTCGGTGAGCTGTTGACGATGCTGCCCAGCAGCGAAGTGCGGGTGCGGAACAGACCACCAGCGGCGGGCAGTTCCTTGCTGCGGTCGCCGCGGATGTAGTTCGCGACATCCGTGGTCAGCGCAGTAGTCTGCGCCGCCGTCGGGAATACCGCACCCGCCGTACCGTTATGGGTCCGGATCGTGCGCGCAGTGTAGGCCGGAATCGTCGCCGTCCACACCGGCGCGTTGGTGTTGACGCCGGAGGCGGTGATCGCAAACCCCTGCAATTCGCCGTACCACTTGGACGAAAAGTACTTGGCCAGGAAGAGTCTGGTATCGCTGCCGACCGAACTACTGGTCACGGAGGCATTGGAGCCCGTGCCGCGGCGTTCGCCGATCGCACGCAGCGCGTTGCCCAGACCGCTGGCGAATTCGGCCGGATTGCTGGCGGAGACGAAGGAACCGTGCCCGTTCACCGAAGCGTGGAACAGATCGTCGATGCGGTCGTTGTCTTCGGCGTCGGTCGGGTTCGGCCATGCGACGGCCTGACCGGTGCGGACCAGATTATTGGTGTCGGCGACGTTCAAGGTGCCACTGAGGCCGATCGAAATACCGAAGGTCACCATGTGCTGCCAGAACGCCGGATTCGCGGCGGAAGAAGGCACGGAATTGACCATCTGCGTTTCGGTGCGCAGATCGCGTTTCCAGTACTCCATCGCGACGTCGGCCAGGGTATTGCTCCAGGCATCGCGGAACGGATCGGACGCGACGTACTGGTATGGAGCGGCATTCGGGCGAGTGATGGCCACGCCGTTACTGTTGTCGCTGTTGCCCTGGGTACCAACACCGCTGTTCCAGAAACCATCGGTCGTCAGGATCGAGAAGTTCTGCCGGCATTCGTACTGCGAGCCGTTGGCCTGCGGTCCCCACGGGCCCGTCGTACCGGTTTCCTCGAAATACTGGCCGGCGCGGGTCAGCGCCGCAATCAGCGGCGTGCCATTGCTGGCGGCGGCTCCGAAGAGACGCTCGAACCAGACCCGGCGGTTTTCGCCGGCATTGTTGCCGCGGAACAGACCGCCGTTGTTGCCGACCGGGATGCGGAACTCGTTGCGCTGCCAGATGGTGGTGAAGCCGACGCGATAATCGCTCTCGGTGTTGAAGACGCTGGTGTCGTTGAATGCGTAGCTGGCGCCGGCCTTCGCTACCTTCATGCGGGTGCGGTGGTACGAGTACCAGTTGGCGAAGTTCTGTTTTTCCTGGGCCAGGGTGCGGACGATGGGGCCGGTCCAGGTGAATGATGCGACGTTGTTGACGCACGTGCTGAACGATTTGGTGCCCGTGTTCCAGAGGCAGGACTGCGCCGTGCCGTCGGTCAGGAAGCGGTAGCGGGTGTACTGCCGGGCATCGGCGAAATTGGTGATGGTGGCGAGCGGAACATAGAACGTGCGGACCGCACCGACGAGGTTGACCGGTGTGGTCGCGAAGTTGTTGTCGCTGAAGGCCGCGCCGTAAGTCGCATCGGCCATGTAAGTGCCATCGGCCTGCTGCCACGGACGATAGGTCACGGTCGGGTTGTAATAGACGGTGTTGCGGGGATAAGCCTGCAACTGGATCGCGACGGGCGTGGTCGCCGGCACACCGCCCGAATCGAAAGCGCCGGGCATGAAATCCCACGCCATCGAGCCCGAATCGTCGAGGATGAACCAGATGTTCGGCGGCACGCCGTTGTTGGTCTGCATCGGAACGTCGGGCAGCGTGACCGCGGCATGCACGGGCAGGCCGAGCACGGTGGCCAGGCAGATCAGGAAAGGCGCCAGGCGCGATTTGCGCGCGCTGCGGGAGGGTGTGGTGCGGGGATTATTGTTCACGGCTGCCTCGGCTTATCTGCCAGCGTAGATGGTTTGCAGCGTCACGGACGCACGTCCGTTCTGCTGACTGAGTACGGTGACGCGAGCTCGCGGTGTGACGCACAAAGGTTGCATGGCGTCTCCAAGTTTCTCGCAGTCGAGCCAGTTCGGGCCTTCGCCCATTTCTTCGATGATGTATCGCGGCGGATCGGTATTGGGATCGGACACCGATGCTGTACGCCATGCGTTGAAACCGGAGTCGGGAGCCCAACGCTCGCGGTCCGTGGGCACCGGACGTGAACACAGGCCGTTGACGCAACCCGACGCCGGGAATGCCGCGGGTGCCGGGAACGGGGTGAGCATGGCTTCCGCTTCGCGCAGCCCAGCCTCGGCCACCTGGAAGCTCAGACTGCGATCGAGCAGGTTCGAGGTCATCCTCTCTTCGAGCACGGTACTGCGCAGACTGGCGAGACCCAACAAGGTCATCAGCAGCAGGAGAATGAGCACCACGACCAGAGTGGCACCGCGCTGCCGGCGCAGCGACGTGACGGGATGGCGTGCGTAGCGGTTCATTTCATTCGATTCCGGAGAGTGACGGTATGGGCGATGCGCCGCGCGAGCTGTGCGCCGCCAACGCCTGCACCGTCGGCGCTGAGCATGTCGAGGGTCACGCGCACCGCAGCGACATCGTTCCAGCGATTGGCGGGGACCGCAGTGGCATCGACATAGCCTGCAGCGCCTCTCAACAGGTACTGCAGCTCCATGTCGTTGACGCCCTCGGCGATTTCCTGGTTGCGCACGGTCAGAACGCCGCCGGTGTTCACGATCGTGCTGCGGAACAACGAACGCCCTCCGGTCCCGGTGGTGCCCACGTACCAGCGCATCGGCTGCATGCGAACGACCATCGCGCTCGCGATGGGGTCGTCGATGTTAGGGCCGTACTGCTTGGTGAGACCGTTCACGCTGCACACGGCGGTTGGGGCATATCCCAGCCCTTTGGAGCAATTGCCCGGTGTGCCGCTGTTGTTGTGCTGGAGGACACTGCCGGCCACGCCCGTCACCTGGAACAGCGTGGCCTGGGTCCAGTCGCAGATCATCGCCAGGTCGGAAGCGGTGAATCCGTGCGCCGCCGTATTCAAGGTGATGGCGACACCCGTCGGGCTGTGGCTCGCAACCACCGCAGTGCTGGAGTTGTCGCCGCCCATCAGGTCGATCGCATCGGTGCCCGCAACGCGGTTCGCGGGGCTGCCGATGGGAATCGTGGCTTCATAACCGGAGATGCCGTTGTTCCAGTTGGTCCACCACTGGGCCGTGGGATTGGTCAGCACATTGACCATCTTCAGCGGCGCCTGACTATCCGGGTTGCCGCAGGGGTTGCTGCCGGCTTCACGCAGATCGCGGGACAGCAGTTCGAAGGCCATGCGGCCGTTTTCCTGCACCCGGCCCAAACCTTCGGTGGCGCGATAGGTCTGCCGGTTGGAGATGAAGATGGCGCTGGCGCTGCCGACCACCAGCAGGCCCAGCATCAACGCGATCATCAGTTCGACCAGGGTGAGGCCGCCAACGGCATCGCGCTGGGCCGGACGACCACGGTGGGAATAACGCCTCGCGGAAAGTGTCATGGGGGTCATATGCGTGTCGTCGTGCTGAGGGTCTGCGCCGCGCTGCCGGCGCTGCCGCGGGAGTCGTCCCAACGCACGGTGATCGTGCAGAGCCCGGCCGCGCAGTTCACCTGGCCACACGCGGTGACGCCGAGGTTCTGCTGCAGAACGGTGATCCACTGGCGTTGGTCGCTGGTGATGAGCGAGGAGGCGGCAGGCGCCGCACAGGTCATACCGATGTTGTAGCCGCCGCTGCGTGCGGCATTGGGATTGGCGCGCATCGCATCGAGAATGGTGTAGACGTGCATGACGCCCTGGCTGCGTTCCAGCGAACTCTGGCTGTTGCGCAGCGCAGTGGCCTGCATCGCGGCGACACCGAGCAGGCCGATGGCCAGCACGAGAACGGCGACCAATACTTCGATCAGGCCCACGCCGCGCACCGCAGCGCGCGAACGCGGGGCACGGCGCATACCGGCGACGCGCGACTGGAATGGTTTGGAATGCGCGGACATCAGAGGTTCCCCGGGGCGTTGCACGCGCCAGCGGCATTGATCGGAGCCCGCACCGCGACGCGACCGCCAATGGCGATGTTGACGTCGCGCACGTTGAGGGCGGGATTGGTGACCGGCAGGCAGACGCGGAGGTTGCCCTCCAACAGGTTGTTGCCGGCATAGGCAAGACCGTCGGCGCGGAAGGTGATGCGGGCGTTCGCGTTGGTCACGTTGGGGCTGGTGAGCACCTGCACGGGCGCCTCGATGATGCCCGCGCGCACGATTTCGCCGGCATCGACAAGGTTGTCGCCATCTGCGTCCGTGAACACGATCCAGCCCTGCCAGGGCGAAGCGTTGCTGCAGGTGGCTCCGTCGGTGCTCTGACAGAGCGAGGTGCGCACATTGCCGCGGATCGCTTCGGAACGCGCGATCAGCACCGCAGCCACCAGCTCGTTGGCGTTGCCGGTCAGGCGGTTACCGTTGACCATGGCGGTGAACAGCGGCGCCGAAAGCCCGAGCAGCACGGCAAGCACAGTCACGGTGATGGCCAGCTCGACCAGCGTGAAACCACGCGACAGATGGCGGGACAGGCCACGGGAACGCATCCGTGGCACCCGTGTCCGCGGGCCGGTGGAAAGGGTGGTATGTCGGCACAGGACTCGCATTTCGCCTCCATCATCAATGTCGGTGAGCATAGGCCGCCGCTTGCGGCAGGGCCAAACGATGCCCGATGGGCGGGCTGCACGGAAGTATGAACGGTCCCCCTGCCCGTCCGCACGCGACCCGGGCATCATGGCCCGATGTCCAAGTCCTCGCCCGACCCGCGCCCAAGCGCGCCCGCCCCGACCGTCAGCCCACTCGACAGCCTGTGGCAGGGGCGCGTGGTGATCTGGGTGGTGCTCGCCGCCGAAGGTCTGGCGGCCGTGCTGACCCTGGCCGGCGACGCGCCGCTGGGTCGCTGGATCCGGTTCGGGTTGGTCTCGCTGATGGTGCAGTGGGTGGCCTTGCTGACGCTCGGTGGCCTTTACCTGCTGCGCAAACGTCTCAAAGACGTCAAACCGCAACTCATCGCCTATCTCGCGCTCGCACTGCTGTTGCTCAGCAGTTGGTCGGTGCTGGTGGTCAGCGATCTGCTGCTGGGCGACCTCTGGCGCATCTCCGAGGCGGCCCGTCTGGACGCCCTGCTGCGCGTCACCGGCATCGCGATGATCGTCGGATGGCTGGCCTTGGCCGCGTTCCAGAACCACTGGCGCCTGCGCCAACTCGCAGTGCGCGCGAAACAGGCCGAACTGGCTGCGCTGCAGGCCCGGGTGCGGCCGCACTTCCTGTTCAACACGCTGAACACGGGCGCGGCGCTGGTCCACCATCGTCCCGACGAAGCCGAACATCTGTTGCTCGATCTGGCCGATCTGTTCCGCGCCGCGCTCGGCGGCCCCCGCGAGATTCCGCTGGGTGAGGAGATCGCCCTGATCGAACGTTATCTGGAAATCGAATCCCTGCGCTTCCGCGAACGCTTGCGCGTGCGCTGGACCCGGCCCGATCCGATGCCGGAAGCCTTCGTTCCATCGCTGTCGCTGCAGCCGCTGGTCGAGAACGCGATCAAGCACGGCATCGAACGCATCGCCGGCGGCGGCGAAATCGATATCCGCATCGACAGCGACGCACACGGCATCGTCATCGTCATCGCAAACCCGATGCCGTCGGAGCCCACGCGCCCCGCGACCGGCCACAACGTCGGCCTGCCGTCCTCGCTGGCGCAGATCGAGGCTTACACCGAAGGTCGCGGCAGCGTCGAAGCGAAAACCGAGGACGGTCGGTTCATCGTGACCGTGAAGCTGCCGGCGAAGGATTGAGCTTCGCCGGCACGCGGGTTACGTCAACAAGCGATTACGCGATCACTTCGTAACACGGTCGGTAAGCGCCGGAAATCTTCATCCGGCGCTGTTCGACGAACGCGCGCAGCAGCGCATCGAGCGACTGCATCATGTCCGGATCGCCATGGATCTTGAACGGACCGAATTCCTCGATCCGGCGCAGGCCGTCTTCCTTCACGTTGCCGGCGACGATGCCGGAGAACGCGCGACGCAGATCGGCGGCGAGCTCGTGCGGCTTGCGCCCGTGATGCAGATCCAGCGCGGCCATCGCCTCGTGGGTCGGCACGAACGGCTGCTGGAACGTCAGCGGAATTTCAAGCGACCAGTTGAAGAAGAACGAATCCTTCTCGGCGATGCGGTGCTCACGCACCTTGCGGATGCCCGCGGCCATGCGTTTGGAGACTTGCGCGGGATCGTTGACGATGATCTCGTAGCGCGAGGTCGCGGCTTCGCCCAGCGTCAGACGCAGGAACTTGTCGATCTGCTCGAAATACGGCGCCGACGCGGCCGGACCGGTGAGGATCAGCGGGAACGGCAGTCCCGCGTTCTCCTCGCGCAGCAGGATGCCGAGCAGATAGAGGATTTCCTCCGCCGTGCCGACGCCGCCCGGGAACACGATGATGCCGTGACCCATGCGCACGAAGGCTTCGAGGCGCTTTTCGATGTCCGGCATGATCACCAGGTGATTCACGATCGGATTCGGCGACTCGGCGGCGATGATGCCCGGCTCGGTGATGCCGATATAGCGCATGCGGCGATGACGCTGCTTGGCGTGCGCGATCGTCGCGCCCTTCATCGGCCCCTTCATCGCGCCCGGGCCGCAGCCGGTGCAGATGTCGAGCCCGCGCAGACCCAGCTCGTAGCCGACCTGCTTGGTGTACAGATACTCGTCGCGATTGATCGAGTGACCGCCCCAGCACACCACCAGATTCGGATTGGTCGGATGCAGGATGCGCGCATTGCGCAGCAGCCCGAACACCGCATCGGTGATGCCTTCGGACGTCGACAGATCGCGACTGCCGCGACCTTCGCTGAGTTCGATCGCGGTGTAGGCCAGATCGCGGACCACCGCGAACAACAGCTCGGCGACGCCGCGGATGATCTCGCCGTCGACGAAGGCCATCGCCGGCGCATTGGCCAGATCGATGCGCACGCCGCGATCCTGCTGCAGCACCTGGATGTCGAAATCGGGATACAGCTCGCGCGCCGCGCGCGGGTCGTCGGACGCACTGCCGCTGGTCAACACCGCCAGCGCGCAGCGGCGCAGCAATTCGTGCATGCCGCCGATCGACGCATCGCGCAGTCGCGCGACCTCATCGCGGGACAACACATCGAGACCGCCGCGCGGATAGATGTGCGCGTCGATGGTGGGAAGAATGGATTGGGTGGAATCGTTCATTGCACTCTTGTATTCGTCGTTGTGTGTTGGGCCGACTTTATCGCAGGAAACTGGGGATTGACAGCACAGGAGCGACGGCGGCGACACCGGAAACGACGACGGCCGGGTTTCCCCGGCCGTCTTTGCATCATTCGAGAAGCGGAGGTTGCGGGATCAGAAGTTGAGCTTGAACCCGACCTGGACCGACCAGCGCGACTCGCCCACGACATCGCGCAGTTCCAGCGCCGGCGGCGTCGCCGAGTTGGTCGTTTCGTTGTAGAAACTCGAAACGTCGTACACGTACTGGCCGCCATTGACGCCCGCGAAACGCGCCAACTGCACGCGCGACGGGAAGCCGGCTTCTTCGATCTGGCCCCACTTCTTGTTGATCATGTTGCCGATGTTCTGGATATCGACATAGATCTCGCTCTGACGCTTGCCGAAGAACGGAAGCTTCTGGCTGATCCGCAGATCGAACTGATTGATGAAGGGCGAGCGGTCGTCATTGCGCTTCGCGACCGTGCCGCGGTTCGCGTTGAGATAGGAATTACCGTACACGTAATTCCAGAACGCACCGATGTCATTGGCGGTCGACGCGGAGGAGTAGCGCACGTCCGACGGCCCCGTGGGAATGTAGAACAGGTCGTTCGACTGGCCGTCGCCGTTGGCGTCGTTCGCGAACGAATAGCTGAACGGACGACCCGAACGGCCTTCGTAGTACAACGAAGCCGTGGTCGGCGCGTTGTCGAACCAATGCCAGCGGTAGCTGACGTTGGCGGCGAAGCGGTCCCGGATCTCGTAGTTGCCGCGACCGGTGACTTCTTCGTTGGGGTTGTAGACGAAGCGGCCGCTCCAGTTCGAGAACGCGACGCTGCTGGTGGCCGGGCTGACTTCCTCGACCGAACCATGGGTGTACGACACCCGCGCGGTCCAGTCGTTCTTCCAGGGTTTCTCGAGGAACAACGTGAGGTTGGTGGCGCTGCCCTTGCTGGTGTTCTTCAGAACGATGGCGTTGGTATAGGCGCAGGGATTGGTAGTGCTGTTGAACGCGGCCGTCGGGTTCACGCGGATGCAGTTGGCGGAGCCGCGATTGCCGGAGGCGAAGCCGCCGGTCGAGGTGAAGCCGGCCTGCGCCGCATTGAGGAAGTAGCTCTCGCGGCCATCAGGCAGCGAACCGGTCGGATTGCCCAGCGCGACGTTCACGAAATGCACGCCCTCTTCGACCTGGGTCAGCAGCAATTCGGCGCCGCCGACCATGTCCCAGATGCCCAGTTCGGTCTCGAACGCCAGATTGGCCTTGAGCACGGTCGGCTGCGTGAAGTCGTTCGACAGCGCGTTGACCTGGCGCGAAGCGACGCCGCCCGTGGAGGGAACCAGCGGATTGCCGGCATCCACGACCACGCCTGTGCCGCCGGTCACGGAGAACGAGTCGACGCCAACGCCCGGGTTGGAGAAGCTGTTGGACACCCACACGCCCGGGGCGGAACCCAGGAAGCGGCCGATGCCACCGCGCAGCTGACGGCGCAGCTCGCTGTCGAAGGTGTAATTGAAGCCGAAGCGCGGCTGGAAGGTCACGTTGCCGTCGGTGGTGTTGCGGTTGTCGATGCCGTAATCCGAACGGAAGCGCGTATTTTCCTTGATCGTGCCGCCGACACCGCTTTGATCGAGTCGGAAACCATAGGTCAAGGTCCAATTCTCATTCGGCGCCCACGTGTCCTGGGCCAGGAAGCCGAGGGTGGAAACGTCGAATTCCGCGGCAACATTGCTCAGCGGAGCGCCGGACTGCGGGCAGGATGCGGTGGGCGTCGGAGACACGCACGGACGCTGGAAGTTGTAGAAAGCGCGCGGCAGATTCGCCGCGGTGAACGCCGGATTGACGAAGTTCACGTAATCGATGGTGTAGTTGCCGTAGACATCCTGCAGGAACAGGTTGTAGACGTCGTTCTTCTCGTAATCCAGACCGAACTTGAACTCGTGGTCGCCGCGATACCAGTTGAAATCCAGGGCGGAGGTCAGGGTCTCGACGTTCAGCTGATTGGCCTGGCGCGAACGCTCGGTGCCGAACAGCACGACGCTGTTGCCGGCCGTGGGAATATTGCGGATCGTGATCTGCGGCAGGAACGAGCTGGAGGTCGGAACCGAATCGTAGTTCGCCTTCGAAATATGGAATTCCGAGGACAGGTTCTCGGTCCAATCGTCGTAGAAATTCAACGCATAGCTCTCGAACGAGATGTTGTCGGAGTACACGTTGCTGGACAGCTGCAACTGCGTGGTGGTGCGGCTGTAGCGAGCCACACTGCCTTCGGTCTTGTTGTAGCGGAAAGCGGCACGGTGCGAATCGTTGAAATTGGCATCGACCTTGAGGAAATACTTCTTGTCGGTGTTGTCGAACGGCGTCGGCGCGCCGCCGATCGGCTCGCCGGTCGGGAACAGACGGGTATACGCCGTGCCCAAGGCATCGATCTGGGTCTGGGTGACCGGCAGGATATTGGAGGCGCTGGAACCGACGATGCCGCGCGGCGGCAGGGTGTCGCTGCGCTTGAATTCCTCGTAGCCCGCGAAGAAGAACACGCGATCCTTGAGGATCGGGCCGCCGACATACGCGCCATACGTCTGATCGTCGCTCAGACCGATGAACTTGTTGCCGTTCGGCGACTTGCGGATCATGTCGTTGTTGCGATAGACGCCGTAGACCGTGGCCTGGAACTGGTTGGTGCCGGATTTGGTCACCGCATTGATGTTGGCGCCCACGAAGTCGGACTGCGACACGTCATAGCCCGAAACACCGACGTTGTACTGCTGGATCCAGTCGGAGGAGATCGGCTGGTTGAGCGCGGGCAAGCCCGAATCGTTCAGGCCGAAGTTGTCGTTGGTGGGAACGCCGTCGATCTTGATGTTGTTGTAGCGGGGATTCTGACCGCTGACGCTGATGCCCTGGGTTTCGCGGTCGATCTTCACGATGCGCGGATCGAGCTTGACCGCATCGGCGATCGAGCGGTCGATGGTCGGCTGCGATTCGATCATCTCGCGCGAGATGTTCGTGCCCGAACCCATATTGGTGGTGCTGAAGACCTGCGAGATGCCGGAATCGGCCTGCGCGACCACTTTGATGGTCTCCAGGGAATCGGCTTCGCCCGCGCCGCCGTCGAGTCGGGCGTTGACGTCTGCAGTCTCGGAAAGTTCGAGGTACACGTTCTCGACAGTCTTGCTCACGCCATCCTTGGTGATGGTGATCGTGTACGGACCACCCGGACGAAGACCCTTCGCGACATAACGGCCGGCCGCATCCGTCGTCTCATTGCTGGTCGATCCGGACTCGGTGTGCAGGATCGTCACTTGAGCACCGCCGACCGGCGCGCCATCGGAGCCGGTGACGCGGCCATTGATTCCAGACGCGGTGCTCTGGGCGAATGCCGGGGCCGCCGCGAGGGCGACGATCAGTCCAATCGACAGTTTCGAAAGTCGGAGACGGTTGCTGTGATTCATTGCTTGGGCCTCGATGGGGAACGATACGGTGTTTCGTACGTGAAAAAATCGCGGACGCATCGGCGCCGCGATTGATCAACCTGAGTTTTGGTCCCTGCACCTGCCGAATCGGCACGCTCGGGTTAACCATAGGTTAACACGATAGAGCCTGAAGATGACAGTTGAATGACGGTTCGACGAGGCCTAAGTCATTGAAATTATTGCTGAACACTCGTGACAAATCACATGAATGTCATGCTGCAAGCACTTCATCACCCTACGGGTGCGAACGGGTGCCCCGATCACAGAACCTTCAGGGGCCCTGGATCCTCAGATAGGCGGTAATACCGTCCATCAGCATCTGCACCGAAATCGCGACCAGCAGCATGCCCATGAGGCGCTCGACGGCGGTCAACACGCGCTGGCCGAGCCACTTGTAGAGATGGATCGCGGAGAACAGGATCGCGGCGGTCGCCGCCCAGGCGATCATCAGCGCCAGACTCCAGTCGCCCAGGCGCGTGGGGTCGTTGCTGCCCATCAGGATCACCGCCGCCATGCCCGAGGGGCCGGCCACCAGCGGAATGGCCATCGGCACGATGAAGGGCTCGCCGTCGGGAATTTCGCCCATCAGGCCTTCCGGAGGCGGGAAAATCATCCGGATACCGATCAGGAACAGCACGATGCCGCCGGCGATCGACACCGACTCCTCGCGCAGGTGCATCAACTCCAGCGCGTACTTGCCGGCCCACAGGAACAGCATCAGCACGACCAGCGCGATCAGCAGTTCGCGGGCGAGCACGATCCGCTGCCGTTTGGGCGGCAAGCCGCGCAGCAGGCTGAGGAACACCGGGACGTTGCCCAGCGGATCGAGGATCAGGAACAGCAGCAGCGCGGCCGAGGCGATGCTCATCCGTGCGGCGACCAGAGTTGCCCGCGCTGCTCGATGCCGGCCGCCGATAACAAATGCACGCAGGCCGGCGCAACGGCAGCGGCGTCGCGGGCGACGGTCGCGTCTTCCTCGACGAATACTTTCGCGCGCAGCGGGGTGCGCATCGGCCCGGGCGCGAGACCGCAGACGCGCACGCTCGAATTCGCGAGTTCCGCATGCAGTGTCTGCAGCAAGGTGTTCAACGCGGACTGGGCGACGCCATAGCCGCCCCAGTACGGCAGACCGCGACCCGCGGCCTCGTCGATGGCGAACACCACCGCACTGTCTTCCGCCTTGCGCAACAGCGGCAGACAAGCCTGGGTCAGCCACCAGCGCGCGGTGACGTTCACGTGCAGTGCGCGCGCGAACGCGGCCGGGTCGGTGTTGTCCAGCGGCGTCAGCCCGGGAAAATCGGCGGCGCAGTGCAACAGGCCGTCGAGGCGGCCAAGACCCGAGCCGATGCGTTCGGCCATCTCGGCGTAGTCGTCGGGCGTCGCGCCTTCGAGGTCGAGCGGATACAGCAGGGCTTCGCCGCCCGCACGCACGATGGCGTCGTACACACGATTGAGCTTGGGTACTTTCCGCCCCAGCAACACCACGGTCGCACCGGCCTGGGCGCACGCGAGCGCCGATGCGTGGCCCAGCGAGCCATGCGCGCCGGCCACCAGCACGACGCGGCCTTCGAGCGCGCCTGCGACGGGCGTCGCCGACGGCGCGCTTTCAGATGCCGAACTTGCCGGAGTAGAGCTTGCCGAAGTCGAGCTTGCCGACATCAGGCCTTCTGCGCCTCGGCGATCATCCGGGCGAGTTCGCCCGATTCGAACAGTTCGAGGGTGATGTCGCAGCCGCCGATCAGTTCGCCGTTGATGAACAACTGCGGGAACGTCGGCCAATTCGAGAAACGCGGCAGATTGGCGCGGACTTCGGGATCTTCCAGCACGTTGACGGTGTGATAGTTGTTCGCGCCCGCGGCCTTCAGCGCCTGCGAGGTGCGGCTGGAAAATCCGCACATCGGGAATTGCGGGGTACCTTTCATGAACAACACGATCGGATGGGTTTCGATCTCGGACTGGATACGCTCCAACACCGGCATGGGACTCTCCTGCGGGATGCGGCCGGCGGCGCGGGGGCTGCGGCGGCCTGGGTGGGGTTAGAATTGGCGAGGTTAGAATCGCGCATTGTAATCCTTCGCGCGCGGCCGGGCCTGTCCCGGCGCCCGCCCCACCCCTGCCCCACGCACTTGCCCTCAAGGAGCCCGCCCATGGCCATCGAGCTGCCAGCCCTGCCCTACGACCGCACCGCTCTGGAACCGCACATTTCGGCGGAAACCATCGATTTCCATTATTCCAAGCACCACCAGACCTACGTCACCAACCTCAACAACATGATCGCGGGCACCGAGTTCGCCGATCTGTCGCTGGAAGACATCATCCGCAAGTCGCAGGGCGGCATGTTCAACAACGCCGCGCAGGTGTGGAACCACACGTTCTACTGGAACTGCCTGAAGCCCAACGGCGGCGGCGAACCCACCGGCAAGCTGGCCGAAGCCATCAACGCCGCGTTCGGCAGCTTCGACAAGTTCAAGGAAGAGTTCACAAAAACGTCGGTCACCACCTTCGGTTCGGGCTGGGGCTGGCTCGTGCAGCGTCCGGATGGCTCGCTCGCGCTGGTGAGCACCTCCAATGCCGCCACCCCGCTGACCGGCGACGACACTGCGCTGCTGACCTGCGACGTGTGGGAACACGCTTACTACATCGACTACCGCAACCTGCGGCCGAAATATCTGGAAGCGTTCTGGAACCTCGTCAACTGGGACTTCGTCGCTTCCAACATGAAGTGATCGTCGTCGTTGTCATCCTGAGCGCAGCGAAGGATCTGCTGCTGCTTGTTTTGAAGTGATCGAAGGGCAATGAAACAGGTCCCTCGCCTTCGGCTCGGGATGACAGACGCGAAGAGGCCGGGGAAACCCGGCCTTTTTCGTGCCCGGCATATGCCCGACTTCATGCGGGCGTCATCAACCCGGCCGCGCGATGAACGCTTCCGCCCATGCGGTCAACGACATCGCCTCCCCGCGCATTACCCGGTGGACTTCCACGCAATGGAGCCACCGATGACAACCTACAGATCCATGCTGCCCGCGTTCGCCATGACCCTCGCGCTCGCCTTCGCCAGCACCGCCGACGCTCGCCCTCATGATCGGGACCACAACCCGCCCGGTCGCACCGGCGGCCCGGGGACGAACTGGGAAAATCCGCCCGGCTGGCGCGGCGGCCCCGGCGCCTCGCCGGACTATCGCTACTACCGTCACCGCAATACGCGCCACAAATTCACCATCGTCGATGGCGGTTACTACTTCAACGCGAGCTACGGCTACTGGCATCCGCGCTACGGCTTCTGGAACCAGGCGAAGCGCTGCTGGCACGACAACGACAACAATCCGCCGGGACGTGCGGGCGGTCGCGGCACGAACTGGGAAAATCCGCCGGGCCGCAAAGGTGGTCCGAGCGCATCGCCGGACCGCTACGGACGCTGCCGCTGAGGCGCGTCATCGCATGAAACAGAACGGCCTGGGAAACCAGGCCGTTTTCACGAGATCGAACAATCGACTCTTCAGTCTCGGCCATCGCCTCGGACGAATACGAAACCATTGCAATCGATGCGGAATACATCGTCGTAGGTGGCAAACACATATCTGCGCAAAGGGCTCTTCAGGTCGGGCGGAGTCACGACCGGTTTCAATCCGGGCGTGGGCCTCGGCGGCCACATCAGCGCAACGCCACCATCACCGGCTCTACCTGCGCCTCACGCCCCAGCGCGACGCCGACGCGCTGCAACGCATCCGCAAGTTCATCGACCGAATCCGCACGCAATGTCGCATGGCCGACCTTGCGTCCGGCGCGCGATTCCTTGCCGTAGTCGTGCCAGTGGCCGCCGGGTTCGCGCAGCACGGCGGCGGCATCGGGCATCGCGCCGATCCAGTTGAGCATGCAGGCGTGGCCGAGCATGCGGGTGTCGCCCAGCGGCAGGCCGAGGACGGCGCGCAGATGGTTCTGGAACTGCGAGGTTTCGCTGCCTTCGATGGTCCAGTGCCCGGAGTTGTGGACGCGCGGCGCGAGTTCGTTTGCCAGCAGCACGCCGTCGCGGCAGAACAGTTCCAGTGCGAACACGCCGACGTAATCCAGCGATTCGGCCAACGCGCGCGCGTGCGCGACCGCGGACTGCGCCAGCGCATCGTCCACGGAGGCCGGCGCGAGGCTGGCGGACAGCACGCCGTCGACATGCCAGTTCTCGGTCAGCGGCCAGGTGCGGAATTCGCCGTCGCGGCCGCGTACCGCGACCACGCTGAGTTCGCGTTCGAACGGCACAAAGGCTTCGAGGATCAGACCGACGGTCGCGGCCTGCGCGCCGAGCGCATCCCATGCGGCATCGACATCGGCCGGCGATTTGATCCGGAACTGGCCCTTGCCGTCGTAACCGAGGCGGCGGGTCTTCAGAATGCAGGGCGTCCCGATCGAGGCGATGGCGGCATCGAGCGCGACGCGATCCGGCACGTCGGCGAACGCCGGCACCGGAATACCGAGTTCGCGGAACAGCGTCTTTTCGGCGAGGCGATCCTGCGCGATCGACAGCGCACGCGGGTTCGGAAACACCGGCACGCGCTCGCTCAACCACTGCGCGGATTCGGCCGGCACGTTCTCGAAATCGAAAGTGGCGACATCGACCTGCGACGCGAATTCGGCCAATGCGGCCCCGTCGCGGTAGTCGCCGACGATCAGCGGCGCGAACTGACCGGCGCAGGCGTCGGCGACGGTATCGAGTACGCGGAAGCGCAGGCCGAGCGGCGCGCCCGAAAGTGCGAGCATGCGCGCCAATTGGCCGCCGCCGAGAATGCCGACGGTGGTCATGCGCAGCCTGCTTCGAGTGTCGCGGTGATGCGCGGCATGGTCATGTGCGCCGGCTCATGAACGTGGATCGTCGTGATCGACGACGTCCTGGGTCTGCTTCGCACGGAATGCATCCAGCGCGGCGCCGATCTGCGGATGGTCGACGGCAAGCATCGCCGCGGCGAACAGGCCGGCGTTGGCAGCGCCAGCGTTGCCGATGGCGAAGGTGGCCACCGGAATGCCCGCGGGCATCTGCACGATCGACAGCAGCGAATCCATGCCGTTCAGCGCCTTGCTCTGCACCGGTACGCCAAGCACCGGCACCGCAGTCTTCGCGGCGAGCATGCCCGGCAGATGCGCCGCGCCGCCGGCGCCGGCGATGATCGCGCGCAGGCCGCGCGACTGCGCGGTGGCCGCGTAGTCGAACAGCACGTCCGGCGTGCGATGCGCGGAGACCACGCGGACCTCGTGCGGCACCCCCAGCGCCTCGAGCCTGGCGACGGCGTGCTGCATCGTCTCCCAGTCCGAGCGCGAGCCCATCACCACGCCGACCAGCGGCCGGTTGTCGTTGTTTTTTTTCGCGTCTGCCATGGCCCACCCTGCGGCGTCACGCCTGCTGCAAAACGGTATTCTAGCGGCTCTTCACCGCCGGCTTCATCGAATGGACCGCAAGTTGCTCGATCTCCTCGTCTGCCCCGCTACGCGCCAACCGCTGGCGCTGCTCGACAAACCCGGCCTGGAAGCGCTGAACCGCGCCATCGCCGCCGGCGGCGTGCAGCGCGCCGACGACACGCCGCAGACCGAACCGGTGCGCGAGGCGCTGATCACCCGCGACCGCAAAACCCTCTACCGCGTGGACGACGGCATTCCGGTGCTGCTGATCGAGGAAGCGATCGCGGCGACGGCGGTGGAAGGCCTGTGACCATGGCGGTGATGCCGCCGCCGGCCGAGGCGATCGCGGCGAACGTGGCCGCGGCCCTGGCCGAAGACATCGGCAGCGGCGACGTGACCGCCGCGCTGCTGCCCGACGGCCCCGACATCGCCTATCTGTTATGCAAGGAAGACGCAGTGATCTGCGGACGACCGTGGTTCGACGCCTGCCATCGCACGCTCGACCCCGATGTGCGCATCGACTGGCGGATCGCCGAGGGCGACCGCATCGCCAAGGGCACGGTCATCGCCACCCTCGCCGGGCGCAGTCGTGCGCTGGTCAGCGCCGAGCGCGCGTCGCTGAATTTCCTGCAGACGCTCAGCGGCACCGCCACGGTGACAGCAAGCTATGTCGATGCCGTGCGCGGCACCGGCGCGAAGATCCTCGACACCCGCAAGACCATTCCCGGGCTGCGTCTGGCGCAGAAATACGCGGTGCTGGTGGGCGGCGGCAGCAACCACCGCATCGGCCTGTACGACACGGTGATGCTGAAGGAAAACCACATCCGCGCCGCCGGTTCGCTCGCGGGCGCGATCCACGCGGCGCGCGCAATGCATCCGGCGCTGCCGCTGATCGTCGAAGTGGAAACGCTGGCGCAGTTGGAAGAAGCGCTGCGCGAAGGCTGCACGCGGATCCTGATCGACGACTTCGACGCCCCGACGCGACGCGAGGCGGTGCGGATCGCGAAATCGGCGCCGTTCGACGGCCGCATTCCGCTGGAAGTCTCGGGCGGTGTGGACATGACCACGCTGCGCGGCATTGCGGAGGATGGCGTCGACTGCATTTCCATCGGCGGACTGACCAAGCATGTCCGCGCGATCGATCTGTCGTTGAAGCTCGGGCCGCCGCCCGCGGGGCTGTAAGCGTCAGGTCGCCCCTGTCCCTGGAACCTCTCGCAAAGCCGAGAGGCGGACACCGCCCGTGTTGCGTTTACAGCAGCGCGAACACCACGGCAGCCACGACCACAAGCGCGGCGACCAGCCACACCCAGCGCGGCGCGCCGCCGCGAACCGTCGAAGCCGCAGTCGTGGCCGCACCTTCCTGCCCCAGCTCCAGCAGTTGGAAGCGCAGGGTGTCGAAGCCGATCTCGTCGCCGGGCTGCGCCACGGCGCGCTGCACGCGCTTGCCGGTGTGGAA
>CBIHKW010000084.1:0-19133 GCA_966203835.1 uncultured Thermomonas sp.
ACCGCGTCCTCGATCTCGTCGAGATCGGGCAAAACCGGACTGGGCTGTTCGGACATCATCGGGCGGTGATCGAGATCATTTCGACAGGGCCGGCAGTGTACAACGGCACCGCCGCGACGGCCGACTCGGCATTGGCCGCGCGAGCCCGTACACTGCGCCCATCGTCAGGGCTACCAGGGGGCCGCCCTCGTGTCCGATGTCGCGGAACTGCAGCTCGTCGCCTCGCTGGCCCTGGTCGGCGTGCTTGCCCTCGTGTTGCTCGTGATCTGGACCCGCCGTGGTCGCATCGACAAGCGGCACACCCTGGAACTGCGCGAGCGCGAAGAGCGCCTGAAGCTGGCGCTGTGGGCCTCGTCCGAGCAGTACTGGGACTACGACCTGCAGACCGGGCACATGCGCCGGATCTGGGCGGACTCGCGCAGCAACCGTCCGGACATCCAGGTGCTGTCCACCACCGACACCGACCATCGCATCCATCCGGACGACCTGCCGCAGGTGCAGGCGAAGCTCCGCGACCACCTGCGCGGCGAATCCGAACTCTTCATCTCCGAACACCGCATCCTCGACCCCCGCGGCGAGTGGCTGTGGGTGCGCGCCCGCGGCCGCGCGGTGGAGAACGGCGCCGACGGCAGGGTCCGCCGCATCGCCGGCACCGCGCGCGACATCACCCAGGTGCGCCAGGCCGAACGCGAACGCCGCATCGCCATCGCCGTCCTGCGCAGCATGAACGAAGCGGTCGCGGTGCTGGATCGCGACTTCAACTTCATCTCGATCAACCCCGCCTTCACCCGCACCACCGGCTACACCGAGCGCGAAGTCATCGGCCACGGCGCCAGCCTGCTCGACAGCCCGCAGCACGATGCCCCCTTCTACAGCCGCCTCCGCCAGAAACTGACGACCGAAGGCCATTGGGCCGGAGAAATCTGGCAGCGGCGCAAGAACGGCCAGGAATTCCTGTGCTCGATCGAATCCAACGCCACCGAAGGCATCTACGGCGAGCATCGCGTCTACATCGCGGTGATCTCCGACATCACCCTGCAGAAGCGCGCCGAGCAGGAACTGCGCTACCTCGCCAACTTCGACACCCTGACCAACCTGCCGAACCGGGCGATGCTGTCGGAACGGCTGTCGCGGGCGATCGTGCGTGCGCGCCGGCAGAACCACCGGATCGCCGTGCTCTTCCTCGATCTGGACCGCTTCAAGGACATCAACGACTCGCTCGGCCACACCGCCGGCGACCGCATCCTGCGCGCCGCGGCCATGCGCCTGCAGGACACCGTGGGCGAACACCAGACCGTGGCGCGACTGGGCGGCGACGAATTCACCGTGGTGCTGGAAAACCTCGACCAGCCGGGCGACGCCGACAAGATCGCGCGCGAAATCATCACCTCCTTCGAAGCGCCGCTGGTACTGGACGACCGTCAGGAAGTGGTGATTTCGCCATCGATCGGCATCAGCCTCTACCCGGACCATGGCCAGGTGCCGACCGAGCTGTTGAAACAGGCCGACACCGCCATGTACCAGGCCAAGGCCGCCGGCCGCCGCACCTTCGTGCGTTACGACGACAGCATGGAAATCGCCAACCGCCGCCGCGCGCAGTTGTCCAGCGCGCTGCGCAAGGTGCTGGACCGCGGCGAACTGCGGCTGGTGTTCCAGCCGCGGCTGTCGCTGGCCACCCGCCGCATCACCGGCGTGGAGGCGCTGCTGCGCTGGACCAGCGCGGAATACGGCGAAATCCCGCCGATCCAGTTCATCCCGCTGGCCGAGGAAAGCGGGCTGATCCTGGAAATCGGCGAATGGGTGCTGCGCGAGGCCTGCCGCACCCTGCACCGCTGGCACCAGGCCGGCATGACCGAGCTGACCATGGCGGTGAACGTTTCGGTGCTGCAACTGCTGCGCGGCGATTTCTCTGAGATCGTGCGCCGCGTGCTGGTCGAGACAGGGGTACCGCCGCATGCGCTGGAGCTGGAGCTGACCGAAAGCGTGCTGATGGCCAACGCCGAGCAAACCTCGGCCAAGCTGCAGGCGCTGCGCGAAATGGGCGTGTCGCTGGCGATCGACGACTTCGGCACCGGCTATTCATCGTTGGCGTACCTCAAGCGCCTGCCGATCACCACCTTGAAGATCGACAAGACCTTCATCACCGACCTGAACCGCGACCCCGACGACACCGCCATCACCACCACGGTCATCACCATGGCCCACTCGCTGGGCCTGACCGTGGTCGCCGAGGGCGTGGAGACCGAGACCCAACTGCGTTTCCTCGATCACTTCCGCTGCGACGAGATCCAGGGCCACTGGCTGTCGCGTCCGGTCGACCCGGACGCCTGCCTGCAGTTCATCCGCGACTGGGTGCCGGCCAGGGCCAGCGGCGCGGCGTCCGCCATGCCGCTGCACGCCCCGACCGATCACGCTTGACCCCCGGCGACCGCCTGCCTATCGTGCCGACCATGGACACTTCCGAAGTGATCTCCCAATTACGCGCCCTCGCCGACCGCGTGGAGACGCTCGCCCAGCGCGTGCAGCGGCTGAGCGAAGAGAACCGCAGCCTGCGCCAGCAGCAGGAGCAGTTGGCGAACGACCGTTCGCAGTTGCTCGCCAAAAATGAACAGGCGCGTTCGCGGGTCGAGGCGATGATCGCGCGCCTGAAGTCGCTGGAACAGCACACGTGAGCGGTCGTCCATGAGCGAAGCGGTCAACATCCGGATTCTCGATCGCGAATACACCGTCGGCGTCGATCCCGACGAGCGCGACAGCCTGCTCTCGGCCGCGCGCCTGCTCGAAACCAAGATGCGCGAAGTGCGCGGCAACAACCGCATGGCCGCGATCGATCGCGTCACGGTGCTCGCCGCACTGAATCTCGCGCACGAACTCGAACAACTCCGTAACGAAAACGTGCTGCGCGACCGCGAGATCGCACGCACGCTGGTCGAACTGAATCACCGGATCGACACGCTTTCCCCCGCCGACTGAATCGCACCAAAATCCTTTAAACACGGGTTTTTGCGCCGAAAATTTTCGCGGCATCCATTCGATTCCGATTCCACGGCGCTTGCGCTTCCGCAGCGCGCGCCTATACTGCATTTGCGTCCTCTGCCCTGAACGACCGCGTGCCAAACATACACCTTGGCCCTTAAATACGACCACGGGGATGTGACGGAATCCGGGAGTGCATGTCCGCCTCGCAGCGGGAAGCCCGATGGAACCAGAGCATCCCCACTTGAACCCCGGGTTCAAGGTCGTTTAGCACGCATCGTCAATGGCGGAGGATGCCTTTTTCCGGATGCCGCATCGCGACATCCACGCCGTGAAGGCGCACGAAAGCCCGCCGCGTGCGGGCTTTTCGTTGCCGGCTTTTCGTTGCGGGCCTTTCATTACCCCACACACCGCGAGACGACATGACCGACGACCGCGCCGCCCTGCGCCGCACGCTGCGCGACCGCCGCCGGCAACTGCCGCCCGCGACCCGCATCGCCGCTGCCGAAGCCCTGTCCGCACACCTGTTGGCGCTGCCGTTCGCCCCGTCCGCCGGCCACGTCGCCGGCTACTGGGCCATGGACGGCGAGATCGCCCTGCACGTCTGGCAGATGCGGCTGCCGGCCGACGTCCGCTACTGCCTGCCGGTGCTGGGCGACGACGACCTGCTGCGGTTCGCGCCCTGGCGCCCGGGCGAGGCGCTGGTCGCCAACCGCTTCGGCATCCCCGAGCCGGCCGAAGTCGAAACCCTGCCGGCCGAGGCGATGGCCATGATCGTGCTGCCGCTGGTGGGCTTCGACGCCCAAGGCCAGCGGCTGGGCATGGGCGGCGGCTGGTACGATCGCAGCCTCGCCTTCCGCCTCGACCGCCCCGCGCCGCCGCCGTGGCTGGTCGGCGCCGGTTTCGCGGTCCAGCGCGTCGACGCCCTGCCCATCGAACCCTGGGACGTGCCGCTGGATGCCGTCTGCACCGAATCCGACACCTTCCCCCTGCCGCCCTCAGCACCATGACCGCACGCAAACATTATTGGCTGATGAAATCCGAGCCCGAGGATTTCTCCATCGACGACCTCGCCCGCGTCGGCGTCGAACCCTGGACCGGGGTGCGCAACTACCAGGCGCGCAATTTCATGCGCAGCATGCAGCTCGGCGACGGCGTGCTGTTCTACCACTCCAATGCCGAAGTGCCCGGCGTCTACGGTCTGGCGGAAGTCGCCGCCACCGCGTATCCGGACCCGACCCAGTTCGACCCCAAGTCGAAGTATCACGACGAGAAATCCAGACGCGAAGAACCGCGCTGGGATCTGGTCGACGTGCGCTACGTGCGCACGCTCAAGCGCGCGATCACGCTCGACGACATGCGTGCGCAGGCCGACAAGCTCGGCGAGGAGTTCGCGCTCATCCGGAAGGGAAACCGACTCTCCGTGCTGCCGGTCACCGCCGCGCAGTGGAAAATCATTCTCTCCCTCGAGTAACCATCCCCCATGTCCGAAGCTAAAAAACTGGCCGCACTCAAAGCCCTCGAATACGTCGAGGACGGCATGATCGTCGGCGTCGGCACCGGCTCCACCGTCGCCTATTTCATCGACGGTCTGGCCGGCATGCGGCACCGCATCCAGGGCGCCGTCTCCAGTTCCGAACAGAGCAGTGAGCAACTGCGCAAGCACGGCATCGACGTGCTGGAACTCAACAACACCGGCCCGTTGGCCCTGTACGTGGACGGCGCCGACGAATGCGACGGCAACAAGCGTCTGATCAAGGGCGGCGGCGCGGCGCTCACCCGCGAGAAGATCATCGCCGAAGCCAGCAAGACCTTCGTCTGCATCGTCGACCCCAGCAAGCAGGTCGGCATCCTCGGCCGCTTCCCGCTGCCGGTGGAAGTCGTGCCGATGGCGCGCAGTCTGGTCGCGCGCGAGATCCTGCGCCTGACCGGCGGCCAGCCGGTATGGCGCGACGGCATCGTCACCGACAACGGCAACTGGATCCTCGACATCCACGGTTTGGCCATCGTCGACCCGGTGGGCATGGAGCGCGATCTGAACCAGGTCCCGGGCGTGGTCAGCGTCGGCCTGTTCGCGCGCCGTCCGGCGGACGTGGTGATCGTCGGCGGCGAGCCGCCGAAGGTGCTGTAACCCGTTGATTCGTCACCCGTAGAGCGGGCTTCAGCCCGCTGCCACTTTTCCGAAGATGAGCAGCGGGCTGAAGCCCGCTCTACGGGCGATCGCGGTGCGATACTGACCACCCGGCTCCGGCGACCGGGTTCGCACCATCACTCCTGTTCTTCCCTGTATTTCCCGCACGACCCGTTGGGGCGGACGTGCCGCAGACCTACTGCGATCCGCCCATGACCCTCCGCTGCCTCTTCGTCGACTTCAATTCCTACTTTGCCTCGGTGGAGCAGCAGGACGACCCGCGCCTGCGTGGCCGCCCGATCGGCGTGGTGCCGGTGATGGCCGACACCACCTGCTGCATCGCCGCCAGCCCCGAAGCCAAGGTCTTCGGCGTGAAGACCGGCACGCCGGTGCGCGAAGCGCGCGAAAGTTGCCCCGACATCATGCTGATCGAAGCCCGGCCGGCGCGTTACGTCGAAGTGCATCACCAACTGATGGAAGCGATCGAGGATTGCATCCATCACGAGAAAGCCCCGTCGATCGACGAAGTGCCGTGCTGGCTGATCGGCCGCGAGCGCGAGCGCGGGAACGCCGAGGCCATCGCCCGCAACATCAAGCGCACCCTGCTCGACCGTGGCTTCGATGCGATCCGCTGCTCCATCGGCATCGCACCGAACGAATTCCTCGCCAAGACCGCCTCCGACATGCAGAAGCTCGACGGGTTGACGGTGCTGGAAATGACCGACCTGCCGCACGCGCTGCATCGTCTGGAACTGCGCGATTTCTGCGGCATCGGCCCATCGATGGAGCGTCGCCTGCAGCGCGCCGGCATCCACACTACCGAGCAATTGTGCGCCGCCAGTCGCGAACACCTGCGCGCCGCCTGGGGCAGCATCGAAGGCGAACGCTACTGGCTGCAGCTGCGCGGCTTCCATCTGCCGCGTCGCGAAAGCCAGCGTGGCTCCGTCGGCCATTCGCATGTGCTCGGTCCGGAATTGCGCAACTACGACGGCGCGCGTTCGGTGCTGTTCAAACTGCTGGCGAAGGCAGCGATGCGCCTGCGCAAAGAGAAATTCCTCGCCGGCGGCCTCGCGATCCGCATTCGTTTCGTCGGCAAGGACAAACGTTTCGAGCGCGACCTGTCGTTCGCACCGATCGACGACACCCCGACCTTCCTCAAACTGCTGGGCCGCGAACTCGAAGCCCTGGAACGCGCGCTCGCCAACGGCCGCTGGAACCCGAAGCGCTACCCGCCGCTGTCGGTGGCGGTGACCCTGGTGCAACTGGAAGCGCGCGGCAGCGTCAGCGGCGAACTGATGCCCGAACGCCATCGCAGCCGCGAGATGAGCGCGGTGCTCGACAAGATCAACCAGCGCTACGGCAACAACGCCCTCTACTTCGGCGCGATGCAGAACGCCCTGTCGCAGCAGGCCGCCCCGATGCGCATCGCCTTCGGCCAGATCCCGCAGACCGATGCCGAAGAAGACATCAACAACGAGCTGTGGCTCAAACGCGAACGCCAGTTCAAGGTGCTCGCCGAAACCGCGCATCGCGAAGCGCGCGAAAAAAGCCGCGGGCAAAGACATCGCGCGTAGGGCGGACCCAGGCCCGCCAATGCGATGCGTCCGATCGCGACGTGTCTGATCGCGCCGCTCATCGGCCGAAAAGAAAATCCCCCGTCAATCGCTCCGCGATTGCCCGCCCCCTTTCCAAAGGGGACTGATGCAAGACATCCAGCGCCTTTTCGCTTTGTGGGAGCGACGCAAGTCGCGACGCTCTTCTCCTCCCCTTGCGCATCGCGCAGGGGGAGGCCGGGAGGGGGTGCTTTTTGCGCGTCACGCCAGATCGGACGGACAACCGCAATGCATGAGCTCTTGTGGGAGCGACGCAAGTCGCGACTCGCCGCTTCGCTCACGGCGGGCTTGAGCCCGCCCTACGCAATCCGCCTTACGAATCAAGGCCGACCGGACGAGTCAAACATGCTGATCGATCAGAATCTGATTGCCGTCCGGATCCTCCACCACGAAGCTCGCCGGCCCGGACGTGGTTTCGTCGGCTTCAGTGATCGGCTGCACGCCTTTGGCTTTGAGTTCACGCTGCAGATCACGGATATCGGTGAACGCGGGGAGCGTGTTCGCATCGCCATCCCAGCCCGGATTGAAGGTCAGGATGTTGCGCTCGAACATGCCCTGGAACAGACCGATGACGGTGCTGCCGTTCTTCAGGATCAACCAATTCTGCGCCTGATCGCCGCCCCACACGGTGAAGCCCAGCTTCTCGTAGAACGCGCGCGATGCAGCGATGTCCTTGACGGCGAGACTGACGGAGAAATTGCCGAGTTGCATGATGGGTTCTCCAATGCGTGGTTGAAGATGATACGGCGGCGGTGCGTTCGATGCCGTCATGCCCGCGCAGGTGGGCATCCAGCCCCTTCGCATTGTAGGAGCGACGGAAGTCGCGACTCGGCGCTTCGTTTTCGGCGGGCTTGAGCCCGCCCTACGGAGCCCGAGTTACGAGTTTCCCCTCCCCTTGCGCATCGCGCAGGGGGAGGCCGGGAGGGGGTGCTTTTTGCGCGTCACGCCAGATCGGACGGACAACCGCAATGCATGAGCTCTTGTGGGAGCGACGCAAGTCGCGACTCGCCGCTTCGCTCACGGCGGGCTTGAGCCCGCCCTACCAAGCCTGCCTTACGGGTTACCAAGCCTGCCTTACGGGTTCACAAGCAGTGTTCCACGTAATGCACGGCAGGAATTCGCCCGGCACGCAGATCGGTGACGGTTTTCCCATCCGTCTCGAAAACAAGCGCGTATTTCTTGTCGCTTGAAGAGACGACCATGTAGTGACCATTCGGGTCGTATTTATGCGGCTCGACTTTCACCCTCGCACCATAGATCTGGCGGATGTCATTTTCAGTGTCGCCAACTTTTGCGCCGCTGAAGGTCGAGAATTTACGGTCATATATTTCTATTCTCGCAATACGATTCTCTTCAAATAGAAGTTGAACGTTGTCGTAGCCAGAAACGCGCGCCAATCCGCACACGCTGATCTCCGAGAATTGCTCATCCACTACGATCTTGAACCCGGCTCGCTCGGCATCACGGAGGGTCATGCCGATTCGCAAGGAACCCAATCCGGAATAGGTGAGGCGACTGTCAGCGAACTTTTGCGGAGAGGCCATACTGGCCGCAGCAAAAGTGAAAATTAATAGCGAAGCAGATAACGCGTGAGCGTTCTTCATATCCTGATTACTTCCATGAGACCTTGGATAAAGGGCATAAATAGACTGATCCACCTCAACCAAGCTGTCAACGAAGTCGTCAAAATCAAACAAAACAGCGCCCATAGGCGCCGTTCCGAAAAGCCGGTGCGCCTAGGCGCACCCTATGAACATCAGCCGTTCTCGAAGCCTTCGCGCGTGAGATTGATCGGGTCGCCATCCGTACACACCACATCGTCCTCGATGCGAATCCCGCCATAAGGTTTGAATGTCGCGACGCGATCCCAATTCACGCTCGGGCCAAGCCCTTTGTCTTTAAGTTCGTCGAGCAGCATGTCGATGAAGTAGATGCCCGGTTCGATGGTGACGACCATGCCGGGACCGAGTTCGCGGGTGAGGCGCAGGAACGGGTGGCCTTCGGGTTTGGCGATGGTGCCGCCGGTGTCGGAGGCGGCGAAGCCGGCGACGTCGTGGACCTGCAGGCCGATGCCGTGGCCGATGCCGTGCGGGAAGAAGGCGCTGCTGACGCCGGTTTCCACCGCGACTTCCGGGGAGACGCTGATGAGCTTGAAATCACGGAGGATGTTAGCGAGCGCGAGGTGCGCGTCGAGGTGGATGCGTGCGTAGTCGGTGCCGGCGCGGACCTGTGCGCACATCTTCAGCTGCGCGACGTCGACGGCATCGATCATCGCCTGGAATTCGCTGCCGGCATCGCTGGCGTAGGTGCGGGTGATGTCGCTGGCGTAGCCGCGATGGCTGCCGCCGGCGTCGATGAGGAAACTCAGGCTCTTCATCGGCGGCATGCGGTCGCGGTCGGTGTAGTGCAGGATCGCGCCGTGTTCGTTGAGGGCGATGATGTTGTTGTACGGCAGATCGTTGGCGTCCTGGCGCGCGGCCTGGCAATAGGCAAGATGGATGCCGAATTCGCTGGCGCCGGCGCGGAATGCTCGCTCGGCAGCGCGGTGGCCGCGCACGCCGACGCGGGTGGCTTCGCGCATCATTTCGATCTCGTACGGCGTTTTATAGCCGCGGTGATAATGCAGATAATCCAGCGCCGGCTGCGGGTTGTTCGGCGCGAACGCGCCGTATGCGCCCAGCGCGCTCTGCGCTTCGCCGAGAATCGCGCAGCGCGCGGCGTTCTTCGGCAGATATTGTTTGGCGTCGTCTGGCTTGCGGATGATGTGGATGTCGAAGTGTTCCACCCAGTCGCCGTTCGGCGCCTGCGGGACGACGTGCCAGTAATCGTGCGGCTGCAGATAAATGACTTTCGGGCGCTCGCCCGGGGTGTAGACCAGCCAACTGCCGGGGATATGGGTGAGCGGCAGCCATGCCTTGAAGTGCGGGTTGACCGCGTACGGATAATCGCGGTCATCGAACACCTGATAATGCGACGTGCCGCTGGGCACGACCAGATGCTCGAAGCCGCCGCGTTCGAGCGCGATATCGGTGCGCGCGCGCTGGGTGGCGAGATGGTCGGCGTAGAGACGGGAAAGATCTGCGGACATGGCGATTCGCTCGGAAAATACGTGGAATACGTGGAATACGTGGAATACGTGGAATACGTGGAATACGTGGAATACGTGGAATACATGCAGGTTGCGCGTCGGGCGTTCCGACGGCGGCCATCCGGATGATGGCGAATTCTGATCGAATCAGCAGGCGACGGCGAGGTGATGCGCGGCTGCGGTTCAGGCCGGCGTCGGCGTCATCCAAGGCTCGGGCGCCGACCAGGGCTCAGTCGTAATTCGCGCCCGGCGCATCGACCCAGTTGTGGAGACGGTCGCGGTGCGCGTCAGAGAGCGAGATGAAGCGGAAACCGGCCCACGACTGGCCCGGCGAACTGGCGCGGTCGAACCAGAGCAGATGCGCGCCGACTTCGACATCGCCGGCTTCGCCCGGCAGGCGGAAGCGGAATTGATACAGCGCGTCTTCGGTCAACGGCACGCTGGCCATCAGCAGCATGCCGCCCTCGGACAGATTGCCGATGCGACCGGCGACTTCCTCGGTCATCACGTCGCTGACCAGCACGGTCTCGTCGACTTTCCGTCGAGGCGAGCGACGGTGCTCTTTCGAACTCATCGGGAATCTCCGCTTGAAGACGTGTCCGAGCCGGAGGCGGGCACCGAGCGCACGTAGGTGCCTTCCGGCGCAGGTGTGCTGTCGTCGTGAGGCGCCGCAGGGCCGGAGCGCACTGCGACATCACTGCCATCGGCCGCCGGATCCTCGTCGTGATCGTCGCGACGACTCGTGCCGGTGAGGCTGCGCAGGGCATTGATCGCAGCGTGCCAGGCGCGGTCGACCAGACCGGCGCGCTGCATCGTGACGACGCGCACCTGATCCTTGGCCATCATCCGCGCGAGGCTGTCGAGCGAATGTTCGCCGACGCGCTGGCCGCGCTGGTTGACGAACAGCGCGGTGCCGGTGACCGGGCTGAACCACGACATGCGCCGACGCACCACGTCGCCCTGCTGGTTGGTGACGAACTCGATCCAGGTGCCGAACGGCAGCAGGCGCAGCTGTTCGTAGCATTCCTGCTCGTGCGTGGAACGCGACGGCAGATCGGGCTTGCGCGCTTTCTGCGCGTCTTCGCCCAGGCGCACGCGCGCCTTGAGCTTCATCGTCAGTTCGGTGCGGGACTCGCCGTCCTCGTCGTCGCGCACGCTGCTGGACAGACGTTTGGCGATGACCTCGGCTTCGGCTTCGTGATACCCGACCTGCTTCAGCGCCGACTCCACGTGCGCCTTCAGTTCCGGGTGTTCGACGTCCGGATCGCGATCCGTGCAGGCGGCGGCGATCTGGCGGGTGAAATCGATCTGCCGGTTCCACTCCTCCGACCCCTCGCCGTGGCGCAGGAAGGTGAGCGTGAGCACGTCGGCCCAGGCCTGATTCAACAGCGCCCGGGTGAACTTGGGCAGCGGCTGTTCGCCGACGACCTCGCCCAGCACCTGCTCGGCGCGCAGCTTGGCCGCTTCAAGCTTTTCCTTGCCGCGCGCGGCTTCGACATGGCGCCGTTCCAGCGTCTCGGCGCGGCGCACCTGGGTGTCGATGTGGGCCTGGAGCTGCTTGTTGCTCTGCTCGAAGACTTCGAGATTGCCGTCGTAGTTCTTGACCGCGTGGGTCACCGCCTGCTGCAGCGGCGCCAGCAGTTGCGGGTCGATATCGTCGTCGGCCAGCCATTTCGCCGCGGTTTCCGAGACGGTTCCCAGCAGCTTCCGGGCCGGGTGATCGGGACGCACGAAGAACGAGCGGTCCTGCAGGGCGACGCGCAGCAGGGTGAGCTGCATGCGTTTGACCAACGCCGCCGCGGGCGCATCGTCGCGGATTTCGCGCTGCAGGTGGTTGTAGAGCAGGCCGACCAGATCGAAGGTGTCGCTGTCGCTGGGCGCCAGCGCCACCGGCTTGCCGCTCTGCTGTCTTGCCTGCGCCAGCAGCGAGCGCTTGATGTCGGCGATGCTGGGTGTGGCTGCTCCGGGCAAGGTCGGGTCGGCGTCCATGCGGCCGAGCGTCTGCAGCAGGTCGCGGGTCGGAATGGCGACTTCCGCCCGCTGTCCCGGCGGCACCGGATTCAGCCGTTCCGCCTGGTTGCGACGCTGCGACAGCAGTTGCTGCAGGTCGTGGAAGGCTTTCTGCTCATCGACCGCGGGGTTGGGCACGGCCTGCCCCATCCAGACGGTGTGCGGGCGGTTGCCGTCGTAGGGTTCCGCTGCACCGGCGCCGGACGACGACGGTGCATTGCCATGAGGCGCATCGCCGTGAGCCGCGTCGCCGCGGGACGCCTCACCACGGGACGCCTCTCCCCGATCAGCGGACGCGCCGCCGTGGCCGGATCCTTGCGGATGCGACATTCCGCCGCCTGCCGACCCGGGTGCGGCCGACATGCCCGCCGGCCCCGACGCCCCCGCAGGCGATGCGTGCTGCGCTCCGGGTTGCGATCCACCGGGGCGCCGCGCGCCCGCGCCCGACGTGGGCGACTCGGCGTCGACGGCCGCATGGGCATCCGTATCGGCCGGGCCGAAGTCGTCGCTGTCGCTTCCGGCGCGGGTCCGCATCGGTACGTAGGTCAGGCCGGGCAGGACGCCCTCCTGGGCGAGCAGGGTGTCCAGCTTCTCGAACAGACCCAGGCATTGCACCATCACCCTGCGGTCGAAGATGCGGTAGAACAGCAGGCGCGCGCTGTGATCCAGCTGCATGACATCGGTCGCGTGACGCACCGCGCGGCACAGCGCCTGCGGACCGAGCGGCATGCGCTCGCTGTCGAATGCGGGCGCGGCGGCCAGCACGCCGAAACGCTGGCCCAGCAGATGCAGGATCAGGTTGGCGCGCGATTCCTGGCGCGACGCGATGGCATACAGCACCGCGCCTTCGTCCATCACCGATTCGTCGACCAGGCTCAGATTGCGGAAATTCAGCGGCGAACTGGGCATCGAGACCTGGCGGGACGGCGCCGCCAGCGGAATCGGCTTGCGCAGACCCGCCACGCCGCTTTCCAGCAATTGCATGAAGCGCGGCGCCAGGTCGTGGCGATTCAGACGCACCACGCGCAGGGTATGCATGTAGTCGATCGTGGCGCCGCCGGTGGTGCCGGAACGGTCGGCCAGTCGAAAGAGTTCCTCCTCGAACTCGGTGATCGCCGAGACGAGATTGCGCTCCAGATCTTCCCCGAACAGCGACAGTGCGCGCTCCAGCGTGCGGCGCACGCGGCGCGGCAACCCGGCGGAGGCCAGAGTCCTGGGCGCGGCAGTGTCCTGAGGGTCGGTGGGCGCAGCCATTTCAGCCTGTGGAAGTGCGACGGTGACCGCGTTTCTTAACATGTCCGGCCACCGCCAGCCAAATATTGCGCTGCGGCACTCCGGGATCCGTGGCTTCGGCGCGCGTCATCCGACGGCCGATGCGTCGTTCGGCCCGCCGTCGAGCGCGTCGTCAAGGAACAGCGACATCACGTCGTTGGCGAAGCGCAGGCCCGATTCCGTCGGCTCGATGCGCCCATCGTCGGCGATCAGCCAGCCTTCGGCGATGGCGCGGGCCAGCGGCGCATCGATCACCGTACGCGACAGTCCGGTCCGGGCCTCGAAACGTTCCAGCGCGAAGCCTTCGCGCAGCCGCAGCGCGTTGAGCATGAATTCGAACGGCAACTGCGCGGGCGGGATCACGGTGTCGGCGCCGATCGCGGCGGCCGTGCCGGCCTGGGCCAGATAGGCCGCCGGGTGCTTGAGCTTCCAGCGCCGCAGCACGCGATCGCGGCCTTCCGCCTCGCTGCGGCTTGCGTCGGCCGAGCCCGCATCGGTCGCCGGAAGGGTGAGCTTGCCGTGCGCGCCGGCACCGATGCCCAGATAGTCGCCGAAGCGCCAGTAGTTGAGGTTGTGCGCGCACTGCCGCCCGGGCTTGGCGTAGGCGCTGATCTCGTACTGCGCATAGCCGGCGTCGGCCAGCAGCGCCTGGCAGTGCTCCTGGATGTCCCAGGCCGCGTCCTCGTCGGGAATGCCCTGCGGCGGGCGGGCGGCGAAGACGGTGTTGGGTTCCAGCGTCAGCTGGTAATGACTGACGTGGGCCGGCTGCAGCGCGAAGGCGCGCGCCAGATCGTGCTCGGCCATCGCCAGGGTCTGTCCCGGCAGTGCGTACATCAGATCGAGATTGAGATTGTCGAAGCCGGCGTCCTGCGCCAGCTTCACTGCGGCCTCGGCCTGGCCGCTGTCGTGGATGCGGCCGAGCCGCTGCAGGCAGCCGTCGTCGAAACTCTGGATGCCGAACGACAGCCGGTTCACGCCGGCACTGCGGTAATCCTCGAAACGGCCGTGCTCGGCGGTACCGGGATTGGTTTCCAGCGTGATCTCGCAGCCGGGTGCGAAGCGCAGACGCGCGGCGGCGGCCTGCAGGAAACGGTCAACGGCGGGCGCCGGAAACAGGCTGGGCGTGCCGCCGCCGAAGAACACCGTCTGCACGGTACGGCCCCAGACCAGCGGCAGATCGTGATCGAGATCGGCGATCAACGCATCGACATAGGCCTCGAACGGCAGCGGGCCGCGCCCTTCGTGCGAGTTGAAATCGCAGTACGGACACTTGCGCACGCACCACGGCAGATGCACGTACAGCGACAGCGGCGGGAAACTCAGCACGATTCGGGGCGCACGGCGGCGAGCAGTTTTTCGCGCATCATCGCCAACGCCAGGCCACGATGGCTGACGCGATTCTTCAGCGCGGCGTCGAGTTCGGCCGCGCCCATGCCCTGGTCATGGGCGAAGAACACCGGGTCGTAGCCGAAACCGCCGCTGCCGCGCGGCGCGAACAGCACGCGGCCTTCCCACACGCCTTCCGCAATCAACGGCTGCGGGTCGTCGGCGTGACGCAACAACGCGAGTACGCTGACGAAGCGCGCGCTGCGGCGTCCGTCCGGCACCTCGCGCAGCGCGTCCAGCAATTTGGCGATGTTCGCGGCGTTGTCGCCGTGACCGCCGGCGTAGCGCGCGCTGTACAGACCCGGCGCGCCGTTCAAGGCATCGACGCACAGACCGGAATCGTCGGCCAGCGCCGGCAACCCGGTGGCGCGCGACGCATGACGCGCCTTGAGAATCGCGTTCTCGACGAAGGTGAGGCCGGTCTCCTCGGCATCCTCGACGCCGAATTCGGTCTGCGCGTGCAAATCGACACCGGCATCGCCGAGCAGGTCGCGCAGTTCCGCGAGTTTCCCGGCATTGCTGCTGGCCAGCACCAGTTTCATCGTTTCAATTCCAGCAGATCCCAGCGATTGCCGTACAGGTCCTCGAACACCGCGACGATGCCGTAATCCTCTTCGCGCGGCGCTTCGACGAAATGCACGCCGCGCGCCAGCATCCTGGCGTGGTCGCGACGGAAGTCATCGGTGTACAGGAAGAAACCGACGCGGCCGCCGGTCTGGTCGCCGATGCGGGCGCGCTGCGCATCGTTCGACGCCTGCGCCAGCAGGATTGCGGTCTCCGCGCCGGGCGGTGCGACCAGCACCCAGCGTTTGCCGCCGCCGCGCGGCGAATCTTCGCGCAATTCGAAGCCGAGATCGTCGACGTAATGCGCGATCGCCCGGTCGTAATCGTCGACCACCAGCGCGAAACAGGCGATATGACGTTTCATCGCAGGAAATTCCGGCTCAACCGCCGATCATTCCGCCAGCGCCGCGCGCTGCGCGGCCACCAGTTCGGCGATGCCCTGCTCAGCGAGATTCAACAGCAGGTCCAGTTCGCCGCGACGGAAAGCATGACCCTCTGCGGTGCCCTGCACTTCGATGAAACCGCCGCCGTCGTTCATCACCACGTTCATGTCGGTGTCGCAGTCGCTGGCTTCGGCGTAATCCAGATCCAGCACCGGCACGCCGCGATACACGCCCACCGACACAGCCGCGATCGCGCCGTGGATCGGGTTCCGTGTAATTTCCTTTCGCGACTGCAGCAGACGCACCGCGTCGACCAGCGCGACGTACGCGCCGGTGATCGCGGCGGTGCGGGTGCCGCCATCGGCCTGCAGCACGTCGCAGTCGAGGGTGATGGTGCGTTCGCCCAGCGCGCCGCGATCGACGCAGGCGCGCAGCGAGCGGCCGATCAGACGCTGGATTTCCAACGTACGCCCGCCCTGCTTGCCGCGCGCGGCCTCGCGGTCGCTGCGGGTATGGGTGGCGCGCGGCAGCATGCCGTATTCGGCAGTGACCCAGCCCTCGCCCTTGCCGCGCATGAAGGCCGGCACGCGGTTCTCGATGCTGGCGTTGCACAGCACGCGGGTGTCGCCGAAGGAGACCAGCACCGAACCTTCGGCATGGCGGGTATAGCCGCGCTCGATGCTGACCGGACGCAGTTGCTCGGGCGTACGGCCACTGGGACGGGCGATGCTCATAGGAGATTGTCTGCGCGAAATGGCCGGCGAGTTTAGCATCGCCCCTTCGCCGCCCCCCTCTCACCCCCTTGTCACCTGTTCGAAATCGGTTCGGTCGCGACCAGACATCCGCCGGAATCATCCCGGATATCGGTAGATCAACTTTCGTAAAGTGGCCTGGAGGCTGCCACAAACGACTTCGACGGTTTCATTATCACCGGCCGTGGGCACGGCTCGCATATCGTCGCCGGTCGAAGGTCTGCATGGGCCCCCACAAGGCCTCCCCGATGCCGGACAATGGCGCCCCCTGCCGGAGACCCGGCCAGGACGACAGACAAAGGACCACCGCAATGATCCGCAGCATGACCGCCTTCGCCGCCGGCGAACGCAACACGCCCTGGGGCACGCTCGGCTGCGAACTGCGCGCCGTGAACCACCGTTTCCTCGAACTCGGCGTGCGCCTGCCCGACGACCTGCGCGCGGTGGAGCCGGCGATGCGCGAGCGGATCTCGGCGCGGATTTCGCGCGGCAAGCTCGACCTCAGCCTGCGCCTGCGCAGCGGCGACAGCGAGGAAACCCTTCAGCTGAACCCCGCGCGCGTGGCGCATCTGGCGGCGATGGGCCGCAATCTGCAGGAACACTTCCCCGCACTGCGCGTCGAACTGGTCGATCTGCTGCAGTTCCCGGGCGTGCTGCAATCCAATGCCGTCGATCCTGCGGCGCTGCACGCCGAAGCGCTGTCGCTGCTGGACGAAGTGCTGGGCCAGTTCATCGAAGCCCGCGCCCGCGAAGGCGCGAATCTCGCCGCGAACATCCTCGAGCGCGTGGACGCCATCGCCCGTCACGCCGCCGATGCGCGCACGCTGATGCCGGCGATCCGCGCCGGGCAGAAGCAGAAACTCGTCAACCGCCTCGCCGATCTGCCGCAGCCGCTGGATCCCGGCCGTTTCGAGCAGGAACTGGTGATGGCGCTGCAGAAACTCGACGTGGACGAAGAGCTGGACCGTCTCGACAGCCACATCCTCGAACTTCGCCGCGTACTGGTCCAGAAGGAAGCGGTAGGCCGGCGCATGGACTTCCTGCTGCAGGAATTCAACCGCGAAGCCAACACCTTCGGCTCGAAATCGGTGGACGCCCGCACCTCGGCGCTGGCGGTGGAACTGAAAGTGCTGATCGACCAGATCCGCGAGCAGTCGCAGAACATCGAATGACCGCTGCGCAATCTCCGGGCTTGGTGGTGCTGTATCGCTGGCGGCGCGCGCCCCGCCCCGACACCGAATTCGCGGACGCATGGCGCGACGCGACCGAAGCGCTGCTGGCGCGCGGCTCGCTGGGCTCGCGCCTGCATCGCGGCGATGACGGGCTGTGGTACGGCTACGCACAGTGGCCGGACGCCGAAACCCGGCACGCCGCATTCTCCGAAGGAGCACTCGCCGAGGCCGCTTCCGACCCGTCGCCTTCGGTGCGGATGCGCGCCTGCGTCGTCGAATCCTTCCCGGAAATCCTGCTTTCGCCCGTCGCGGACCTGCTGCGACTGGCGCACAATGCCGCCTCCTGACAGGCGCGGAGTCCGAATGCGCGGAACCCTCTTCATCGTCGCGGCGCCCTCCGGCGCGGGCAAATCCAGCATCGTCAACGCCTGTCTGGCGCGCGATCCGAATATCGCGCTGTCGATCTCGTTCACCTCGCGCGCGCCGCGCCCGGGCGAACGCCACGCCCAGCACTATCACTTCATCGCCGCCGACGAATTCCAGCGGATGATCGATGCCGGCGATTTCTTCGAGCACGCGCTGGTGCATGGCGATCTCAAGGGCACCGCGCGGCAGTCGGTCGAACCGCAGCTGGCGGCCGGTCGCGACGTGCTGCTGGAAATCGACTGGCAGGGCGCGCGTCAGGTGCGCGAGAAAGTGCCGGACGCGGTGGGCATCTTCATTCTGCCGCCGTCGCGCGAAGCGCTGGAAGAGCGCATGCGCAAGCGCGGCCAGGACAGCGACGACACCATCGCCCGTCGCCTCGCCGCGGCGCACGAGGAAATGTCGCACTACCACGAGTTCGACTACGTGATCGTCAACGAAACCTTCGACATCGCGGTGACGGAGATGTGTTCGATCTTCACCGCCAGTCGACTGCGGCGCGACGCGCAGGCGCAGCGGCACGCGGGGATGATCGCCGAACTGCTGCGCTGAGGCGCGCCCCGCGCGAATCGCGCGAATCGCGCCGAAAACGAAACGGGCCGCCCTGAGGCGGCCCGTTCGTCATGACGATGAACTTCTAACGCAAGCTCATGCCACGCGATTCTGAGGCGCGCGCTCCGCCTGGGCCGGGTCGTTCTGCCTGGGCGCTTCCTGCTGCGCCTGACGGGTGGCGTCGAGCATCTTCGTGCTCTGCTCCACCGTCTGCGTCGCAGCCTGACCGTGATCGATATATGCCCGCTTCGCCGAATCCGACCACGGGTCGTTGCCCTGGATCGCGATCAGACCCTCGCCGTTCCTGCTCCGGGTCACGTGGTCGATCTGGCTCAGGCCCGATGCCTTCGCATCCGCCGCCACCGCCGCGGCAGCCTTGTCCAGTTCCTCGCGCGATTTGAAGCCGCCGTTCGGGCCCAACTGTTCCAGGTTCGACAGCGCCTGCTGGTAAAGGCGATGGTCCGGGTGGTTCGGGTTCGACATCAGCGGCTTGTCCTGCTGCGTCGGCTGCGGCTGCGCTTGCACGGGCGCGGTCTGATCCGTCGAACTGGTCGGCGGCTGCGTCGGCTGTTGCTGCGTCGGTTGCGGCTGAGTGGGCTGCGGCTGCGTCGGTTCCCGCTGTGCAGGCTGCTGCTGTACCGGCTGCTGCTGCGTCGGCTGCTGTTGTGCAGGTTCCTGCTGCGTGGGCTGCTGGACGGGATCCACGCTGCGCGTGGCCGGCTGCTGCTGCGGTTGCTTCAGACCCAGCGCGGTCAAAGTGTCGTTGCCGGCCTTGCCGTCGTCTTCCAAGCCCTTCTGCTGCTGGTACTTG
>CBIHKW010000085.1:0-19017 GCA_966203835.1 uncultured Thermomonas sp.
CGACACGCTGTATGCCGAAGGCCAGCGCCGCTACGTCGAATCGCTGTCGGCCTACGCGCGCCAGTTCCTGAGCGTGATGGAAAAGCCCGATGTCGACCACATCGAAGGTCTGAGCCCGGCGATTTCCATTGAACAGAAATCGACCTCGCACAATCCGCGCTCCACGGTCGGCACCATCACCGAAATCTACGACTACCTGCGCCTGCTGTACGCGCGCGTCGGTTCGCCGCGCTGCCCGGATCATCATTTCCCGCTGGAAGCGCAGACCGTCAGCCAGATGGTCGATCAGGTGCTGGCGCTGGAGCAGGACCCGAAAACCGCCGAACAGCGCTACATGCTGCTCGCACCGGTGATCCGCGAGCGCAAGGGCGAGCACGCGCAGGTGTTCGAGCAGCTGCGCGCGCAGGGCTACGTGCGCGTGCGCGTGGACGGCGTGCTGCACGAAATCGACGCGGTGCCGGCGCTGACCCTGCGCCAGAAGCACACCATCGAAGCGGTGATCGACCGCTTCAAGCCGCGCGCGGACAGCAAACAGCGGCTCGCCGAATCGTTCGAGACCGCACTGAAACTCGGCGACGGCATGGCGCTGGTGCAGTCGCTGGACGACGCCAACGCCGCGCCGCTGCTGTTCTCCTCGAAATACAGCTGCCCGGTCTGCGACTACTCGCTGCCGGAGCTGGAACCGCGACTGTTCTCGTTCAATTCGCCGGTCGGCGCCTGCCCGAGCTGCGACGGCTTGGGCGTGAGCCAGTTCTTCGATCCGGTGCGGGTGGTCGTGCATCCGGAACTGTCGATGGCCGCCGGCGCGGTGCGCGGCTGGGATCGCCGCAACGTCTATTACTTCCAGTTGATACAGTCGCTGGCCAAGCACTACGGTTTCAGCGTGGACACGCACTGGAACGAGTTGGACCCGGCCACCCAGAATGCCGTGCTGCACGGCAGCGGCGGCGAAGTGATCGCGTTCACCTATCTCACCGACACCGGCGGCCGCAGCCAGCGCAAGCACAAGTTCGAAGGCATCATCCCGAACCTGGAGCGGCGCTACCGCGAAACCGAATCGGCGGCGGTGCGCGAAGAACTGGCGAAATACATCAGCGAACGCCCCTGCCCCGACTGCGGCGGCGCGCGCCTGAACCGCGCGGCGCGCAATGTGTTCGTGGCCGATCGCGCGCTGCCGTCGATCGTGGTGCTGCCGATCGACGAAGCCCTGGAGTTTTTCGGCAATCTCGCGCTCAGCGGCTGGCGCGGCGAGATCGCGACCAAGATCGTCAAGGAAATCCGCGAACGCCTGAACTTCCTGGTCGATGTCGGCCTCGATTACCTCACCCTCGAACGCAAGGCCGACACGCTGTCCGGCGGCGAAGCGCAGCGCATCCGCCTGGCGTCGCAGATCGGCGCCGGCCTGGTCGGCGTGATGTACGTGCTCGACGAGCCGTCCATCGGCCTGCATCAGCGCGACAACGAACGTCTGCTCGGCACGCTTACCCGCCTGCGCGATCTCGGCAACACCGTCATCGTGGTGGAACACGACGAAGACGCGATCCGCCTCGCCGATCACGTGGTCGACATCGGCCCCGGCGCCGGCATCCACGGCGGCGAAGTCGTCGCCCAAGGCAGCTTCGACGACCTGCTGAAGGCGCCGCGCTCGATCACCGGCCAGTATCTCAGCGGCAAGCGACGCATCGAGATTCCGATGCATCGCCACAAACCCAATCCGAAGATGAAGCTCACCCTGCGCGGCGCGTCGGGCAACAATCTGAAGAACGTCGATCTGACCCTGCATGCGGGCCTGTTCACCGCGGTGACCGGCGTGTCCGGCTCGGGTAAATCGACGCTCATCAACGACACGCTGTATGCGTTGGCCGCCAACGAGATCAACGGCGCATCGCACAAGCCGGCGCCGTACAAGGAAGTGAAAGGGCTGGATCTGTTCGACAAGGTCGTCGACATCGACCAGTCGCCGATCGGGCGCACGCCGCGCAGCAATCCGGCGACCTACACCGGCCTGTTCACGCCGCTGCGCGAACTGTACGCGCAGGTGCCGGAATCGCGCGCGCGCGGTTATTCGCCGGGTCGTTTCAGCTTCAATGTCCGCGGCGGCCGCTGCGAGGCCTGCCAGGGCGACGGTCTGATCAAGGTCGAGATGCACTTCCTGCCCGACGTGTACGTGCCCTGCGATGTCTGCCACGGCAAGCGCTACAACCGCGAGACGCTGGAAATCCTCTACAAGGGCTACAGCATCCACGACGTGCTGGACATGACCGTCGAAGACGCGCTGAAACTGTTCGAGCCCGTGCCGAGCATCGCCCGCAAACTCGAAACGCTGATCGATGTCGGCCTCAGCTACATCCGTCTCGGCCAACCGGCGACCACGCTGTCCGGCGGCGAGGCGCAGCGCGTGAAGCTGTCGAAAGAATTGTCGCGCCGCGACACCGGACGCACGCTGTACATCCTCGACGAACCGACCACCGGCCTGCATTTCCACGACATCGAGCATCTGCTCGCGGTGCTGCACAAGCTGCGCGACGAAGGCAATACGATCGTGGTGATCGAACACAACCTCGATGTCATCAAGACCGCCGACTGGGTGATCGATCTCGGACCCGAGGGCGGCCATCGCGGCGGCGGCATCATCGCCGAAGGCACGCCCGAAGAACTGGTCACGGTTGCGGAGTCGCACACCGGACGTTTCCTCGCGCACGTGCTCGATCCATCGCTCGCCGCGCGCAAGTCCACCTCCTCGAAAGCATCGATGACGTCGAAGGCCGAGCGCGCGCTGCCGCCAAGGTCGGACAAGGCCACCAAGGCCGCAGCCAAAAAGGCGGCCGCCAAACCTGTCGGCAAGCCCGTGGCCAAAACCGCCATCAAGACCAAGCCCCGGAAGACCCCGGCATGACTGAAAGCAACTCCGAACCGAACCAGCCCGTGCCCGCGGTGCTGTTCCGCATGCCCATCGACCTGCGCTGGCGCGATCTCGATGCGTTCAACCACGTCAACAACGCCAACTTCATGACCTACGTGGAAGAGACGCGCATCCGCTGGTTCGAAAGCGCGGGCAGCGACTGGCTGTCGAACGGGCGCATCCCGCTGCTCGCCGCGGTGCAGATGAACTACCGGCTGCCGATTCCCTATCCCGCCCGCGTCTTCGTCGAATTGCTGACCGAGCGTGTCGGCAACAGCAGCCTGACCCTCGGCCATCGCATCGTCGGCGAAGACGATCGACTGTACGCCGACGGTCACTCGGTGCTGGTCTGGATCGAAATGGCCACCGGCCGCCCGGTGCCGCTGCCGGATGCGGTGCGCGCGGCGGCGGAGATGGGTTGAAGGACAGTTCGGCGCGACGAATCCCCGGCGGCGCGTCGTAGAGCGTGCTTCAGCGCGCTGCTTTATTGCTTCGCGCCGGCAAGTCAACGATCCCGGCGTCTTGTGTTGCCTGTGTCGAACGATGTCGCTGGCGGATTCGGGGCAGCGCGCTGAAGCACGCTCTACATGGCAACATTTAATGCGCCATCAAAGCTCCGGCTTACGCACCTCGAACTCGCCCAGCAGCGTGCCGCCGCCGGCGAGTACGAATTCGACCACGATCTTGCTGCCGGGCTTCAGCGTCGCGCCCGGGCGCATCAGCATCAGGTGCATGCCGCCGGGCTTGAGCACCGCGGCGCCATCGGGCGCAAGCCGCAGCTGCGGTACCGGGCGCATCCTGCTGATCCCATCCACGACGCGGGTCTCGTGCAGTTCGACGCTGCCGAACGACGGGCTGCGCGCGGAAACGATAGTCGCCGGCGTCGGGCAGCGGTTCACGATGCGGCCGAAGCCGGCCATCGGCACCGTTTTCGCCGGGACGTTCCCGGCGGGCATCCTCACCCAAGCTTCGCGGACCTGCGGGCGGCATGTCTGCGCCGCGACCGGCGCGGACAGCACGAAAGCGAAGACGAGAGCGGCGGCGAGACGGTAGGCAATGGCGTGCATGCGAATATGATAGTCGCTCCCCCCAAGGAATCCTCCACGCGATGACCGCACCCATTGAAACGCCCCTGATTCGTTCCCGGGATTTCGGCGTGATCCGCTGTCTCGAACTGGCGCGCCCGCCGGTGAACGCCCTCGACCCCGACCTGTGCCGCGCACTGATCGCCTCGCTCGAAAACGCCTACAGCGACGGGGTGATGGGCGTGGTGCTCACCGGCAGCCCGAAGATTTTCTCCGCCGGCCTGGATGTGCCGTATCTGCTCTCGCTCGGCGACGACCGCCGCGGGGTGCTGGAATGCTGGCAGGCCTTCTTCGGCGTGGCCCGCCTGCTCGCGGAATCGCGGGTGCCAGTGGTCGCGGCGATGACCGGCCACGCCCCGGCCGGCGGCTGCGTGCTGGCGCTGTGCTGCGATTACCGGGTCATGGCGCGCAGCGTCGACGGCGAACGGCCGTTCGCGATCGGATTGAACGAAACCCAGGTCGGTCTGGTGGTGCCCGAGGGCATCCAGCGCCTGCTGCGCCGCGTGGTCGGCGAGTACCGCTCCGAACGTCTGGTCGTGGCCGGCGAGATGGTGACCGCCGAACGCGCGTTCGAGATCGGCCTGGTGGACGAACTGGCCGATGTCGATCAGGTCGTGCCGCGCGCTGTGACCTGGCTGGAAGCGCTGCTGAAGCTGCCGCACCAACCGATGCTGCAGACCCGCGCCATTTCCCGCCGCGCCGTGGTGGAGGCGCTGTCGCCGGACGTCATCCACCTGGAGGCTTTCGTCGAACAGTGGTGGGAACCGGAAACGCAGATGGCGCTCAATGCGCTGGTGGCGAAGCTGAAGAAATAAGCGTTCTGTAGGAGGGCCTTCAGGCCCGATGCCAAGAACTCGGGCCTGAAGGCCCTCCTACAGAATCAACGTCCCTGCAGAATCAACGTCGCACGGCGGCAGCAGATCGAGCACTCGCTCCGGCGGCCGGCACAGGCGCGTGCCCATCGGCGAGATCACGAACGGACGATTGATCAGGATCGGATGCGCGACCATCGCATCGAGCAGCGTCTCATCGGACACGCCCGGTTCCGCGAGGCCCAGCTCGACGAACAGCACATCCTTTTCGCGGATCGCGTCGCGCACGCTCAAACCCGCGGCGGCGATCACCTCGGCAATTCTTGCTTTCGACAACGATGCCGCGACGTATTCCACCACCCGCGGCTCGACGCCGACGTGGCGGATCAAGGCCAATGCGTTGCGCGACTGACTGCAGCGGGGGTTATGCCAGATTTCGACAGGTATCGTTTCGACGGACATGCGAAGCGCCGTGCGGCTGTCAGACGGTCGCGACCGGACGCGCCGGGTCTTCGATCCAACCGCTCCACGAGCCGGTGAACAAACGCGCGCCTGGCAGACCTGCATGCGTCATCGCCAGCAGGTGATGGCAAGCGGTCACGCCAGAGCCGCACATCGCGATGACCTGCTGCGGCGCGCGACCCGCGAGCAGCGCGGCAAATTCTTCCGCCAATGCTGCCGCAGGCTTGAATCGGCCCGCATCGAGATTCATTGCATAGGGACGATTGATCGCGCCGGGGACATGCCCGGCGACGCGATCGATGGGTTCGACTTCGCCGCGAAAGCGCTCGCCGCCGCGCGCATCGACCAGCACATCGCCGGCCTCCAGCCGCGCGGCGATCCCGCCGGCGTCGAACAACAGACTGCGGTCGAACGCACTGGAATATGTTGTTGCCGGAACCGCCGGAGCCGCGGCATCGGCGGGCAGTCCGAGCGCGTTCCAACGCGCCCAACCGCCGTCGAGCACCGCGACGCGGCGATGCCCGAACGCGCGCAGCAGAAACCACAGACGCGCGGCATACGCGCCGTCGCCGCCGTCGTAGGCGACGACCTGCGTCTCGGGCGTCACGCCGCAGTGGCCGAGCCACGCGCCGAACGCCGCGGCCTCGGGCCAGGGATGGCGCCCGGCGCCGTGACGATGCGGGCCGGACAGGTCGCGATCCAGATGCGCGTACTGCGCACCCGGCAGATGCGCTTCACGCCAGGCGGCTTCACCGCCGGCAACATCGTTCAGCGCGAATCGGCAATCGAATAGCCGCAGATCCGAGTCGCCAAGCCGAGCGACCAACACTTCCGCATCGACCAGCGTGGTCCAATCGAACGTGCCCCAATCCTCGATGCCCAAGTCGCTCATGACAGCTCCGATCGCGCGAGACGTTCGCGCAGATTGAACAGGATGGAGGCGGTGACGCCCCAGATGCGCTGCTCGGGCGCCTGCGGCGGACTGCGGAATTGCAGCACGTGGCGCGAACGCCCGCGATACTCGATGTCGACGTGTTCGAGATTGTCCGGGTGCATCAGGAAATCGAGATCGACCTCGAACACTTCGGCGACTTCGCCGGGATCCGGCACCGCGACGAATCGCGGATCGATCCGCGCGACCACCGGCAGCACGCGGAAGCCGGTGATCGTGATCAGCGGGTCGAGAAAGCCCAGCGGCGTGGCGAAATCCAGACCGAGGCCGATTTCCTCCTGGGCCTCGCGCAATGCCGCAGCGACGACATCGAGATCATCGGCTTCGATCCGGCCGCCGGGGAAACTCACCTGACCCGCATGGTGACGCAGGCTGTCGGTGCGTCGGGTCAGCAGCACCTGCAGACCGCTGTCGCGCGGCACCAGACCCACCAGCACCGCGGCATCCACCGCCGGCGCATCGCCGAGCAGATCGGCGAGTTCATCGTAATTCCACGGCGCGCCCGACGGCATCGCAGCCAGCGGATGCAGGGCGCCGCGCAGCGCCGGCAGCGCAGCGATCATGTGCGGGTGTCTTGCGCGGATGCGGCTTCGGCCTGACGCTCGCGTGCCGGCAACACCACATCCATCATGTGCAGACGCTGGGCGTCGTTCATCGACATCCAACCGGCGATTTCGTTGCCGGTGCGCAGGCATCCGTCGCAATACCCGGCAGGGTCGAGCGTGCAGACACCGGTGCACGGCGTGAGGACGGGGCGGACTGTGGTCATGCGTCGAAGTCTGAAAACATCACGCCGGCAGTACGCCGGCGTGATGGTGGACCATGTGCGGAACAGCCGGCGCTGCGAAGGCGCCGGAAAGGATCAGTTGCGCGGCGGCTGCGCCGGCGGCGGTGCCGGTGCGGCAACGACCGGGCCGACGTTGGTCAGCTTGATGTTGAAGATCACCACCTGATTGGCCATCTCGCCGGCACGCTCGACCACGGTGCCGTGGGCGGCACTGCCCGGCAACACCACTTCCCAGCGTGCGCCGGTGGGCATCAGCTGCAGCGCTTCGCGCAGACCCGACAGCGGAATCTCGCTCAGGCGCACGGTGACCGGACCTGCCGGCTGGCCTTCGCTCGGCACGCTGGTGTCGGCGATCACGGTGCCGTCGGGCAGCGTGCTCTTGAATTCGACCGAGATCTGGTTGGCCTGGGTCGGCTTGGCGCCGTTGCCGGATTCGATCACGCGGTACTGCACGCCGCTGGGCAACACTTTGACGCCGGACTTGCCCTTGTTCTGGGCCAGATACGCATCGCCCTTGGTCTTGTTGTCGGCGGCGCGCTTTTCCATCTCGGCCTTGGCCTTGGCGACCATGCGGCCCTGCAGGCTCTGCATCGCCGCGCCCAGCAGTTCGGGAGACACCGCCGGATCCTTGCGGCCGGTGGCGTCCTGGAAGGCTTTCATGACAGTGGCCATGTCCAGTTGTTCACCGCTACCGATAACGCGGGCGATATCGAGACCGGCGCGATAGCCGAGGGCATAGCTGACTTTGCCCTTCTCGGACGTGATGTCCTGGGCCGAGGCCGCACCCGCGGTCAGAGCCAGGGCCGCGAAGGTGGCGGCGGCGAGCAGACGCAACTTCATTCAGTAACTCTCCAAGAGTGGAATTGCCGGGAGTTCCGGCAAGGAACGGGGCGGCCAGGCCGCCCCGGTGTGGACTGTTCGAACGACAGGCTAGGATACTGTCCGCAGCACTTAACCGCCACTGAGGACAGCGGTCCGACCTGTCCCCGTGCGCGCAAGTTCCCGCGCCGCTGGCCAAAGTTGCCCCTTTCCCCAACCGATTCCCTCGACAGATCCCGACATGACCCAAGACTCCGCACAGCCCTCGCCCGCACCCGTATTGCGCACCGAAGACCACCCGATCGAGGGTCACGGCACGATCCGCCGCATCGTCATCGACCGTCCCGAACGCCTGAACGCGCTGAACGCGGCCACGCTCGACGCCCTGCACGCGGCCTTCGACGCCGCCGCGGCCGACCCCGCAGTGCGGGTGGTCGTCCTGACCGGCAGCGGTCCCAAGGCCTTCGTCGCCGGCGCCGATATCGCCGAAATGAGCGCATTGAGTCCGGTCGAGGGTCGCGATTTCTCGCTTCGCGGCACCCGGATGATGCGGCGGATGGAAACCATGCCCAAACCGGTGATCGCGATGATCAATGGGTTTGCCCTCGGCGGCGGCCTGGAGCTGGCGATGGCCTGCCACCTGCGTATCGCCGCCGATACCGCCAAGGTCGGCCAACCCGAGATCAACCTCGGCCTGATCCCGGGCTTTGGCGGCACCCAGCGCCTGCTGCGCCTCGCCGGCCGCGCCGCGACGCTGGAACTGTGTCTGCTCGGCGCGCCGATCGACGCCGCCCGCGCGCACGCGCTGGGCATCGTCAACCGCGTGGTGCCGGCCGCGGACCTCGAAGCCGAGACCATGAAGATCGCGGAACAACTGGCCGCCTCCGCGCCGCTGGCGCTGCGCGGCATGCTGGATTGCGTGAACGTCGGCGGCGAATGCGGCATCGAGGAGGGTCTCGAATACGAAAGCGCGCAGTTCGGACTGATCTTCTCGACCGAAGACATGCGCGAAGGCACCAAGGCGTTTCTGGAGCGGCGCAAACCGGTGTTCAACGGCCGATGAGCGCAACACCCTGCCCCGCTTGTGCAGACGGCGCATTGCGCGCGATCGCCGATGCGCTGGCGGTGGACGATCTGGACCGGGCGATGTCGCTCGGCCTGCTCGACGCGCGTCCGGAAGGCCACTCGGGATGTTGCGATGCCTGCAGCGCGCGCGCCGACATCCTGATTGCCGCACGCGACGAGCGGCTGCATGCGCTCGCGGCGCGCGAACGTTATCGCGCGCGGCAGGAAAGGCTCGCCGAACGCGCTGCGGCGCGTGCCCGCAAGCGCGAAGCCGCCGCGCCGCAGCGAGCCGTCGCAGCCCCTTCACTGCCGCCCGCGGCCGCTGCGGCGCTGGCGCGCGCCAAAGCCCGCGTCGCCGCGAAACGGCCGCAGGACTGAATCGATGGCGACGAAGAAGAAAACGACGCCCGCACCACGCGGCGGCATGCCCGCCGCCGACATCCGGACGATGTTCGAGCGTCTGCAGGAACTCAACCCGCACCCGACCACCGAACTCGAATACTCGACGCCCTTCGAACTGCTGGTCGCGGTGATCCTCTCGGCGCAGGCGACCGATGTCGGCGTCAACAAGGCCATGCGCCGGCTGTTTCCGGTCGCGAACACGCCGCAGACCATCGCCGCGCTCGGGGTCGAAGGCCTGAAGCCGTACATCGCCACGATCGGCCTGTTCAATACTAAAGCGGCGAACGTGGTCGCCATGTGCCAACAATTACTCGAAAAACACGGCGGCGAAGTGCCGCGCGACCGGGCATCGCTGGAAGCCCTGCCCGGCGTCGGCCGCAAGACCGCGAACGTGGTGATGAATACCGCGTTCGGCGAAGCGACGATGGCGGTCGACACGCATATCTTCCGCGTCTCCAACCGCACCGGTTTGGCACCGGGCAAGAACGTGCTGGCAGTGGAACAGGCGCTGCTCAAGCGCGTGCCCGCGGAATTCCTCAAGGATGCGCATCATTGGCTCATCCTCCACGGCCGCTACACTTGCAAAGCACGCAGACCCGAGTGTTGGCGCTGCCCGATCCGCAATGTCTGCCGTTTCAAGGACAAGACCACCGACGGTGAGCGGTAACCGGCTTCTTGTAGAGCGGCCTGACCAGCCATTCGGCTGTTGAAAACCAGGCCGCTGCTTTCTTTCTGCAATGGAGCAGCGGCCTGAAGGCCGCTCTACAGAAAACAAAAAAAGCCCCGGCGAACCGGGGCTGAAGGTGCATCGACGGGGAGAGAGTCGTATTTCGATCGAACTGTGTTGAACCGGAACGCTCCGGATCAGAACGCGAACTGCGTGCGCAGCGCGTACTGGCCGGTTTCGTCGCCGTTGACTTCGTTTTCGCCCTGCGTGTAATTGAACATGAAGCGCAGGTTCGGGTTGACGTAGTAATTGATGCCGAACAGGGTGCTGTTCGCCTCGCGATTGGCGATGTCCTTGTTCTCGATGGTGTCGTAGCGCGCGGTGAGTTCCCAGATGCCCTTGTCGCCGACCTTCGGCGAACCGAACACGCCGGTGGCGGACTTGTACGCCTTGTGGCCGCCGTTGAGGATCCAGCTGCCCTGCAGGTACCACGTGGTCAGATCCTGATCGCCGCCGAGCGGACGTTCGAAGGTCGAATTCACGTATTCGCCCTGGAAGAACGCCGGGCCGAACGAGCCGGCGACTTCCAGACCGTAGGCACTGATGCTGTCGCCGCTGGCGCCGGTGACGGTGCCGATGGTCTGCGCCGGGCCACGACGGCCTGCATAGTTGGCGACCGCGGTGACATCGGCCGAACCCTTGTTCAGATCTTCGACGCTGACCCAGCCGCCGATGTGCAACGTGTTCTGCTCGTTGTTGATCGGCGCATAGGTGACGCGAGCCGACGCACCGACGCCCTCGGCGCGGGCGCTGGCGGCACTGCGCAGGTTGAACGCGCTCACGCCGACCGTGTAATTGCTGCCGGAACGCTGGTAGCCCACGCCCTGCTGGAACTGGCGGGCATTGAACAAGCCGGTGGCCGAAGCGTACGGGCGCTCCATCATCAGGATTTCGTTGGAGCTGGTCAGTTCTTCCATCGAGCGATAGGGCTTGAAGTGACCGATGGTGACCTTGCCGCCCCACACGTTCTTGGCGATGTACAGATCGCGCAGACCGTCGAGGTTGGTGCCAGCACCGAAGTCCTGCTCCATCTTGTAATCCCAGCCCAGTGCCTTGCCCGACAGGGTCAGACGCGCGCGACGGAACTCGGTGGTGCCGGTGGTGCTGGCGACATCGCGATCAAAGACGTAGGTGTCGAAATGAACTCGACCACCGACGACGGCTTCGAACTTGCCGTCGGCCGAGGTCACCTTGATGCCGCCCTTGGTGTCGACCTTGACCGATTTGTTGGTGATGTTGTCGAGTTGTGTCGCGGTATCGACGTTCACGTCCGACTGCGCGTCGGTACGTTCTTCGAGCGACTCGACCTTCTGCATCAATTCCATGATCTGGGCCTTGAGCGCCTCGATCTCGCTGTCTCTGGACTGTGCGGAGGCGGAAGCGCTGGTGCCGGCAAGGGCGGCGCCGACGGCGATGGCAAGGATGGCGTGACGCATGGTGGTGTCCCCGGAGGTTGGTTTGTGCAAGTGATGGCTGGAACCGGGCGGATGCCCCGACGCGCTCGCGGCGGACGGCGACAACACCCGTTAAGACGATGTAAACGGCCGCTAGAGTGCGACCCCAATCTGACAGCGGGATGTTCCGAACATGACGATATTGTGACAGTGCCGTTTGCGCGGCTGAAGTACGACTGTCTTATTCGGCCGCCAGACTCCGCGTCGACACGCCTGAAAACCAGCAGTTCCGGCACGCATCAAACAGCAGGATCGCCTTGGAATTCACGATGGAATCGCGAACTTTCCGCGCGCGACGCCCGCAGGCGCGTGGCTGTCACATTTCCGTCATCTGACACACACATCGCTGTCACCCGACTCCGCTCAAATGTGTCGCATTCGGGACACCCCGAACCGCAACCCACAGCAGGAGCACCTCCGTGTTCAAGTCGTTCAAATCGCAGGCCGCCGTACTCGTCATCGCCGGCAGCGCCATCTTCAACGCCCAGGCCGCCGACATCACCGGCGCAGGCGCGACCTTCATCTACCCGCTGCTCTCGAAATGGTCGGCCGACTATTCGCAGGCCACCGGCAACAAGATCAATTACCAGTCCATCGGTTCGGGCGGCGGCATCGCCCAGATCAAGGCCAAGACGGTCGATTTCGGCTCCTCGGACAAACCGCTTCCGCCGGAAGAACTCAAGGCTGCCGGCCTGGTGCAGTTCCCGTCGGCGATCGGCGGCGTGGTGCCGGTGGTCAATATCGTCGGCGTCAAGTCCGGCGCGATGAAGTTCGATGGCCCGCTGCTGGCCGACATCTTCCTCGGCAAGATCACGATGTGGAACGACCCGCGCATCGTCGCGCTGAACAACGGCGTCGCCCTGCCGGCGCAGAAGATCACCGTGGTGCATCGCTCGGACGGTTCCGGCACCACCTTCAACTGGGTCAACTATCTGTCCAAGGTCAGCCCGGAATGGAAGACCTCGGTCGGTGAAGGCACCTCGGTCAAGTGGCCGACCGGCGTGGGCGGCAAGGGCAACGAAGGCGTCGCCGCGTACGTGAAGCAGATCAAGGGCGGCATCGGCTACGTCGAACTGTCCTACGCGCTGCAGAACAAGATGGCCTACACCCGCGTGAAGAACGCCGCCGGCAACTTCGTGCTGCCCAGCGACGAATCCTTCCAGGCCGCCGCCGCCAGCGCCGACTGGGCGAAGTCGAAAGACTTCTTCCTGGTGATGACCAACGCGCCGGGCCAGAACTCCTGGCCGATCGCCGCGACCAACTTCATCCTGATGCAGCGCAAACCGAAAGACGTCAGCCGTTCGAAGGAAGCGCTCGCGTTCTTCCGCTGGGCCTACGCCAACGGCGACGCCCAGGCCAAGGCGCTGGACTACGTGCCGCTGCCGGACGCGCTGGTGCAGCAGGTTCAGGCCTATTGGGCCAAGGAACTGAAGTTCTGAGCATGATGCCGGCCGACGGCGGTTCGTACGCCGCGGCCTGGCTGGCTCTCGAAAGACCACGCGCCTCCGGTGCGTGGTCTTCTTCGCAAACGGCCTCCGTGAAACGCTCATCCGTAGAACCGGCCTTCCCGAAATCGACAGAACGAACGCAGCTTCCGACATGAGCACAACCGCTTCCAATACGCTTCCAAGAACGAGTCGCGATGTCCTCGACTCGCGCGCCGACAGCGGCTTCCGCTGGCTGGTCACCGGCGCCGGCATCGTGGTGCTGATTTCGCTCGCCGCTGCCGCGTTCTCGATGCTGTGGGGCGGCATCGCTGCCTTCGAAAAATTCGGCCTCGCCTTCCTGTGGCGCGATGCGTGGGATCCGGTACTGCAGGACTTCGGCGCGCGCGTGCCGATCTTCGGCACGCTGGTCACCGCCGCGATCGCCCTGTTGATCGCCGTGCCGATCAGCTTCGGCATCGCGATGTTCCTCACCGAAATCTCGCCGCGCTGGCTGCGTACGCCGGTCGGCACCGCGATCGAACTGCTCGCGGGCATTCCATCGATCATCTACGGCATGTGGGGCCTGTTCGTGCTGGTGCCCTTCCTGTCGCTGCACGTCTATCCCTGGGTCGACGAAAACCTCGGCTCTGTGCCCTTGATCGGCACACTGTTCTCGGGTCCGCCGCTCGGTCTGGGCATGGGCACCGCCGGTCTGGTGCTGGCGATCATGGTGATCCCGTTCATCAGTTCGGTCATGCGCGAAGTGTTTCTGACCGTGCCCGGCCGGCTGAAGGAATCCGCATACGCGCTGGGCTCCACGCGCTGGGAAGTGATCTGGGACATCGTGCTGCCCTACACCCGCTCGGCGGTGATCGGCGGCATCTTCCTGGGTCTTGGCCGCGCGCTCGGCGAGACCATGGCAGTGACCTTCGTGCTCGGCAACGCGCATCGCCTCAGCTTCTCGCTGCTCGAACCCGGCAATTCCATCGCCGCAAGCATCGCCAACGAATTTTCCGAAGCCGATTCGCCGATGTATCTGTCGTCGCTGATCGCATTGGGCTTCGTACTGTTCATCGTCACCTTCGTGGTGCTGACCATCGCGCGGTTGATGCTGCGCCAACTGAAAAAGCGCGAGGGCACCTGATGTCCGCTGCTCCCGATACACGCATGGCTTCCGCAGCGCAGAATTCGCTCTACCTGCGGCGGCGGATCAAGAACATCGCCGCCCAGGTGCTTGCGGTCCTGGCCACCCTGTTCGGCCTGTTCTGGCTGGGCTGGATCCTGTGGACGACCTTGAGCAAGGGCATCAGCTCGCTCAATCTGGCGCTGTTCACCGAGATGACCCCGCCGCCCGGCGACAGCGGCGGCATGGCCAACGCTTTCATGGGCAGCGTCATCATGAGCCTGCTCGGCATCGTCATCGGCACGCCCGTGGGCGTGCTGGCCGGTACATTCCTCGCCGAATATTCGCGCAGCACTTGGGCGTCGCGGCTGGGCGAAACCGTCCGCTTCGTCAACGACATCCTGCTGTCGGCGCCGTCGATCGTGCTCGGCCTGTTCGTCTACACCCTGGTGGTCGCGCAGATGGGCCATTTCTCCGCACTGGCCGGCGGAATCGCGCTCGCCTTCATCGTGTTGCCGGTCGTGGTCCGCACCACCGACGAGATGCTGCGTCTGGTGCCGGCGCAGATGCGCGAAGCCGCGCTGTCGCTGGGCGTGCCGCAGTGGAAGGTCACGGTGCAGGTGCTGTATCGCAGCGCATCGGCCGGCATCGTCACCGGCATCCTGCTCGCTCTGGCCAGGATCAGCGGCGAAACCGCACCGCTGCTGTTCACCGCGCTCAACAACCAGTACTGGACCACCGATCTGATGTCGCCGATGGCGAACGTGCCGGTGGTGATCTTCCAGTTCGCGATGAGTCCGTTCGAGAACTGGCACACGCTGGCATGGGCGGGCGCGTTCGTTCTGACCATGTTCGTGCTGGCCATCAGCCTGATCGCGCGCACCATCCTGCTCCGCAACAAGATTTCCAATGACTGACTCCATCCGGGACACGCTCATGACCACCGCCACCCACACCGACGGCACCCACGCGAACAGTTCTCATCAGGGCAGCCAGAGCGCGGCCGCCCAGCACAACAACGCGCATCGCATCGTCGCCGCACACCGCGACGCCGCGCCCGCCGCGCCGGTGAAACTCTGCGCACGTGGCCTGGATTTCTACTACGACAAGTTCCACGCCCTGAAGGAGATCGATCTCGAGATTCCGGAAAAGCGCGTCACCGCGCTGATCGGTCCATCGGGCTGCGGAAAATCCACGCTGCTGCGCATCTTCAACCGCATCTATGCGCTGTATCCGAAGATGACCGCCATCGGCGAAGTGTTGCTGGACGGCGAGAACATCCTCGATCCGAAGTACCCGATGAACCGGCTGCGCAGCAAGGTCGGCATGGTGTTCCAGAAGCCGGTGCCGTTCCCGATGACGATCTTCGAGAACGTCGCCTACGGCATCCGCCACCATGAGCGCCTGTCCAAGGCCGACATGACCGTGCGCGTCGAGGAAGCCCTGCGCCAGGCGGCGCTGTGGGAAGAAGTGAAGGACAAGCTCGGCCAGAGCGCGCTGGGGCTGTCCGGCGGCCAGCAGCAGCGGCTGTGCATCGCACGCGCGGTGGCGCTGCGCCCGGACGTGCTGCTGCTGGACGAACCGACCTCGGCGCTGGATCCGATCTCGACCAGCCGCATCGAGCAGTTGATCGAAGAACTCAAGCAGAACTACACCATCGCGATCGTCACCCACAACATGCAGCAGGCGGCGCGCGTCTCCGACTACACCGCCTTCATGTACCTCGGCGATCTGATCGAACACGACGTCACCGAAAAGATCTTCTCCAAGCCCTCGAAGCAGCAGACCGAGGACTACATCACCGGCCGGTTCGGGTGAGGCCTTGCGTGCGATGCCCTATCGGCATCGCACGCATGCCGAACGCCTGGCCATGGATAGCCGAGCCGGGCGATCCCCGCCGACGACGTTGCGCCATGGACGGCCGCATCGATGCCCTGCCGTTATTCGCCCTGCCGTTATCAGCGCCCCCTTTCCACGAGATATCACCATGAACACCCAACCGCACAACCACATCGTCAAGAGCCACGACGAAGAACGCCGGATCCTGCTGGACGAGATCCTGCGGATGGGCGAAATGGCGGCCGCGCAGCTGGAAGCCGCGCTGGACGTGATCGACCGCCGCGACGGCAAGGCCGCCGAGCGCATCGTCGCCAACGACGAAGCGATCGACGCGCTGGAACTGCAGGTCAGCCACGACGCGATGAAGCTCGCGCTGCGCGGCCCGCTGGCGCGCGACCTGCGCGAGATTCTGGCGGCGCTGCGGATCGCATCGGACATCGAGCGCATCGGCGACTACGCCTCCAACATCGCCAAGCGCTCGATGGCGCTGAACCTGTCGCCGCCGCTGCCGCACACCCGCGGGCTGGGCAGCCTCGGTCGCCTGGTGGTGGGTCAGGTCCGCAAAGTACTGGCCGCGTACCGGGACAACGATATCGAAGCCGCCCAGCAGGTCCGCGCCGGGGACGCCGAGATCGATACCCAGTACACCGGCCTGTTCCGCGAACTACTGACCTACATGATGGAAGACCCGCGGGTCATCACCCCCTGCACCCACCTGTTGTTCATGGCCAAGAACCTGGAGCGCGTGGGCGACCACGCCACCAACATCGCCGAGAACATCTGGTTCCAGGAATACGGCGAAGGCCCGATGCCGCCGCGCGAGAAGCGCGACGAGACCAGTTCGACCGGCTGAGCGCGGCCCGCCTGCCGCGCAGTCCACCGACCGGGGCGTTCCCGCCTCCGGTCCGGCAATCGCGATATATCCGGCCTGCACCGGCGCTGCGTCGCCGGCGCAGGCCGTGCGCGTTCCCTAAACGAAACCTGAACCCGAACGCCATCGCTCCGCATCCGCGCACCGATCCTCCTACGTCGTAACTCTTTGTGCACAAACGCAAACGCCATGCCGCGTAGATTGCGAACACACAGGAGAGACCCGTGCAGGATCCGACGTTCCAAACCTTGCTCACCGACGCGCGCCGAGGCGACCTGCATGCCCTGGAGCGGGTGTTGGTGCGTTCCCGCCAGGATCTGCGCCGCTACGCCGAGTACCACTGCGCCGTGAACGATGTCGAGGACGCGGTGCAGGAAAGCCTGCTGCTGGTGTCGCGCAAACTTTCGACCCTGCGCGAACTCGACGCCTATGCCTCCTGGCTGTTCCGCATCGTCAAGCGCGAATGCACGCGCATGAAACGCGCCACCCGCTTCCTGCTGATGCAGCCGTCCGATCTCGAAGAACTGGACGGCCCGCACTACCCCGCCCCCACCGGGCTGATCCGCGATGTCGCCAACGCGCTCGCCTCCCTGCCCCTGCACTATCGCGAAATCATCCTGATGCGCGATCTCGAAGGCCGCTCCATCGCCGAAATCGCGGCCGGACTCGGCCTCCACCCGGAAGCCGCCAAAGCCCGTCTGCACCGTGCCCGCAGCCTGGCCCGACAATACCTTTCGCAGGAACCCGTACAGGCGCTGTCTCTGGCGGCTGCCGGTTAGCATTCACCCAACCCCATCCCGAACCCACCCTCAGGAGAGAACTCTCATGTCCAGCACCAAGAAACCCGTCGCCATCGCCGTCTCCGCTGCCCTGGCCGGCGGCCTGCTGTTGTCCGGTTCGGCGTTCGCGTCGACCCATCTCGCCCAGGGCTACCTGCTCGGCGCCGATGCCGCCACCGGCGAAAAGGCCGCTGAAGGCAAATGCGGCGAAGGCAAGTGCGGTTTCGCCAAGATGGACGCCGACAAGGACGGCAAGCTGTCGCGCGCCGAGTTCGCCGCCGCCCACGACGGCAAGGACGACAAGTTCGCTTCGCACGACGGCAACAAGGACGGCTCCATCACCGCCGACGAATTCAAGGCCGCCCACGAAGGCAAATGCGGCGAGGGCAAGTGCGGTGGCGACAAAGCGGCCGAAGGCAAGTGCGGCGGCGACAAGAAGCCCACCGAAGGCAAGTGCGGCGAAGGCAAGTGTGGCGGCGACGCCAAGCCTGCCGCCGCTCCGGCCGAAAAGAAGGCGTCCGAAGGCAAGTGCGGCGAGGGCAAGTGCGGCGGCGCGATGTAATTCCGCACTGAGCTTATCCAGCCGCATGCCGACGTTTCCCCCGCAACGTCGGCACGTTCCTCCGGGCGGTCGCAGTGCGGCCGCCCGGTTCGTTTCAGCGACGCCACTGCGATCCGACCCCCGCCCACGCCCATGACCGCGCTTTCCACGCTCTCGCCGCACGCAGCCGGTCTCGGCCTGCGCAGACCGCTGATACCCGCGATGCGCAAGGCGGCCACGGGCAGCTTCGATTTCCTCGAAACCGCGCCGGAGAACTGGATCGGCGTCGGCGGCGCGCTGGGCGACGGCTTCGCCGATCTCGCCTCGCGCTACCCGGTGGTCTGCCACGGCCTGTCGCTGTCGGTCGGCGGCCCCGCGCCGCTGGACGAGACCTTCCTGTTCAAGGTGCGCAAGTTCATGGAGACGCACCGCTGCCCGCTGTACAGCGAACACCTCAGCGCCTGCGGCGACAGCCGCGGCCAACTCTACGATCTGCTGCCGCTGCCCTTCAGCGAAGAATCGGCGCATCACGTCGCCGCGCGCATCCGCCGCACCCAGGACATCCTCGGCCAGCGGATCGCGGTCGAGAACATTTCCTATTACGCCGCACCGTTCCAGCAAATGCCCGAAATCGACTTCATCAACGCGGTGCTCGCTGAAGCGGACTGTCTGCTGCTGCTCGATGTGAACAACATCATCGTCAACGCCACCAATCATCGCTACGACCCGTCGGCATTCCTCGCCGCCCTGCCCGGCGAGCGCGTGGCCTACATCCACGTTGCCGGTCATTACGACGAAGCCGAAGATCTGAAGGTCGACACCCACGGCAGCGCGGTGAATGCGCAGGTCTGGGCGCTGCTGGAAGAAGCCTATCGACTGTTCGGCGCGCGGAATACGGAGCTAGATCGAGTCACCTGCATGCCCACACTCCTGCCGCTACTACCCGCCGTCGCACAGGGACCGGGCGCAT
>CBIHKW010000086.1:0-18568 GCA_966203835.1 uncultured Thermomonas sp.
GGTGCCGGCGCGCATGCACCCGGGCGAGTTCTACGCGCTGCCGCAGTCGCCGCAGTTGTTCAAGCAGATCCTGATGGTGGCCGGCTTCGACCGCTACTACCAGATCGCGCGCTGCTTCCGCGACGAAGCATTGCGCGCTGACCGCCAGCTGGAATTCACCCAGCTCGACATGGAATTCGCGTGGGTGGGCGAGCGCGAGGTGCAGGACAGCACCGAGTCGATGATCCGCGAAGTCTTCCGCGAAGTGATGGACGTGGAACTCGGCGAGTTCCCGCGCATGACCTACGCCGAGGCGATGCGCCGCTACGGTTCGGACAAGCCCGACCTGCGCAATCCGATGGAATTCACCGACATCGCCGAACTGGTGAAAACCTGCGAATTCAAGGTGTTCACCGACTGGGCGAATCATGAGGACGGCCGCGTGATCGCCCTGCGCGCCCCGGGCGGCGCGGCGTTCTCGCGCAAGCAGATCGACGACCTCGGCGCGCACGCCGCCAAGTACGGCGCCAAGGGCGTGGCGTGGATGAAGGTCGAAGACGCCGCCAAGGGTCGCGACGGCATCAACTCGCCGATCGCCAAATTCCTCGACGACGCCACGCTGGCCGCCATCGTCCAGGCCACCGGTGCGCAGACCGGCGATGCGATCTTCTTCGGCGCCGCCAATTACAAGACCGCCAGCGATTTCATGGGCGCCGTGCGCCTGAAACTGGGCAAGGACCTGGGTCTGGTCGGCGCCGGCTGGGCGCCGCTGTGGATCACCGACTTCCCGATGTTCGAATGGGACGAGGAAGCGCAGCGTTACGTCGCGCTGCATCACCCCTTCACCGCACCCGCGGTCGACGACGAAGCCGATCTGCGCGCCAACGCGAAGACCGCGGTGAGCCGCGGCTACGACATGGTGCTCAACGGCAACGAGATCGGCGGCGGTTCGATCCGCATCCATCGCTCGTCGATGCAGTCGGCGGTGTTCGATCTGCTGGGCATCGGTCGCGAGGAAGCCGAGCTGAAATTCGGCTTCCTGCTCGACGCGCTGAAATACGGCGCGCCGCCGCACGGCGGCATCGCTTTCGGCATCGACCGTATCGCCGCGCTGATGGCCGGCACCGAATCGATCCGCGACGTCATCGCGTTCCCGAAGACCACCACCGCGCAATGCCTGATGACCGGCGCGCCGTCGCCGATCCCGGACGCGCAGCTGGCCGAAGTCCACGTGCAGGTGCGTCCGCCGAAGGCGTGACGTCTTTGTGGAATTGATCTTGCCTTTTGTGGGAGCGGCGGGAGCCGCGATCGACATCCGGCGAGCTTCATCGCGGCTCCCGCCGCTCCCACAGGATTCTCTTCAGGATTTGCAGATGACCATCACCATCCGCCGCGCCACTCCCGCCGACGCCGAGCGCGTCGTCGACATCACCCGGCGCAATTTCACCGAGACCTTCGGCCATCTGTATCCGCCGGAGGATCTCGCGTATTTCCTCGACAACAGCTATTCGCTCGACGCGCATCGCACGATGCTCGCCGACGACCGCTACGCGATCTGGCTGCTGGAACGCGAGGGCGAGGCGCTCGGTCACGCGGTCGCCGGGCCGGCGGGCCTGCCGCATGCGGACGTGGCCGAAGGCGACGGCGAACTGAAGCGGCTTTACCTGCTGCAGGAAGCGCACAACGGCGGCTGGGGAAGCAAGTTGTTCCAGACCGTGCTGGATTGGCTGGAACGCGACGGCCCGCGCACGCTGTGGATCGGCGTGTGGAGCGAGAATCTCGGCGCGCAGCGGTTCTACGGACGCTACGGCTTCGAGAAGGTCGGCGAATACCTGTTCCCGGTCGGCAACACCCACGATCACGAGTTCATCCTTCGTCGTCAGAAGGCGGTTGTCGTGCGCGGCTAAAACATTGCCGGCAGTCAACGCAACAACGGCCGCGAAATGCGGCCGTTGTGCTGTGTAGCAGTGGTTTTCGATTACTGCTGCAGAAAGCTCAACAGATCCTGATTGAGACGATCCTTGTGGGTGTCGGTCAGGCCGTGCGGCGCGCCCGGATAGACGAGCAGCTTCGCGCCCGGGATCAGCTTCGCGGCGCTGCGGCCGGCGTTGTCGATCGGCACGATCTGGTCGTCGTCGCCGTGGACCACCAGCGTGGGCACGTCGAATTTCTTCAGGTCGGCGCGGAAGTCGGTGGCCGAGAACGCGGCGATGGAGTCGTAGGTGTTCTTGTGCCCCGCCTGCATGCCCTGCACCCAGAACGACTGGATCAGGCCCTGGCTCGGCTTGGCGCCGGGGCGATTGAAGCCGAAGAACGGGCCGGAGGCGATGTCGAGGTACAACTGTGAGCGATTGTCCAGCGACGCCTTGCGGATGCCGTCGAACACGTCGAGCGGCACGCCGCCCGGGTTGTCGGCGGTCTTCAGCATCAGCGGCGGTACGGCGCTGACCAGCACCGCCTTCTTCACGCGACCGGTGCCGTGGCGGCCGATGTAGCGGGCCACTTCGCCGCCGCCGGTGGAGAAACCGATCAGGGTGACGTTCTTCAGATCCAGTGCGTTGATGACCGCCGCCAGGTCGTCGGCGTAGTGATCCATGTCGTTGCCGTCCCACGGCTGACTGGAGCGGCCGTGGCCGCGGCGATCATGGGCGACCACGCGATAGCCCTTCGACGCCAGGAAGATCATCTGCGATTCCCAGCTGTCCGAGTTCAGCGGCCAGCCGTGGCTGAAGGTCACGACCGGACCGTTCTTCGGGCCCCAGTCCTTGTAATAGAGCTGTACGCCGTCGGCGGTGGTGATGATGCTCTCGCTTTTGACGACGACGCTGGTGGCTGAAGACGAGTTCTGCGGTGATGCGGCCTGTGCGCCGAAGCTGGCCTGGATGGCGACGGCGAGCAGGGCTGCGGCGAAAGTGCGTGCGATGGCGTTCATGGGGAGTCCTTGGGTGTTCGATGCGGGGTTGTTCGATGGAATGCCGGGGGGAGGGGCAGGGCGTATCAGTTGGCGACCTCAGTCGGCCAGGACCAGCGACACATCGATGTTGCCGCGGGTGGCGTTGGAGTACGGGCAGACGATGTGGGCCTGATCGACCAGCGCCTGCAGTTGTTCGCGCGGCAGGCCCGGCGCGGCGATCGTGAGTTCCGCTTCGATGCCGAAGCCGGTGGGAATCGGGCCGATGCCGACCTTGCCGGTGACGCGGGTGTCGGCGGGCAGGGCGACCTTCTGCTTGCCGGCGACGAATTTCAGCGCGCCGAGGAAGCAGGCCGAATAGCCGGCCGCGAACAGCTGCTCGGGGTTGGTGCCGTCGCCGCCTGCGCCGCCCAGCTCGCGCGGGGTCGACAGTTTCACGTCCAGCGCGCTGTCGGAGGAGGTGGCCTGGCCTTCACGGCCGCCGGTGGCGGTCGCAGTGGCGGTGTAGAGGATCTTTTCGATGGACATGAGCGTCTTCCTGGTGGTGGGTCGGGTGGCCGGCGGGGTGAGTGCCGCGCCGTTCGGTAGGTGTACTTTGCGCGCCAGAATGGTACTTTTGGTAACGTAAAATCCTGAAAACTTGATTTTTAGTTCTAAATCGTGATTCCAAACTTGGAGTTTTTATGGTCGACCGGCTGGCGGTCCTGCTCGAACGTTTCTCGATCAACGCGCAGGTGTTCCACGCCGGCGCGCTGTGCGGCATCAATGCCCTGGACGGAGAGGGCGACGCCGGGCAACTGCATCTGGTGCGACGCGGACCTATCGATGTGTTCCATGACGGTATGTCCCACGGCGATCGAGGCGCACCGTTGCGCATCGAGGCGCCCAGCCTGCTGCTGTACCCGCGGCCGATGGCGCACCGCTTCGTGACCGATCCCGAGCGCGGCGCCGATATGGTCTGCGCCAATCTGCGCTTCGAGGGCGGGGCGCAGAACCCGATCAGCGCGGCGCTGCCGGCGTTCCTGTGCCTGCCGCTGGCAGCGTTGGAGGGGTCGTCCGAAGTGCTGGCGCTGCTGTTCGAAGAAGCCTTCACCCAGCGCTGCGGCCGGCATGCGCTGATCAACCGGCTGTTCGAAGTGGTGATGATCCAGATCCTGCGCCGGCAGATGGAAAGCGGCGACGTGCAGGGCGGCATGCTCGCCGGGCTGTCGCATCCGCGTTTGCGCAATGCGCTGGTCGCCATGCATGAATCGCCGGCCCGGGACTGGTCGCTGGACGAACTGGCCGCTGCGGCCGGCATGTCGCGCACGGTGTTCGCCACCGGTTTCCGCGAGGTGGTGGGCACCACCCCGGGTCAGTATCTGCAGGGTTGGCGCGTTGGTCTGGCGCAACACGCGCTGCGCAAGGGCCGCCCGTTGAAAGTGGTGGCCGCCGACGTGGGTTACGGCAGCGAAGCGGCGCTGTCGCGCGCGTTCAAGGCCTACAGCGGCCTGTCACCGCGGGAGTGGAAAAAAGCGCAGGTATCCCCCACACCGCTCTAGACACAGGGATCTTCGAGACAGGCGCACACATGACGACGGCATCCGCCCGCAAACCGCTCAACGCCGCCGCGCCGCCGCGCGTCCTGCTGGTTCACGGTATCTGGAACGCCAAGCTCTGGCTGGCGCCGTTCGCGATGCGCCTGCGCCGCGAGGGGTTGGCGCCGGAGCTGTTCGGCTACGACAGCGTCTGGCGCGACCCGGAGCGGGCCGGCGACCGTCTGATCGCGCGCCTGCGCCGCAATCCCGTGGAACTGCTGGTTGGCCACAGTCTGGGCGGTCTGGTCATTCTCGAAGCCCTGCGCCGGGCGCCGGATCTGCCGGTACGGCGGGTGGTCTGCCTGGGGTCTCCTCTTTGCGGCAGCGGCGTGGCCACGGCCATCGGTGGCCGCGCGCCGCTGTCGCTGGTGCTGGGCCGCAGCCGCGGTCTGCTCGAAACCGGCTGTGCGCCCTGGCCGGGGCCATCCGCGGTCGGGATGGTGGCCGGCAACGTCGCGCGCGGGGTCGGCGGCTGGTTCGCGCGCATGGACGGCGAGTCCGACGGCACCGTGGCCGTGACCGAAACCCGGCTACCGGGGCTGGCCGATCATTGCATCGTCCCGGCCAGCCACAGCGGCCTGGTCCTGTCCGCCGCCGCCGCCCGGCAGACGGCCCGCTTTCTGCACGAGGGACGATTCGGTGGTTGAACCGGCCGCAGCGGCCGCGGGAGAGCCGGCTTTGATCGCCCAAGCAGTTGATACGCTTGGCGCAAGTCCGGGTGCGAATCGGCGAAGTCGGTCCAGGAAGCGCACGTCGCCGGGATGCGGCGAGCCAAAACGGGCGCGAGGTGCGTTTTCGACGACCCATGGGGGTAAAATCGCCGGCTTGGCATTCGCACAGGCTCCGGACATTCATGGGTAGAGGTCCTTCCATCGAGGCGCGCAAGAACGCGGTCGACGCGCAGCGCGGCAAGATCTTCACCAAGATCATCCGCGAGATCGGCGTCGCGGCCCGCGCCGGCGGCGGCGATACGGCCACCAACCCGCGCCTGCGCACCGCGATCGACAAAGGTCTCGCGGGCAACATGTCCAAGGATGTGATCGAACGCGCGATCAAGAAAGCCACCGGCGAACTCGAAGGCGTCGAATACGAAGAAGTGCGCTACGAGGGCTACGCGCCCGGCGGCGTCGCGGTGATCGTCGATTGCCTGACCGACAACAAGGTCCGCACCGTCGCCGACGTGCGCCATGCCTTCAGCAAGCTTGGCGGCAATCTCGGTACCGAAGGTTCGGTGTCCTTCATGTTCAAGAAGCTCGGCGTGCTGTCGTTCGCGGCCGGCGCAGATGAAGACAAAGTCACCGAGGCCGCGATCGAAGCCGGCGCCGACGACGTGGTGGTGTATCCCGAAGACGGCGCCATCGACGTGCTCACCGCGCCCGAGGCTTTCGCCGCGGTGAAAGCCGCGATGGAAGCCGCCGGTCTGACGCCCGACATCGCCGAAGTCGCGTATCGCGCCGACAACGACATCGCCGTCTCCGGCGACACCGCGCAGCAGGTGGTCAAGCTGCTGCGCTGGCTCGAAGACCTCGACGACGTTCAAAGCGTGTATTCCAACGCCGAACTCGGCGCCGACGCGTACGCCTGAGCGCATCCGCCGAGCGCAACCAGTGACACGCATCCTCGGCATCGATCCCGGTTCGCAGCGCACCGGCGTGGGCATCATCGATGTCGACGCCGGGGGCAAGATCGCGCACGTGTTCCACGCACCGATCAACCTGCTGGTGGCCGGCGAGGACGCGCGCGACCATTTTCCGCTCAGATTGAAGCGTTTGCTCGAAGGTTTGGCCGATATCATCGACGCCCATCGCCCCGACGAGGTGGCGATCGAGAAGGTATTCATGGCCCGCAACCCCGATTCGGCGCTCAAACTCGGCCACGCCCGCGGCGCGGCGATCTGCGCCGTGGTCCAGCGCGACCTGCCGGTCCACGAATACGCGGCGAAGGAAGTGAAGCTGGCGGTGGTAGGCACCGGCGGCGCCGACAAGGCGCAGATCCAGCACATGGTCGGTCTGATGCTCAATCTCAAAGGCAAGCTGCAGGCCGACGCCGCCGATGCGCTGGCCGTCGCCATCACTCACGCCCACGTGCGCGCCACCGCGCTGCGCCTGGGCGTGAACGCGCGCCAGGCGTGGAGGAAGTGAAGCCATGATCGGTCGCTTGAAAGGCATCCTGATCCACAAGCAGCCGCCGTGGCTGGTGATCGACGTACACGGCGTCGGTTACGAACTCGAAGCGCCGATGAGCACCTTCTACGACCTGCCCGAGGTCGGCCGTGAAATATCCCTGTTCACCCATTACGCGCAGAAGGAAGACAGCGTGTCGCTGTACGGCTTCCTGCGCGATGCCGAGCGCCGTCTGTTCCGCGACGTGCAGAAAGTCAGCGGCATCGGCGCGAAGATCGCGCTGGCGGTGCTCTCGGGCGCCAGCGTCGACGAATTCGCGCGGCTGATCCAGACCGGCGACGTGACCGCGCTCACCCGCATTCCCGGCATCGGCAAGAAAACCGCCGAGCGCATGGTGGTGGAACTGCGCGACCGCACGTCGGGCCTGTACGGCGATGGCGTCGTCACCGGCGGCGCGGCATCCGGCATCGGCGCGGATCCCCAGTCCGAAGCCACCAGCGCGCTGCTGCAATTGGGTTACAAACCGGCGGAGGCCACGCGCATGGCGCGCGACGCCACCGCCGCCGGCGACGATGCCGCCACCATCATCCGCAAAGCGCTGCAATCCGCGCTGCGCTGATGCTCGCAATGATGTTCTCGATGATGTTCCCCGCCATTCCACGTACCGAGAGCCTTCACAGGCATTCCCTCCGATGAGCGCTTCCAAGTCCAATGATTGTCCTCAGCCCCACGGCAGCCACGCGTCGGCCGGCATGGTCGCACTGGTCGCCGGCGCGGTCGGCGTGGTGTTCGGCGACATCGGCACCAGCCCGCTGTACACGATCAAGGAAATGTTCCACCCGCATTTCGGATTGACGCCGGATGCGGCAACCGTGAAGGGGCTGCTGTCGCTGGGTTTCTGGTCGCTGCTGCTGGTGGTCACCCTGAAGTACGTGATCGTGATCATGCGCGCCGACAACGACGGCGAGGGCGGGATCATGGCGCTGACCGCGCTGGCGCAGCGCAGTCTCAAGTCCGGTTCGCGGATGAGCTACACGGTCGGCATCCTCGGCATCTTCGGCGCGGCGCTGTTTTTCGGCGATGGCATGATTACCCCGCCGATCACCGTGCTCGGTGCCGTCGAAGGTCTGGAAGTGATCTCGCCGGTGTTCAAGCAATGGGTGGTGCCGATCAGCCTGGTGATCCTGATCATGCTGTTCGCCGTGCAGCGATTCGGCACCGCGAAAGTGGGCAAGGCTTTCGGGCCGATCATGATCACCTGGTTCGTGGTGATCGCTGCGTTCGGCGTCTACAACATCGCCCAGAACCCGATCGTGCTCAAGGCGATGAATCCGTACTGGGCGTGGAATTTCTACGCCACTCACAACTGGCATGCACTGCTGATCCTCGGCGCGGTGGTGTTGACCGTGACCGGCGGCGAGGCGCTGTACGCCGACATGGGCCATTTCGGCAAAAAACCGATCCGCTGGGGCTGGTTCGGCTTCGTGCTGCCGGCGCTGGTGCTGAATTATTTCGGCCAGGGCGCGGTGCTGTTGCAGAACCCGGCGGCGGTGGCCAATCCGTTCTACATGTCGATTCCCGCCTGGGCGCAGATTCCGATGCTGGTGCTGGCGACCGTGGCCGCTGCGGTGGCGTCGCAGGCGGTGATCACGGGCGCGTTCTCGGTCACCCGCCAGGCGATCCAGCTGGGCTATCTGCCGCGACTGGCGATCCGCTACACCTCGAAGGACACCATCGGCCAGATCTACGTGCCGTCGATCAACTGGATGCTGCTCGCCGCGGTCATCCTGCTGGTGTTCGCGTTCCGCAGTTCCACCGCGCTGGCCACCGCTTACGGGCTGTCGGTCACCGGCACGATGCTGATCGACACCCTGCTGCTGGCGATCGTCGCCTACACGCGCTGGCCGGATACGCGGAAGTGGGTGCTGCCGCTGTGCGGCCTGTTCCTGCTGATCGATCTGGCGTTCCTGTTCGCCAATGGCGCCAAGCTCTGGTCCGGCATCGGCGCCTGGGTGCCGCTGTTCATCGGCATCGGTGCGTTCACGATGATGCGCACCTGGCGTCGCGGCCGCGAACTGCTGCACGCCGAGATCCGCAAGGAAGGCATCCAGCTCGACAGCTTCCTGCCCGGCCTGATGCTGGCGCCGCCGGTACGGGTGCCGGGCACGGCGGTGTTCATGACCGCCGACAAGACCGTGGTGCCGCACGCGCTGATGCACAACCTCAAGCACAACAAGGTGCTGCACGAGCGCAACGTGTTGCTGACCGTCGACACGCTGAATGTGCCGTACGCGCCGAAGGAAAAACGCCTGAAGATCGAAGCCATCGGCAACGATTTCTACCGCGTGGTCATCCTGTTCGGCTTCATGGAAACGCCGGACGTGCCGCTGGCGCTGATGCGCAGCTGCGACAAGGGCGGCATTTATTTCGACCCGATGGACACCACGTATTTCGCCAGCCGCGAAACCATCGTCGCCAGCGCCAATCGCGGCATGCCGGTGTGGCGCGACAAGCTGTTCGCGTTGATGCATCGCAATGCGGCGTCGGCCACCGGCTTCTTCCGGATTCCGGGCAATCGTCTGGTCGAACTGGGCGCGCAGGTGCAGATCTGATGTTGTTTTTGTTTTGCCCTTCCGTAGAGCGGGCTTCAGCCCGCTGCCCCGTCGATGGAAACAGAACAGCGGGCTGAAGCCCGCTCTACAGGGCGCCAGGGCAGCTCTTTGGTGTTGAATTCGTCGGCAAGGCGCAATTCCCATGGTTTCGCTTCCACCGGCCGTGGTCATGGCTCGATCATCGTCGTCGCCCTAGGTTCTGCCCGGGCCGGCATAATGGCGGCATGACCACAGACCGCATCATCGCCAGCGGCGCCAGCCGCGAGGACGACGTCGCCGACGCCACGATCCGCCCGAAGCGGCTGGACGAATATCTCGGCCAGCAGCCGGTGCGCGAGCAGATGTCGATCTACATCGAGGCGGCCAAGCGCCGCGGCGAGGCGCTCGATCACGTGCTGATCTTCGGCCCGCCCGGGCTGGGCAAGACCACGCTGAGCCACGTCATCGCCAACGAACTGGGCGTGAATCTGCGGGTGACCTCGGGGCCGGTGATCGAAAAGGCCGGCGACCTCGCCGCGCTGCTCACCAATCTGCAGCCGCACGATGTGTTGTTCATCGACGAGATCCATCGGCTGTCGCCGATCGTCGAGGAAGTGCTGTACCCGGCGATGGAAGATTTCCAGATCGACATCATGATCGGCGAAGGCCCGGCCGCGCGCTCGATCAAACTCGATCTGCCGCCGTTCACCCTGATCGGCGCGACCACCCGCGCCGGGCTGCTGACCGCGCCGTTGCGCGACCGCTTCGGCATCGTCCAGCGCCTGGAGTTCTACAGCGCCGCGGAGCTGACCCGCATCGTCAGCCGTTCGGCGCAGATCCTCGGCATCGACTGCGCGCCGGCCGGCGCCGACGAGATCGCGCGCCGTGCGCGCGGCACCCCGCGCATCGCCAACCGCCTGCTGCGTCGCGTCCGCGATTTCGCCCAGGTCAAAGCTGCGGGCCATATCGACCACGATGTCGCCCGTGCCGCGATGCAGATGCTGAAGGTCGATCCGGAAGGTTTCGACGACCTCGACCGCCGGCTGCTCAATCTCATCATCGAGAACTTCGACGGCGGCCCGGTCGGCGTGGAATCGCTGGCGGCGGCGCTGTCGGAAGAGCGCGGCACGCTGGAGGACGTGATCGAGCCTTATCTGATCCAGCAGGGCTTCCTCGTGCGCACCGCGCGCGGGCGCATGGCCAGCCAGAAGGCCTACCGGCACCTGGGTCTGAAGCCCAAGCCGAATGCGAACGATCTGTTCGTGGAGGGCGATGCGTGATGCGTCGAGCCTCGTGTCCTGGTCGCAAAATTCCTTGTCATCCCGAACCCTGCGCAGCGGGGGAGGGATCTGTTTTTCGCGCTTGCCCATGAAAAGCCTGACAACAGATCCCTCACCCGATAAAGCCGGGATTCGGGATGACAGAATCATGTTCCGGTCATCGTCTTTCTTTTCAACATGAACATCCCATTCACCCACCCCGTCCGCGTTTACTGGGAAGATACCGACGCCGGTGGTGTCGTTTATCACGCTCAATACGTGGCATTCCTGGAGCGCGCCCGCACCGAATGGTTGCGCGCGCACGGGCATAGTCAGGAACTTCTGCGCCTGCAGCACGATCTGGTGTTCGCGGTGCGGGCGATGACGATCGACTTCCGCCTGCCGGCGCGTCTGGACGATGCGCTGCAGGTCGGCGTGGTATTGCGCGAGTGCCGACGCGCGAGTCTGGTGATCGCGCAGCGCATCGAGCGCGGCGGCATGCGCTTGTTGGACGCGGAGGTGCGGGTCGCGGTGTTGCGCGCATCCGATTTCAAGCCGCGGCCGATCCCGGATACGTTGTACCCCCAGTTGAAGGCGTTGCAGGAAGCCGCGTCAGCCCATCCCCATCCAAGCAACCCAACCAATTCATCGAACGCGGAGTAATCGAGGATGTATCCACAAGCCATGATGCTGCAGGCGACCGCTATCGAGCCGCTGCCCGAAGAAGCGCTCGCGGCTACCGCCGCACAGGCGGCCGGCGAAGCTGCGAACGGCGGCGGTCTGAACTATCTGCAGTTGGTCATCGACGCCAGCATCCCGGTGCAGTGCGTGATGGCGCTGCTGCTGCTGGCTTCGGTGGCCTCGTGGATCATCATCTTCCGCAAGAAGCGCGTGCTCGACCGCGCCCAGCGCGAGGCCGACGGTTTCGAGGAGCGGTTCTGGGCAGGCGGCGATCTTGGCCGACTGTTCGCCGATGCCGGCGCCCGCAAGCAGCAGATCCACGGTCTCGAATCGATCTTCGAGGGCGGCATGCGCGAGTTCAACCGCGTGCGCCAGCGTCGCGGCATGGACGCGCGCTCGCAGCTCGAAGGCGCGCAGCGCGCGATGCGCGCCACCGCCTCGCGCGAGCTCGACGGCCTGGAACACAACCTCGAATTCCTCGCCAACGTCGGTTCGATCAGCCCGTACGTCGGTCTGTTCGGCACGGTGCTGGGCATCCTGATGTCGTTCCACGGCCTGGCGAACATGAAGGAAGCCACCATCGCCACGGTCGCGCCCGGCATTTCCGAGGCGCTGCTGGCGACCGCGATGGGTCTGTTCGCGGCGATTCCCGCGGTCTGGGCCTACAACCGTTTCGCCACCCGCGTCGAACGCATCGCGGTGCGCTACGACACCTTCACCGAAGAGTTCTCGTCGATCCTGCAGCGCCAGGCGCATATCGAAGACGCCTGAGCGGCCGCGCGCAACCCCGCTCACTGTCCCGAACCGTTGAAGTCCCCGCACTGACGTCAGCCCCACCGAGAGAAACCGCATGGCCGTCACCGCCTCCGGGCGCCGCATCCGCAAGCGCAAGCTCAAAGCCGAGATCAACGTCGTGCCGTACATCGACGTGATGCTGGTGCTGCTGATCATCTTCATGGTGACCGCGCCGCTGCTGAATCTCGGCACCGACATCAATCTGCCGCAATCGCGGGCGAAATCGCTGGAAACGCCCAAGGATCCGATCGTCGTCAGCATCTACGCCGACGGCCGCTTGGCGTTGATGCTGGAACGCGGCAAGAATCGCGAAATGACCGCCGCCGACATCACCGCCGAACTCAAGGCCATCCACGGCCGGAACGACGGCGCCACGGTGCTGGTCAACGGCGCGCGCGACGCCAGTTACCAGACGGTGATGCAGGGCATCGATCTCATCAAGGACGCCGGGATCACCAAGGTGAGCCTGGTCAGCCTGCCGGCGGACGGGAAATAAGTCCGATGCGCGAGAACCGCGCCGACACCGCGCTGGCCATCGTGTTCGCGCTGCTGCTGCACGCAGTGCCGGTGTTGCTGCTGTTGGTGGCGTCGCTGTGGCGCACGCCGTCGTCCTCCGCTGCGGGCGAGCCGATCAGCGCCGATGTCGTCGACCTGAACGCGCTGTCGGCGAGCATGCGCAGCGCCCTGCAGCGCGAACCCGTGCCGCTGGCGCAGACCCCGCCACCGCCTCTTGAAGAACCGCTGCCCGAAGAGCCGTTGCCGGAAGCGCTGGAAGAGCCACTGCCCGAAGAAACCCCGCCCGAACAGCAGTTGCAGGCGCAGGAACAGCTTCCGGATCCCGATACCGTCGACCAGCAGGAAGTGAAGCCGGATTCCGCGTCCGCCGACACCGCCGCGCGCGAGCAGGAAGCGCGGCAGCGCCAAGGCCAGGTCGATCTGACCGAGCGCGAACGCCAACCGCAGGCCGAGCAGAAAGCTCGCACCGCGATGCAGTTGGAGCGCGACCGGCAGTTGGCGGATATCCGTCGGCAGCGCACGGAACAGCAGCGCAAGATCGACCTGTCCGAAGAACGTCTGCGCCAGCTCGCCGACCGCCGCGCCCAGCAGGCCTCCAACAATGCCGCGAACGCCAGTCCGCCGCCGGGCAACCGCGGCGTCGATGCCGCACTCAGGGCCGCCTACATCGATGCCCTGACCAAGGCGATCCGCATGAACTGGACCCAGCCCGAGAACGTCTCGTCGACGGTCGCGTGCAAGATCGTGATCCGCCAGATCGAGGGCGGCGAGGTGATCGACGCCCAGGTCGATCCCTCCTGTCCCTACGACGAGCAGGGGCGGCGGTCGGTCGAGGCCGCGGTGCTCAAGGCGCAACCCCTGCCGTATCAGGGTTTCGAGAGCGTGTTCAACCGCACGCTGACCATCAATTTCCGGGGCGAAGACCGTTGAATCCAGACGGCCTGTAGCCCCCGAGTCCGGGTTCGTTCATCTTTCTGACCGCTTTCGCGGCCAAGCTGTGGCCTGCCGGCGCCCCCATGCCTGCACCCCCTGAGTTGCCTGGACTGCCGATGACCCGTTCGATGATCCGCTCGATCTTCTCTTTCCGCATGCCGCCCAAGCGCCCGCTCTCGAAGGGTCTGCCGATGCTGGTCGGCCTGTTCCTGGCATGCGTGCTGCCGCTGGCCGCGTTTGCCCAACAGCGCGGTCTGGAGATCGATATCGTCGGCGGTAACGCCTCGGCCCTGCCGATCGCGGTGGTGACCATGCCCTACCAGGGCGCGGGCACGCCGGTGCAGACCGATGTCGCCGAGGTGATCCGCGCCGACCTGGCGCGTTCCGGCCAGTTCCGGCCGATGCCGCAGGCCGAAATGGGCGCGCAGCGCCCGACCCGCGGCAGCGAAATCGATTTCGGCTTCTTCCAGCAGGCCAAGCAGAACTTCGTCGTGGTCGGCCGCGTGCTCGATACCGGCGACGGCGGCTACCGCGTCGAATACGAGCTGTACGACATCGGCAAGAACCGCCTGCTGGCGTTCGCGCTGACCGCGCGCGCCAATGCGATGCGCGATGTCTCGCACCAGATCGCCGACGCAATCTATGAAAAAGTCACCGGCGTGCGCGGCGCGTTCTGGACCCGCATCGCCTACATCACCGCTTCGGGTCTCGGGAAGAATACGAATTACGCGCTGATGGTCGCCGACGCCGACGGCTACAACCCGCAGACCGTGGTGCGCTCGGACAAGCCGCTGCTGTCGCCGGCGTGGAGTCCGGATGGTCGCAAGCTGGCGTACGTCAGCTTCGAGCGCGGCAATTCCTCGATCGTGATCCAGGACATCGGCACGGGTGCGCGCGAAACCGTCGCCGGTTTCAAGGGCATCAATGGCGCGCCGAGCTTTTCGCCCGACGGCCGCAGGCTGGCGATGGCGCTGTCGAAAAGCGGCAATCCCGAAATCTACACGATGGACCTCGGCAGCCGCGCGCTGACCCAGTTGACGAATCAGTTCGGCATCGACACCGAGCCGACCTGGAGCGCCGACGGCAGCCTCATCTATTTCACCTCGGACCGCGGCGGCAAACCGCAGATCTATCAGGTGCCCGCCGGCGGTGGTTCGGCCAGTCGCGTGAGTTTCCAGGGCAGTTACAACGCCAAGGTCACGGTGTCGTACGACGGCAAAAAGCTGGCCGTGGCGCAGGGCAGCGGCAGCGTGTACCGTATCGCGATGCTCGACCGCAGCCTCGGTTCGCCGCGCTGGTCCATGCTTTCGCCGGGTTCGCTCGACGAGTCGCCGAGCTTCGCGCCGAACGCCAGCATGGTGCTGTACGCGGCGCGCGAAGGCGGCCGTGGCGTGCTGTACGCCGTCTCTTCCGATGCCCGCGTGCGCCAGCGTCTGGTGCTGGCCAACGGCGACGTGCGCGAGCCCGCCTGGGGCCCGTATCGCCTGCCGCGCTGATCGCCGTCGATGCGCTCCACGCTGTCTCCATTCCATCCATCCCCCTTGACCTACCCTGCGACAAAGAGAGGAACATCATGAACACGACGACCCGAGTGCTGCTCACCGCGATCCTCTGCGTGACCGCCGCAGCCTGTAGCAAGAAGGTGAAGGAAAACATCGACACGCCCGCCACCGACAGCACCAACAGCGGTACTACCAACACCGGGACCGTGGGCGGCAACACCGCCGCATTGCCCAGCGGCCTCTACGGCCCGAACGATCTGGATACCGATGCCTGCCTGCGTCAGCGCGTCGTCTACTTCGATCTGGACCAGGATGCGCTGAAGCCCGAATTCCAGAATATCGTCGCCTGCCACGCCAAGTACCTGCGCGACCGTCCCAGCTCGCGGATGACGCTCGAAGGCAACGCCGATGAACGCGGCAGCCGCGAATACAACGTGGGCCTCGGCGAGCGTCGCGGCAATGCGGTGTCGTCCGCGGTGCAGGCCAACGGCGGTGCCGGCAGCCAGATCACGGTCGTCAGCTACGGCGAAGAGCGTCCGATCTGCACCGACTCCAACGAAGACTGCTGGGGCCGCAACCGTCGGGTCGAGATCGTCTACACCGCGAAGTGATGCCCGCGACGCAGAGGGCATCGTTCGCGATGCTCTTCTTTGCGATGTCCTCTGCGCCGTATCGTCCCGCTGAGATTGCGGCTTCGTTTCTCCGAATACTTTCCGCCTGGGTCGTGCCTGTCGTGATCACAAGACGTCTGTCGCTTTTCGCTTGTCTGGTTCTGGCACTGGCTTTCGTCGCGCCGGCATCGGCGCAGCGGGTCAGCACCGCCGATCGCCTCACCACGCTCGAACAGCAACTGGCGGCGATGCGCTCCGGCAATCTCGATCTGCTCAATCAGGTCGGTGAGCTGAAGACCGAAGTGCAATCGCTGCGCGCGCAGATCGAAGAATTGCAGCAGCAGCACGACCAGTACAAACAGACCGGCCGCGCCCAGTATCTGGATCTGGACGGTCGCCTCAACCGGCTCGAAAGCGCCACGCCTCAGCCCGTACCGGCGCCGCAGCCTGCGCTGCCCGCCACGCCTGCCGCCGCGGCAGCACAGCCGACCGTGCAGGACACGCCGCCGCGGGTCTACGGCGACGCCTCGACGCTCGGCAAGGGCGCGGACGAACGCACCACCTACAACGTCGCCTTCGACCTGCTCAAGGCCGGCCGCTACGCCGATTCCGCGCGGTCGTTCCAGACGTTCCTGGAAGCCTATCCCGACGGGACGTTCACGCCGAATGCGATGTATTGGCTGGGCGAGAGCTATTACGTCACCCAGAACTACGCGCTGGCCCAGGAGCAGTTCCAGACGCTGCTGGACCGTTACCCCACCCACGACAAAGCGGCCGGCGCGCTGCTGAAAGTGGGCCTGTGCCAGTACGGGCTGCGTCAGCTCGACGCCGCCGAAGCGACCCTGGCCAAAGTGGTCGCCCGTTACGCCGGCAGCGAAGCCGCCCGCACCGCCGACGACCGCCTGCGCGCGATCCAGCTGTCGCGGGTGCGTTGATCGCATCGTTTTCCGCAGGGCGTGCACAGCCTCTACAATGCGCGGCTCTCCCGCTGCCGCCATCGTTCCGTCCGTGACATTGCCCGCCGACTACGCCCTCCGCTTCGAAACCCCTTCCGTCGATACTTACCGGCGGTTGCGGACTGGCGCTGGTCTGAGTGACAAAAGCGCTGCTGCCGTGGTCAAAGGCCTCCCGGGTACGCTGTTCGCGGTGCAGGTATTTCAGAGCGAGGACCCGGTAGCGATGGGCCGGGTGATCGGCGATGGCGGCTGCTTCTTCCAGGTCGTCGACATCGCGGTATTGAAAGCACATCAGGGACTGGGGCTGGGCAAAGCGGTGATGCGCGAAATCCGTGCCTTCATCGATGAAAACGTGCCCTCTGGTGGATATGTCAGCCTGATCGCGGACGGCAAGGCCCAGGATCTGTATGCGCAGTTCGGCTTCGAGCCCACTGCGCCTGCGTCGGTTGGCATGGCCTACCGACCGCAGATTGGCGGAACAACACAATGAGTCGCGCAACGACCACTGGTGGTGTGACTGCGGACGTTGCGGCCGGCCGCCTCAAGATCACCGAGATCTTCCCGTCGCTGCAGGGCGAAGCCCGCGATGCCGGCTGGCCGACGGTCTTCGTGCGCCTGACCGGCTGCCCGCTGCGCTGCCAGTACTGCGACACCGCGTATGCCTTTTTCGGCGGAGAGTGGCGCGGGATCGACGAGATCCTGGCCGAAGTCGCCGGGCACGGCGTGCGCCATGTCTGCGTCACCGGCGGGGAGCCGCTGGCCCAGAAACGCTGCCTCGACCTGCTGCGCCGCCTCTGCGATGCCGGCTATCGGGTCTCGCTGGAAACCTCCGGAGCGATCGATGTCGCCGACGTCGACCCACGGGTCTCGCGCGTGCTCGACATCAAGACGCCCGGTTCGGCCGAAGTCGAGCGCAATCGCTGGGAAAACTTGCCGCTGCTGACCGCGCACGACCAGATCAAGTTCGTGATCTGCAGCCGCGAGGACTACGACTGGGCGCGCGGCATCGTCGCCGGGCATCGTCTGGCCGAACGTTGCGACGTGCTGTTTTCGCCGAGCAAAAGCGAGATCTCCGCGCGCGATCTCGCCGACTGGATCGTGCAGGACCGGCTGCCGGTGAAGTTCCAGATGCAGTTGCACAAGCTGCTGTGGAACGACGAGCCGGGCAGGTGAGGTCAGCAGGCGCTTTCTGTCGTGTCACCCTGAGCCGCAGGCGAGGGACCTGTTTTGTTTTCTGTCGTCGCAATGAGCAGCAGGTCTCTCGCCTGCGGCTCGGGATGACAGAGCGTTCGATCTTTCCCGAATCCACAAGAATGAAGTCCGAAACATGAAACCCGCCGTCGTTCTCGTCTCCGGAGGCATGGACTCCGCCGTCGTGCTCGCCATCGCCCGTGAGCTGGGCTTCGCGCCGCACGCGCTCAGCGTGCGCTATGGCCAGCGCCACACCTCCGAACTCGACGCGGCGGTGCGCGTCGCCCAGGCGCTCGGCGCGGCCGCGCACAAGACCGTGAATGTCGATCTGCGCAGCCTCGGCGGCTCGGCGCTGACCGCGGACATCGCGGTCCCCATCGATACCGACGGCCACGTCATCGGCGCCGACATTCCGGTCACCTACGTGCCGGCGCGCAACACCATCATGCTGTCGGTCGCACTGGGCTGGGCCGAGGTGCTGGGCGCCACCGACCTGTTCTGCGGCGTCAACGCGGTCGATTATTCGGGCTATCCGGACTGCCGGCCCGAGTTCATCGCCGGCTTCGAAGCGCTGGCCAATCTCGCGACCAAGGCCGGCGTCGAGGGCGCGGGCTTGCGCGTCCACGCCCCGCTGATGCGCATGACCAAGGGCGACATCGTCCGCGAAGGCCTGCGTCTGGGCGTGGATTTCGCGCAGACCGTCTCCTGTTACCAGGCCGACGCGGACGGCGGCGCCTGCGGCCATTGCGACGCCTGCCGGCTGCGCGCCGAGGGTTTCGAGGCCGCCGGAGTGGCCGATCCCACCCGTTATTCCGCGAGCTGACCCATTCGCGCCCGTTTGGGCTAAAATGCGCGCCCCGGCGCAAGGCTGGGTGGCCGTCAGGCCGTCAATCGCAATATTCGTGGGCCGTTAGCTCAGTCGGTAGAGCAGAAGACTTTTAAT
>CBIHKW010000087.1:0-18494 GCA_966203835.1 uncultured Thermomonas sp.
AGTTGCTCAGCGTGTAGACGCTGCCGTCCGGCGCGACCAGATCCACCTTCAGGTCACCCTTGTAGGTGTGGACGATGTTCACCGCGACCGGAGTGGTCGCCGAACCGTTGCCGGTACGGCCGGATACCGCAATCGGGCTGCTGACTGTGGCGTTGTCGTTGATCGTGTAATCGGCAGCGTTGGTGTAGGTCTGGCCGGTGGGCGGGTTGCCGCCGCCGAGGGTGACGTACTGCTCGATCCAGCTCTTGAAGTAGACGACGCTGGTGTAGAGGACATTGCTCGTGCCGCAGGTCGAACCGCCGCCGCCGGCGCGACTGGTCGCTCCGACGAGAAGACCGCCGACCAGGGCCGGGCCGCCGGAATCGCCATAGCATGCCGTCTGGCTGGTGGTGCCGCGGATACAGATATCGCCGGTCCGGTACCCCGTACAGTTGCTCGTTGCCAACACCTGCGTATCCAACTGCTTGAGCACGGGAGACGCGGTGCCCGCACCCTGCTGCGGCGTGGTCTGGCCCCAGCCGAGCAGGCGGATGGCGTTGCCTGCGACCGGTGCGGTGCCGAGGGTGATCGGCGTGATGCCCGATACCGCCGATTGCAGGCGCAGCAGCGCGATGTCGTTACCGCCGCCGACATTATTGGAGTAGCTGGGATGGATGTACGTCTGCGCGATGGCGATGACTTGTCCACCGCTGCCGCTGTTGAGCGAGCCCAGGCGCACCTGGCTGGCGCCCGAAACGCAATGCGCGGCGGTGACCACCCACTGCGGGGCGATGAGCGAACCGCCGCAGCCCTGGCGGCCGTTGTAGAGCACTGCAGCGACCCACGGCTGCGGCGTCGAAACGACGCTACCGCCGACGATGCGGGTCGAAACATCCTGGGCGAACGCGGAAGGCGCGCACACTGCGAGCGTTGTTGCGACGAGAAGCAGAAGGCGGCGCGTGCCGCACGACATGATGTTCACTGATGAAACCTCCATGGACGATCTGAGTGAAAGTTCGAGAATGTCGCATTGGCGATGCGTCAGGGCCGAACAGGCGCATGCTTCACGGCTGGAACGTCCCTGTGTGGCTGCAGACCCCCTGCCTGCATCGAGAACACCTTTTCGAGAACCACGCCTTCGAGAGCACATCTTCGAAAACCGACCTGCCGGACCTCCGGCCATCGGCACCGCTCGCAAGCCAATACCCGGCGATAAGGCATCATTCCTCGACAGCCGCACCATTCGCGCGCGCTCAAATCTTTCTCAAAGACACCCGATCGGAACATCGCCGCCCCGATCCGCAGCCTGCGGACGCGGATTGCGTCGGCGGGACCGCGGCATCGCGACCCGCGACGGCGGGCATGTCTCCAGCGCATGTCGACCAGGCCAAAACGGAGACCCGCGTCGCCCAGCCGCGGATTTCGGCGGCTGCACGGCGTTGCGCGTCGCTTGCTGAGAGAGAGTGGCGCCGTCGCTTCCCGGCAATGCGCATGCCTGGAACCAGCACTTCGTGACATGCATGGCGGCTTCCCCTACTCCCGAAGCTCAAATCTTTCTCAAATCCGGATCTAAACAAGACATCGGTCACGAAATGACGCAGCGGCCTCGTCCTTGCGATAGCAGAATGCGTGGCGTCGTGATCGCGGCGTTCGAAACAGGGACAGTCCGCAGTACTTGCACGCGGTGATCGGGCAACGACCAATGCATGCCTTCGGCCTGCCGCATACGACAACGTACGGTCCCGGACGACCGCGCAATGTTCCGGCAGCCGCGCTACGCTCGGCTTTACGCAATGCAATCGACTCGGTACCGCGTCCGTCAGGACGATCCGAACCCGGCGGCTGGGTGGCCGGGCCTACTCATGCGCAATCTGGGGCGACCGAACATGAAGCTGACCGATCCGGATCGCGCTTTCGCACGCCAGCGCACCGAAAACGCCCTTCGCCCCGCGCGCGCGCGCGACACATCCACACCGGACTGCCGGGTGCACTCGCCTGCCGCTGAAGACTGCGCACGATGAGAGCCTCGGCGCCTGCGACCCCGCCTCCCGGCGCATCGCAATGGCGCGTCGGCGATCTGCGGATCGATCTGCGGTATCGCCGGGTCATCCGTCCGGATCAGGAAATCGAACTGCCGCAACGCATGTTCGACCTGCTGCTGGTGTTCCTGTCCGAACCGGAAACCCTGCACACCCGCAGCGCGCTGTTCGATCGCGTGTGGCCCGGCGTGATCGTCGAAGACGCCAATCTGTCGCAGAGCGTCTGGATGCTGCGCAAGGCGCTAGGCGAGGAACGCAAGCACTGGATCCGCACGGTCACCAAAAGCGGCTACGTGTTCGAGCCGCCGACACGGGTGGAAGCCGTCGACGTTCTCCCTGTCGACGCCAGACCCATCGACGTCGAATCCCTCAACAGCAGCTCGCCGACCGCGCACCTGTCGGAGGCGATTGAATCCGCTGTCGTCGATTCGGCAATCGCCGAACCCGCTCTCGAAACAATCCCGCCAGCGCAGGCCGCAGCGATCGCAAGCCGCTTCCGCAGGCCGCGCATGCTGCTCGCGGCGCTGTTCGCGGTGGCGATGAGTTTGACCGGCTCCGCCAGCATCGAGCGCCGCCCGGAAGCGCCGGGCAAGACCGAGCCGCCGACCATCACGGTGGCGGTGCTGCAGGCGGACGACACCTCCGGCGACGGATCGTCGCAACATGCATCGCAGCACTGGCCCGTCGATCTGCTCGAAGACTGGCTCTCGTCGAAGCTGGATCTGCTGCCGGACACCGTGCGCCTGAGCCGTGAACAGTTGATCGCCGATACGCCGACCCTGCCGACCCTTCTGGTCGTGTTGACGATGGAAACGGTGGCCGCGACGCCGGCGGACGAGATCATTCTGCGGGCACGCCTGACCACGACGCATCCATCCGCGCGCAGCGGCGACGTCGCCGCAGTCGCTCCAGGCACACAGGCCGCAGGCGCGGAAGTCATCGCACTGCAGGGCCGCCGGGATGAAATTCCGGCCATGGTCGACACGCTGTCGCAGCGGATCATCGCGCGATTGTTGCCGCATCGCGCCGACGCGACCTGGCCGGCACTCGCGCTGGATGCCGACACCGCGGAGCGTTATGCGCAGGCCACCGGCGCCATGCGACGGCGCGACTGGAACGGCGCCGCTGCGGCCGCCGAAGCGGTGATCCGGTCCGCACCCGATTTCGGCATGGCCCATCTCAAGCTCGCCGAGTTGCATGCCCGCCGCGGTCGCTTCAACGACGCGATCGCGCACATGGCGAAGGCGCGCCGCGGGATGACGCCGATACCGCCGGACGCAGAACGTGTGCTTGAGGCGTTCGGCGCTTCGACGGATCCACGCCGCCTACGGCAGGCCATCGCTGCGTATGCCGGCCTTGCCCACGACTATCCCGCGCGCCGCGATTTCGCGTTCCGGCAAGCGGAGTTGCTGACCCATTCCGGACAGCCGCGCAAAGCGCTGGACATCCTTTCCAGCCCGAACCTGCAGTGGGAAAAGCGCCCGCTCGGCGTCCGCATCCGCCAGCGCATCGCGCTGTCGAAGACCGAACTGGCGATGGGTTACCCGACGCGCGCGCGGCAAAGTGCGCAGCAGGCGCTGAGTCTGATCGCGCAGACCGGCGATGGCTGGGAGCAGGAACGCGGCGCCGCCCGATTGCTGCTGGCGCAGGCCCACCACAACACCCCCGGCCGCGAGCCGTCGCCGCAGTTGTTCGAATTGGCGGCGCAATCCTTCGACGCCTCCGGCAACCATCTCGACGCGCTCTATGCGCGCTTCCTCGCGGAACGGGCGCAGGCGCCGCCCGGCGGCAGAATGACCGCGCGCGCCAACGACCTGCTGATCGCCGCCCGCGCCAATGGTTTCGCCAGCCTCGAAGTCGAACTCATGCGCCGCGCCGCCTTCGACCACTACAACGCCGGGCGGCATACCGAATATCGCGATCTGCTGCAGCAGGCGCTGCAGGCGGCCAACACGTCCGGCGATATCGGGCTGCAGAACCTGCTGGATCTCGATCTGCTCAACCAGGACATGATGATCGGCAATTACGCCAGCGCCGAAACCCGCGTCGCGCGCCTGCAGAGCAGCGGACTGTCGGGCGAACGCGCATTCTGGTTGATGCAGTTCGATAGCGGCATCAGCATGCAGAAAGGTCGTTATCGGGAAGCGCTCGAACGCCTGCGCCTGGGCGAATCCATCGCCAACGAAGGCGGCAAGACGCCCACGCCGGAAATCGCGGCCGCGCGGCTGGGCTGTGCCCGTTCGCACATCCTGCTGGCCACCGGAAACATCGCCGCCGCCCGGCAACAACTCGATGTCTGCCGAAAATCCGAACTGCCGGTGCTCAGACTGGACACGCAGTTGGCGGAAGCGAGCGCCGATATTCTGGAAGGCAATCACGCCCAGGCGCGGATCGCGCTGGAGGCGATCGCGCAAACGCTGTCGAAAGAGCCCAACGGCGTCGACCGTTGGCTCATGTCCATGAGCACCGCCGCCCTGCTCGTCCGCCTCCGCGAATACGACACTGCGGCCGGACTTTTCGACGACACCCTGCCGATGACCACGATGGCGGGCTACGAACTGCTCACCGCCAACGTCGAAACCGGCCTCGCCGAGATCGCTGCGGCACGCGGCGACTGGCCGCTGAGCCGACGCCTCGCGGACACCGCCCGCCGCCGGATCGCACCGGACGACTGGCTGGTGACCAATCGCCTGGATACGCTGGAGATCGCCGGTGCGCTGGCGGCCGGCGACCGGAAAACGGCCGCGACGCGCCTGGCCATCCTCCGCGGCCACGCCGAACGCCTGGGGGATGCCGTGGTCCTGGCCGAACTGGAAAGCCTCGACACCGGCAAGCTGCTTGAAACACCGGAAGAGCGTGCCGAACCGCGCATCGCCGTCGGCAAGCTGCCGGGCGCCAGACTCGACTGGCTGGGCCTGCCCAGAGGATTGCCAGCCAACGATGCCGCGGCAGGCGGGAAAGTCGTCCTGAGCCACACCACGTACGAAAGGCCGCAGGACGCGCCTTAGCAAGCTGTCGGAAAACAACAGCGAAGACAGCGTGGATGCGGATGCCCGCAAGCACAAAAAAGCGCGCAAGCGATTGTTTCTCAAACGCTTGGCAAGGTTTTTCGCCAACGACTTGCGGCCTGCCGAGTGATACTATAGTGTCACTCGATGCGAACCGAACTCGTTACCACCCTCAAGAGACAGGCGACCGAACTCCTTTCGGATATCGAACGGGACAAGGAACCGATTCTGATCACCCAGCATGGCCTGCCCAGCGCGTATCTCGTGGACGTCGAGTCCTACCAGCTCATGCAGCAGCGCATGACCGTGCTTGAGGGAATTGCGCGGGGCGAGTTGGCGATCGCAGAAGGCCGCGTAGCCACCCACACCCAAGCCAAGACGCGCCTCGCGCGATGGCTGAAATAGTCTGGTCGGAACCGGCGTTGAGCGACCTGGACGCGATCGCCGACTACATCGCACTGGAGAACCGGGACGCAGCCGCAGAGCTGGTCAAGCGCGTCGTGGATCACGTCGGGCAATTGGCGGATCATCCGGAAAGCGGCAGCCGCCCGCGGGAGCTCAAGCGGTCCCGCTATCGCCAGATCGTCGAGCTGCCCTGCCGCGTCTTCTACCGCTACGACGGCGAACGGGTCTTCATCTTGCATGTCATGCGTTCCGAGCCCTTGCTGCGCAAGGGACAGCTGACGAGTCGCGCCAAGCAGACAAAGCGCTAACCATTCCATCAGGCTGACGCCGCTTCGCGCGCGGCTTGATTCAGGCGTTAAACGCTACACCCATCTTTGCTGGCATATTCAAGAATATCGGGGGATTCATGCTTATTTGTCCGCACTGCAGCGAACGAACGATCAGCCCAATCAAAAAATTGCTGCTCGGCCCGATTTTTGAGCATCGGTGCTCTGCCTGCCGAAAGCACTGGGGCATCTCCAACTCGTCCATGGTCGTGGCTGGCGTTAGCGTCGCAGTTTATTTCGCCTTCCTGCAACTAGCCGAACCGTCGCAGTTGGTCGCGCAGATTGGCGCGGCGACTATGCTGGTCGTCGCGGGCCTTGCGCTTGTCTTCCTGGTGCCGGTAGTACGCAAGTAACGCCTGACCATTCGTTCAAGCCGCCCCCGCATCGTGGCGACTCAATTCAGGCGTCAGCGCCTTTGCCGGGGTTCAACCGGGCAACTCAGAGCATCCCGGTTTCGAGCCGCGCGACTTCCGACATCATGTTGCGGTTCCACGGCGGGTCGAACACCAGTTCGACGTCGGCCTCGGCGACGGTGGGGATGAGTTCGATCTTGCTGCGCACGTCGTCGACCAGGATGTCGCCCATGCCGCAGGCCGGCGCGGTGAGAGTCATGCGCACTTCGACCCGGCGCTGGCCGTCGTCGGCACGCGCCACGGTGGCTTCGTAGACCAGACCGAGGTCGACGATATTGATCGGGATTTCCGGGTCGAAGCAGGTGCGCAGCTGGGTCCAGACCAGTTTCTCGACTTCATCGTCGCTGGCGCCTTCGGGCAGCTCGATGGGGGTCGGCGGTTCCTTGCCGATGGCGTCGGCGTCCTTGCCCGAGATCCGCATCAGATTGCCTTCGACGAAGACGGTCCAACTGCCGCCCAGCGCCTGGGTGATGTAGCCGATGCTGCCGGCCGGCAGGGTCACGACTTCGCCCTGCGGCACCAGGACGGCGGCGCAGTCGCGTTCGAAACGGACGGGTTCACTGCTGCGGGAATACACGGCGGCTCGGTGCGCGAAGGAAATCGCGGTGGGATGCGGTCAGGCGGGCCGCCATTGTACCGGAGCGACTTACGGACATGTCCCTGGGTTATAAAGACCCGGAACCAGCCGGCATCGCCCGGCGGCGCCCGGTCAGGGGAGGTCCGGCGCCGCACTTCCGTACTCCTCATGGAGAGTCGCCACATGTTCCGACGCACGTCCGCGCACACCCACGCACATATCCGTTCGATGCAGCCGCTGCGCCGCGATGGCCTGTCGCTCGCCCTCGCGGCGGCGCTGACGGCCTCGTGGGCCATGCCCGCGTTCGCCCAGGACAGCGCCCCGGCCGATGCCGACACGCTGGACCGGATCACGGTCACCGCGCAGAAGCGCGAACAGCAGATCGAAGACGTGCCGATCTCGATCAACGCCTATTCCGGCGAGTTCCTGCAGGCCCAGGGCATCAACGACTACAGCGACCTGGGTACCCTCGTGCCCGGTCTGGAAATACAGACCCAGAGCGTGAGCAACCCCAGCATCTCGATCCGCGGCATCACCGCCGATCTCGACGACCCCACCCAGGAGCCGCGCATCTCGCTGTTCCAGGACGGCGTGTCGATCAGCCGCTCGCGCGGCTCGTCGGTCGAAATGTTCGACCTGGAGCGCGTGGAAGTGCTGCGCGGCCCACAGGGCACGCTGTTCGGCCGCGCCGCCGAGACCGGCGCCATCCACCTCATCCAGAACAAGGCCCGCAGCGGCCGCAGCGGCGGTTTCGAAATCGGCCTGGGCAGCGACGACCAGCGCCGCTTCACCGGCTTCTACAACACCGACATCAGCGACAACGTGCAGGGCCGCGTCGCCGCCTTCTACGAAACCCGCGACGGCTATATCGAGAATCTCGACGGCGGCACCCTGCAGGGCAAGGACACCCGCGCACTGCGTGGCCTGCTGCACTTCGACATCGGCGCGAGCAGCGGCATCGACGTGATCCTGAACTACCAGAAGGACACGCCGCCGGGCACCGGTTTCCGCAGCATGGTCATTCCGAACGAACAGGGCAGCCTCGACCCCTACACCGCGAATTCGCAGCGCGGAAACGAACTGGGCACCGACCGCGAAGTCTACGGCGCCACCGTCCTGGGCGATTTCACCCTCAACGACACCTGGTCGCTGTCCACCATCACCGGCTGGCGCCGTTACGAAGGCCTGGACAAGTTCGACGCCGACGGTTCGCAGGCCGACCTCATCGAATTCGACGAAAACGCCTGGGGCGACCAGTTCAGCCAGGAACTGCGCTTCAACTACGACAACGGCGGCAGGTTCACCGGTTTCGTCGGCGGCTCGTATTTCGACGAAACCGCGAATCGCGACCTCCACTACCAGACCGACGAGCGTCAGCTGTATGCGCTGTTGTCGCCGACACTCAACGCAAGCAGCGGCGGCGCGTTGCCGATCATTCCGCTGCTCAATCCGGATGGCACGCCGAACACCACGAGTCCGATCTTCGCGTTTCTTCCCTTCCCGCTGAATCCCGACCATCGCGAAACCTTCGGCAACGATGTCGATATCCGCGCATTCGAATTGTTCGCAGACGGCACCTGGCAATTCAACGACGCCTGGTCGCTCACCCTCGGCGTGCGCGGCTCGCACGAATCGATCGAATACGGCTACTTCGCCGCGCCCGGCAATGGCTCCGGTTTGGGATACGTGCTTTCCGCCCGCGGAACAGCCGCTTGCGCACCCTTGACCCTCTGCACCAACGTACTCTTTCCGGCCACCGCCGGCCGGCTCAGTGCCGGAGACAGCTACACGTCGTGGGTCGGCCGCGCGGTGCTGGGCTACAAGCTCGGCGAAAACATCAACACCTACGCCAGCATCTCGCGCGGGCGTCGCCCGGACATGATCAACGTCAGCGACATCACCCCCGAGGGCAAGAATATCCCGGCCGAGATCGTCTGGAGCTACGAACTGGGCATGAAGGGTTCGGCCGCCGACGGTCGCTTCCTGTACGACCTGTCGCTGTTCTATTACGACTACAACAACTTCCAGGCGTCGGTACAAAACGACAGCCCGCCGCCGTTCTTCGTGACCGAGAATGCGGGCAAGGCGCATTCGCTGGGCTTCGAGGCCTCGCTGTTCGGGCGTTTCAACGAGAACGTCAACGGCTGGTTCAACTTCGCTTACATCGACGGCGGCTTCAATGCCTTCGACGACGACGGCGTGTATCAGCAATTGGCCGGCAATCAGTTCCGCATGACGCCCAAGCAATCGCTGTCGCTCGGTCTGGACTGGACCATTCCGCTGGCCAGCGGCGACAGCCTGTACGTGCGCCCGAGCTACAGCTATCGCTCGCAGGTGTATTTCGAGGACGAAAACCAGCCGGGCATCGAACAGGACGGCTATGGCCTGGTCAATCTGCGCGCCGGCTGGCGCTTCGCCGACCGCTGGGAGGTCGCGGTGTGGGGCAACAACCTCGCCGACAAGGAATACCTGACCGACGCCGGCAACACCGGCATCCTGTTCGGCATTCCCACCGTCATCGCCGGCCCCGACCGCAGCTATGGCGTGACTCTGCGCGCGAAGTTCTGATCGTCGTCGCAGGACCGCGACATCCCGTCGCGAACGCCCGGCCGCTCAACGCGTCGGGCGTTCGTTTTTCCACAATCGTTGTTTCGCATGCGCGCATGACCTTCGCCGGATGCGCGCAAGCGCCGCGCTCGGCTACCCTGTCCGCATGACTGTCGCCCCCATTTCACAGACCACGCCGCGCAAGCGCACGTTCGCCCCTCTGTTGCTCGCCGTGCTCGGCATCTTCGGCATGAGCGCGGTCTGGGCGCTGGTGGCGCTGATCGTCGACCGCCAATGCGCCTGGATGGCGGTCCTGACCGCCGCCGACATCGCCCTGCTGTTGCGTCTGGGCCGCGCCGCCCCGGGCATGCCGCGCGCTGCGGTGGCCGTGCTCGCCACGCTCGCCACCATCGCACTCGCCAACTGGACGATCGCCGCCACCCAGATGGGCGGGCCGATGGGCCTGAAGCTGGTCGACTCGGTGCAGCGCCTGGGCATCGACCACGCGCAGACCCTGCTGGGCCTCGCCAATCAGCCGGCGGAACTCGCGTGGTATGCGGTCGCGGTGATCGTGGCGCTGTGGCTGGGACGCTGACCGCGAACAGCGCTATCGGAAGACACACCAATGCGCGTCTTCCGATCCATCGCCGCTATTTGCTCGCGCCCAGCAACCCCACCCGGTAACCGGCCGCCTGCAGGCGCTTCGTGGCTTTCGAGTTCAGCACCAGCAACATGAGCAGGCCGACCAGCGGCACGAACATCAGCACCACGCAGATGATCTGCGTCACCGTCGAGAATTTCATGCCCGCGCTCAGCTTGATGATGCCGGCGATGGACAGCCCCAGCGACACGAGCCCGATCAACAGCCCGAGCTGGCCGATCGCGGCCTGCGATGCGACGGCGAGGAAATAGACCAGGATCGCGTAGATCACCAGCTTCTGGCCGCCGGCGATGGCTTCGATATCGCCGTCGACGACATCGGCCACGCGCGACTGCGGGCTCTGGTACGGGTTGTTCATGCGTAGGTTCCCCTGGATTGAAAATGACGGTTGGGCGATGCGGCAGCCCTCTGGCTGAGGCAGGTTGCCGCGATCCCCGCCGACGCGCAAGCGGATGCGCAGCAACAGCAATTCAGTGAGATGGTCACGAATGCGAAGCAATCGGCCGAAGAAGGTCATGGAAGACTCGTCTCAGGCGGGGTCGTGCAATCCTCGTGCGCCGCTGGACGCCGCATCGACGCCTGCCAAGAGAGCCCACAATGCGGGCAACGATCGTCTGCGAGCCAAAGTGCGCCCTCTTCATCCTTGTAGGCCTCGCCGTACCAGAGGACATCCGCCCATGTTTTTCCGTCGATCGCGTCCGTACGCACGACTTCCAGAGACAGCGTTCCGACTGGGCCGTCATCCCGGAACAAGCCTTTAGCGTGAATATCGAACGACCAGCTGCCATAAGAGCGGGCCTTTCGCCTTTCCCGATATGTGATCGCGCAGAACGAACCGTCGTCATACAGCGAGAGTTCGTTGGAATAGCCCCATTTGTTCCAATGGGTGCGCCAATTCCCGACAAGTTCAGCGCGCTGGACTGGCGTCAGCGAAACATCGGATACGCTCGCGCAACCGGCCAGTCCGGGCAAGGCAAGCAGCATCGGCAACAACAGACTGGATCGCAGCGCCCCCATCGCACCCGAGTCTCCCGGCAACATGACCATGGATGATGCCAACGCCACTGAGCTTACCCCTGAAGCGGAACCGCCGGGCGTTCCCAGCGCGCGAGCGTATCTGCATCGACGCGACCCTCGCCCAGGTCCATGAGCAATTGCTCGGGAGCGAGACGCTCGTCGCTGCGCGCCAGCCACAACGCTTCACCCGGCACTGCCTGCAGGCACCAGCCTCGCGCGGTGAGCGCCGCGATCACGAACTCCTCCAGCACGCCGAGCACGTGGCGCCTTCGGGCCTGCGCCGACAGCAGGCTCAGGCCATCGGGCTTGGTGCGTTGCCACAACGCTTCGGGGTCAGCGACCAGCTCCGGCAGCGAACGCAGCGACACTTGGTCCGGCGACAGGAAAGTGTCGCGGAATCGCGCCTGTATCGCGGGCGTCAGTATCGTTTCGCCGAAAGTATCCCAATCTGCCGCCTGCAGCGAGCCGCGGGTAAAGCGTTCGTACCAGAGCTTTTCCGCTTCGGCTTCGCCGCCGAGCAGATGCAGGGCGTTGCCTGTCGTCGACGCGCTCGACTCCGCGCGTACGCCCAGCGCGACAAGCCGCTCTTGCAGCGAAGGATGACTGTCGAACGGATGCGGGGGCGCGCCGCGTTCGCGCGCGAGCGCCTGCTGCACGGCCGGGCGCCTGTCGCTGCTGGCGGAGAAGCGACGGAAGCCATCGAGGATGGGAAGGCGCGCGCCGCGCCCCAGCGCCGGGAACAGCGCCTCGTTGAGATACACCGTCCAATCGGCGCTGCGCGCATGTACGCGGCGCAACGCGTCGGCCATGGCGTCGGCGCCGAACAGTTCTGCGCCCAGCGCATCGGCGGCATATTCCTGGGCGCGGGAAATGGACGCGGTCTGGCGCAGAAAGCCTTGCGCATACAGGCGGAACGGCGCGTCGAGCAGGAAGATCGAACTCTCCAGAGACGACACCGTGTCGCCCAGTGCGACGCGGGTACGATAAACCCAGGGCGCCAGCCCCAGATCGCCTTTCACCATATGCCCGAATTCGTGCGCGATCACCGCGCTGAGCTCATCCTCTTCCAATACGCACAACAGGCCGTGACCGAGCGCCACGTCGAGTCGACGTACGCGGCCGTACCAGGTCCGTTCCGCGCCGACGCTCGCGTTGACGCCTGCATCGAGATGGATCGCGACCGGCGCGCGCACGCCTGCACGTGCGCCGATGCTCTCGACCAGCATGTACAGCGCCGGCACGCTTTCGCGCGCCAGCGGCTTCGCGCGCTGCCCGCGTTCACTGCTGCGCGACCGGAACAAAGCCATCAGGAGACTGATCGCAGCAGCGACCGCCAGCAGCCCGCCGATGCCGGGTTCGCCATAACGCAGCTGCGCATAAGGCACGTACAGCAGCAGCGCGATGAGCGCCACGGCCAACAGCCAGAATCCCGACCACGCCGCGAACACCAGCGCCGCACGTCGCGCGATACCCAACGCCCGTGGCGCGCCCGTAGACGACGCGCTCACCGGCCCGTTATCCGCGCCATTCCGCCAACGCGATGCTGATCGCCGAACCCAGCAAGTCGCCCGCCTGGGCTTCATCGCGCAGGCGCGCGCGCTCCGCGGCGGGCAGATGCTTGTTGCGCGAACGCACGAAATGCAACGCGGCGCGGGTCTGCGGGTCGATATCGAAACCGTCCAATCCCGCGGGCTTGCCCGCAGCGTAGTCGGCCATCCGCGCCAGCTCGTCGCGCTCGAAAGCGCCGGCCGACCCGAGCAGAGTCAATACTTCGGTGTCGTTGCGACGCGCAGCTTCGGCATACAGCAGCGCCCAATGCTCTGGTTCGAGCCGGTACAGCTCGATGCGACTCAAGTCCTTCACCCGCGCCAGAGCGCTTTCCGGCGCATTACGCACGGCCCTGGCGACACTCGGCATGGCGTCGTCGATGCCATCGGCCAGTTTCAGCGGTACCTGCTTCGCGCGTTCCAGTGCATAGGCCAACATCGCCGGAGGCTGATTGTCCGCATCCAGGCGCAGGAACAGCGTGCGCGGATCGGCGTTCGCCTTCACAGCGACCAATGCGTAGTAGGACGCGAGCGAAGCATCCTCTTTACCCGCGTCGGTGGCGGCCAGCGCTTCCAGCCCCTTCAGCGCGCGCTCCGGGTGGCCGAGCGCCAACTCGGCGCCGACCTTCACATCGAGGATGCGATAGGCATCGATCGGAGAGCGTTGCAGCAGAAGGTCCCAGTCGCGCGCTGCTGCGGCATGTTCGCCGTGGGCCCACTCGCGCCAGGCCGCGCTGCGCAGCACATATGTCTCCTTCGCCGTACCCGCCAACGCCACCATCTTGCGCTTGCCCTCGGGGCCGTCGGTCAGCGTGGCATCGAGATAGCGCGCCAGCACCGAGTCGGGCTCGCGCTTCAATCGCGCGCGCACTTCTTCGCGCGCTTCGGCGGCGCGACCGGACACATCCATCACGCCGAGATACATGCGCTGGATCTCGATGTCCCCCGGCCGGGCGTCGCGCAACTTGCGTGCAAACGCCAGGGCTTTGTCGGGCGCGCTTTCGCGCAGCGACATCACCGCCAACGACGTCATCGACGGGTCCCAGCCCTTGTTTGCGGCCAAGGCAGTGAACATCGGCGCGAACTTCGCGAGACTCTTCTGCCCCATCGCGTAATTCAGGCACATCTCCGAAGGTTTCATGCCGCCCTCCGGCTTCAGCATGTCCAGACGGGTACGCTCGACGCGCGTTTCTCCGCGCCCCATGCTGATGGTCTGCGGCGGCTCTTCGAATGCGTAATCCACCCGGCCCAGTTCGAAATAACTGTCGCCGCAATGGATGCTGCCCTGGGATTCTTCGTCCGTCGGCGGCGACTGCCCTTCTGCGTAATAGGCGATCGTCTCCTGGAACATCGGCGCGAGACCGGCGACGTTCCAGACCGCATGATCGGCATCGGCATGCACATCCTGTGCGAAGCGCTCGATTTCGGTACCGTCGGCCAATTGCGCCAGGCCTTCCACCTTGCCGGTCCGCACATCGATCGCGATCCGTTCCTGCGGCGGCACCGTTCCGGTCTGCCCGTCCAACACGATCTTCAACGGCTTGTCGAAACCGTTGACCACGATCACTTCCTGATGGTCCGACGAGTGGATCGCGCTGTATCCACCGAAGCCGATCAGCGCCAGCGCCCCTACCGCCAGCGCGCGGGTATAAAGCCAGAGCTGGCCGCTCATCGGCACCCGCGCGAAGATCCGCCACTGGGAGGACAACCCGCTGCTGCCGGCTTTCTGCACCAGATAACTGCCCAGCGGCAACAGCGGCACGACGAACAGCGCCACGAACGCATGCAGCGCGATATGGGTGCCGTCGCCGTCGCGCTCGGATTCGCCGACGAAACCGAAACCGATCGAATTCAGACTGCCCAGCACCGGCGAGCCCTTCAACGGTTTCGCGAACAGGCGGCGCTGGCCGAGCAAGTGATCGAGCGATCGCCGATGTTGCGGCAACCGCCGCAGCCATTTCGCCCAGAACAGGGCGCGATACACCTTGAACGGATCGCCGGTGGCGATGGCCTTGCGGATACCGGGATCGGCGGCAAGCGGTTCGAGTTCGGGGATGCGCTGCAGCAGTTCGGCCGGATCGGAAAAGGTCATTTGGCGTCGTCGTTGGGCGGCGCTCCGTCGCCAGATCGATAGGGGTAGAGCGATCCGGCATGATCGCGTTCGCGGCGACCACAATCAAGCGCGGGCGATACGTCCGCCCCGGCGCATGCACAATAGGCCCAAGCCTTCCGGACCCCACCCATGCGCGATCCCCGCTACGACATTCTTTTCACGCCCGTGCAGATCGGTCCGGTCACCGCGAAGAACCGCTTCTTCCAGGTGCCGCACTGCAACGGCATGGGCCACGGCATGCCGCTGGCGCATGCGGCGATGCGCGAGATGAAGGCCGAAGGCGGCTGGGCGGTGATCGCGACGGAAGAATGCGAGATCCATCCGTCGGGCGATGTCTCGCCTTACGTCGAAGCGCGGCTGTGGGACGACCGCGACATCCCGGCGCTGGCGCTGATGTGCGACAAGGTCCACGCGCACGGTGCGCTGGCGGCGGTGGAACTCACCCACAACGGCCCGACCGCCTCGAATCTGTATTCGCGCGAAGTGCTGATCGCGCCCTCGCATCAGCCATCGAAATACGGCTACCCGTCGCAGGCGCGGGCGATGGACAAGACCGACATCGCCAACTACCGGCGCTGGCACCGCGACGCCGCGCTGCGCGGCATGCGCGCGGGCATGGACATCATCTATGTGTATGCCGGCCATGATCTGTCGCTGGCGATGCATTTCCTGCAGCGTCGCCGCAATCACCGCACCGACGAATACGGCGGCTCGCTGGAGAACCGCGTGCGCCTGCTGCGCGAAGTGTTGGAAGACACCCGCGAGGCCGTCGGCCACCGCTGCGGTGTCGCCATCCGCTTCGCCACCGAAGAACTGATCGGCCCCGGCGGCATCGAGCGCGCGGAAGCGCAGGACATCGTCGGCATGCTTGCCGAGCTGCCGGACCTGTGGGACGTGAATGTCGCGGCCTGGTACAACGATTCGGTGCCGTCGCGCTTCGCCGCCGAGGGCGCGCAGGAACCCTTCATCGATTTCGTGAAGAAGACCACCAGCAAACCGGTGGTCGGCGTCGGCCGTTTCACTTCGCCCGATACGATGGTGTCGCAGATCCGCCGTGGCGTGCTGGACATGATCGGCGCGGCGCGGCCGTCGATCGCCGATCCTTTCCTGCCGAAGAAGATCGAGGAAGGCCGGATCGACGACATCCGCGAGTGCATCGGCTGCAATCTCTGCGTTTCCGGCGACAACACTATTACTCCGATCCGCTGCACCCAGAACCCGACCATGGGCGAGGAGTGGCGTCGCGACTGGCATCCGGAAACCATCGCGCCGGCAAAATCCACCGCGAAGGTCTTGGTCGTCGGCGGCGGCCCCGCCGGGCTGGAAGCGGCGCGCGCGCTGGGCCAGCGCGGCTACGAGGTGAATCTGGCCGAAGCCCGCCGCGAACTGGGCGGCCGCGTCACTCGCGAAGCGCGTCTGCCCGGCCTGGCCGAATGGGCGCGGGTGCGCGATTGGCGACTCGGCCAGATCCGCAAGCTGCAGAACGTCGCGATCTACCAGGATTCGCCACTCACCGCGCAGGACGTGCTGGACTTCGGCGCCGAACACGTCGTCGTCGCCACCGGCTGCCACTGGCGCCGCGACGGCTACGGCCGCAGCAACGACGCCACCATTCCCGGCTTCGAGAATAATCCCGCGGTCTTCACCCCGGACGACATCATGGACGGCGCCGCGACCGATGGCCGTCTGCCCGACGGCCCGGTCGTGATCTTCGACGACGACTATTTCTATTACGGCAGCGTCGTCGCCGAAGCCCTGCGCAAGCTCGGCCGCGAGGTGATCTACCTGACGCCCGACGACACCGTCGCCTCATGGAGCGCGAACACGCTCGAATACCGGCACATCCAGTGGAAACTGGCGGAACTCGGCGTCGAACAGATCGTCTCCCACAACATCGTCGGCTTCGCCGACGGCGCGCTCGAACTCGAACACGTCTGGAACGGCAAATGCCGCAGCCTGACCTGCGCCGCCGTGGTCACGATCACCGCCCGGATACCCGACGACGCGCTGTACCACGCGCTGCGCGAACGCGAGGCCGAATGGGCCGACGCCGGCATCCGCACCGTCGCCTGCATCGGCGACGCGCTGGCCCCGGGGCTGATCGCGCATGCGGTCTACGCCGGCCACCGCTACGCCCGCGAACTCGACGAGCCCAGCCAGGGCGAAGTGCCGTTCAAACGCCACTTCCACACCGCGCGCGAGACCGACCTGCTGCGCATCGAGGACTGATCGGTCTTTTGGCTCCCCTCTCACACCGGGAGAGGGGCCGGGGGAGAGGGTCCGGCGCAGCGACGAACGTCGACACCGGACGAACCGCCCTCCAACGCCGCACTTCCCTTCCCCAATGGCCAAAAGGGTCATTTGCGGCAGTGCAGCATGAGTCGCATAATCCGCGCAGCCACGGCCCGCCCCACCGGCGCCGACCCGGTCAACGCCTGCGCAGCGGCTGCGCAACCGCCATGGAGTTCTACATGTCCGATATCGTCATCGTCGGTGCCAAGCGCACCGCCATTGGTTCCTTCCTCGGCCAGTTCACCGGCGTCCCCACCACCACGCTCGGCGCAGCGGCCATCGCCGGCGCGCTGGATCACGCGGGCCTGGCGCCGGATCAGGTCGACGAGGTGATCATGGGCTGCGTACTGCCGGCCGGCCTGGGTCAGGCACCGGCCCGCCAGGCCGCGCTCGCCGCCAAGATCCCCACCGCCGCCGGCTGCACCACTATTAATAAGGTATGCGGCTCGGGCATGAAGGCGATCATGTTCGCCCACGACCTCATCAAGGCCGGCTCGGCCAGCGTCGTCGTTGCCGGCGGCATGGAATCGATGACCAACGCCCCGCACCTGCTCAACGGCTCGCGCACCGGCATCCGCTACGGCAGCGGCGAACTCCTCGACCATATGGCGTGGGACGGCCTGACCAACCCCTACGACAAGCAGGCGATGGGCGTGTTCGGCGATGCCGCCTGCGCCAAGTACGGTTTCGACCGCGCCGCCGTCGACGCCTATTCGGCCGAAAGCGTCGCCCGGGCGCAGAAGGCCGTCTCCGAGGGTGCGTTCAAGGACGAAATCACGTCGGTTACAGTAGTTACACGCAAGGGCGAGACCGTCGTCGACACCGACGAAGAGCCCGGCAAGATCGACGCATCGAAGATCCCGACCCTGCGTCCAGCCTTCGGCAAAGATGGCGTGCTCACCGCCGCATCGTCGTCGAAGATTTCCGATGGCGCCGCCGCCACGGTGTTGATGTCCGCCGATGAAGCCGCGCGTCGCGGACTGCAGCCGCTGGCGAAAATCGTCGCCCACGCCACGCATGCGCAGGCGCCGGAATGGTTCACCACCGCACCGGTGACCGCGATCGAAAATGTGCTGAAAAAAGCGGGCTGGAGCGTTGCCGACGTCGATCTGTTCGAAGTCAACGAAGCCTTCGCGTGCGTCGCGATGGCACCGATGAAAGACCTCGGCATCGCGCACGAAAAAGTGAACATCCGCGGTGGCGCATGCGCGCTCGGCCACCCCATCGGCGCCAGCGGCGCACGCCTGGTGGTGACCCTGCTCGCCGCGCTGCGCGCCACCGGCGGCAAGCGCGGTGTAGCCTCGCTGTGCATCGGCGGCGGAGAAGCGACGGCCGTCGCAATCGAGCTGGCATAAGTGCCAGTAACGGACAAACCAGGAAAAACCGGCCACGCCCGCTTGACAGCCGGCAACGGCTTGTCATCATGGCACCCAGGCGCTGATGAGCAACCTGCTCACCGCACCATCACCAACATTTGAGGATCTCTACCATGACCCTGAACAAGGCTCTGCTCGCCCTGACCCTGGGCTTCGCCCTGACCGCTTGCAGCAACAAGGACCAGGCCGAGAAC
>CBIHKW010000088.1:0-18343 GCA_966203835.1 uncultured Thermomonas sp.
GGCCAGACCTGACCGACGGCGAAGCCGAGCGCAAGCGCGACGACAAGCACCAGCGCGAGCTGGCCGAGGGTCTTGAACCATGCGGATCGAGCGTCGTTCGGCATCCGCTGAGTCTATGGGAATCGTGCTGTGAAAGAGGGTGCTGTGAAAGAGGGTGCTGTCAAAGAGCGTGCGGTCGAAGTCCGCGCTGGCGGCGTGACGCTCAGAGCGTGGCCGAGAAGCGATAGCCGGCGCCGCGCACGGTCTGCACCATGCCGTCCAGCACCACCGGTTCCAACGCGCGACGCAGGCGGCGGATATGCACGTCGACGGTGCGTTCTTCGACGTAGGTATTGCCGCCCCAGACGTGATCCAGCAGCTGATTGCGGGTGTAGACGCGCTCGGCGTGGGTCATGAAGAAATGCAGCAGCCGGTATTCGGTCGGGCCGATCTGGATCTGCGCGTCGCCGGCATAGACCCGGTGCGAGGCGCCGTCGATGCGCAGACCGCCCACCTGGACGCTGCCGTCCTCATCGTCCTCGCGCGAGCGGCGCAGCACAGCGCGGATGCGCGCGAGCAGTTCGCGGGCGGAAAAGGGTTTCACCACGTAATCGTCGACGCCCGCTTCCAGGCCGCCGACCCGATCGTTTTCCTCGCCGCGCGCGGTGAGCATGATGATCGGGATGTCGCGGGTGAGGGCATCGCGGCGCCAGCGCCGGGCCAACTCCAGGCCGCTGGTGCCGGGCAGCATCCAGTCCAGCAAAATCAAATCGGGGACGCGCTCGGCGATGGCGGCCTGGGCCTCGCGGGCGTCGCCGGCGTGGGTCGGCTCGTACTCGCCCTTGCGCAGGGCGAAGGCGACCATATCGCGGATCGCGGGTTCGTCGTCGACGATCAGGATGCGCTTTTGCATGTTGTGGCTCTGCGTGGTGCCCGGTGCGGGCTGCTCGGCGGGCCGGCTGCGGCCGTTCCGGGGAGCGGGCACAGTAGACGACATTTTTGTGACCGAACCATGACGACGGACATGTGTGTCGTATCTTGCGCGCAAAGCCGCAGGATCGTGCGGAACGCGGCGCCCTCGAACGAATCGCAGGCGCATGCGAGACCGGTTTGGACAGCGTCAGACCTCGATCAGATCGGCCACATCGGCATGCAGGGCGGCCAGTCCGCGGTCGAAGGTCGCCAAGCGCCCATTGCGATGGCGTGCGAGCGCAGCGAGGTAGCTGTCGGTCACTTGGCGATGGCCCAGGACGCCGGTCCAGGAAATCTTCGTGTAGCCCAGATCGTCGGGCCAGAACGCATGCCGGGTGTGGCTGGTCAGTCGCACCAGCACCGCGACCGCGGACGGGGCATCGGCCACCGCGCCGAACCTCAAGAGCATCCGCATCAGCGTGCCCTGGGTGATGGGGCAGGTCGCGAACGCGCCGGTATGCGCTTCGAACCAGCGCACCGCCGCCGGATGATGCACATGCGAGCGGTCGATCAGCGCGATCAGCACGTTGCCGTCGAGAAGATGGGTCACGGCTCGTCGTCCAGGGCTTTGACGTCATCGTCGGTGACCGGCTGCCGCGATGCCACGACCGGCAGCCCGGTCTGTGGATGGACGACGTAGGCCGCCTGCACATCGGCGACCCGGCCGACGTCGGCCGCCAGACCGCGACGCATCAGTTCGGCGACGGTCTGGCCGAGGCTGCGCCCGGTGTGGTGCGCAAGGCTGGTCGCGATCCTGTGCAGGTCTTCGGGGAGGTCGATAGTGGTTCGCATGTCCGCATCGTGATGCGATGATGCGGCGGCGTCAAGCGGCAGGCCGACAGGCGATGCCGGGTACGACCTCGCTGGAGGTGCAGTTTCGCCAGATCAAGTCTCGCCAGAGACGGCCTCAACGCCGCTCCAGCACTTCGTCGCGGACGCCCAGCCGGCGCAATTCCAGGACGGCGGGGGTGATCGCGGCGATCCGCGCCTCGATCCGCGCCCGGGCGTAGTAATCGAGCTGCGGGCGCTTGAGGAGGGTGTTCAGCTGGATCAGCGCGCGTTCCGGTCGACCGTTCAGGTATTCGGCCTCGGCGTAGGCTTCGCCGGCCCGGTCCGGATCCCCGGCGACTTCGCTGGCGCGCGCGAAGGTCTGCTGGAACACCGGGTCTTCCTTAGCGGTGACCAGCATCGGCCGCAGCACGGCCTGGGCGCGCTTGCCGGCGCCGGCGTCGTTGCGTTCGGCCAACAACTGGGCATAGCTCAGCGCTGCGGCGCGGTGATTGGGAATCCGCTGCAGGAAGGCTTCCAGGCGCGTATCGGCTCCGGCGAGGTTGCCGCTGCGGGCCTCGGCTTCGGCCATGGCGATGACCAGCCACGGGTCCGCCGGATATTTCGCCAGCAGCGGTGCGAGTTCTTTCGCAGCCAGCGCGTATTGGCCGTTACGCTGGCGCGCGACCGACATGCCGTAACGCTGGGCGTCGGTCAGCGGCTTGGATCGGCTTTGATTTTCGTATTCGCGGATCGCATCGGCGCTGGTGTTGGCGCTGAACACGCGGATGCGTTCCCGCGCCCAGCCGAACTGCACGTTGTCGTTGGTGCGTATCGGGCCGGCCACGCGCAGGCTGGAGGGAATCAGCGGATTCTCGCTGGTGATCGTGCTGCCCGGATCGAACGCCGGCGCCTTCGTCGCCAGATCTGCGGCGCGCTGCTTGGCTTCGCTGATCCGGGTGGTGTTGACCGGATGGGTGCGGAGGTAGTCCGGCGTGCGCTCGCGCTCGCCGCCCTGATTCACCCGCGAGATCGTTTGCATGCGGGTGAACATGCTTGCCATCGCTTCCGGCTCGTAACCGCTGCGGGCCAGGGTCTGGATGCCGAGACGGTCGGCTTCGGATTCGTTGGAACGGGTGTAGTCGATCTGCCGTTGCGCCATCAGCGCCTGGGCCGAGGCTAGCGCCGCCATCGAGGCGTCGTCGGAAGAATTGCCGCCCGAGGATTGGGCGATCGCGATCGCGCCCAGCATCGCCAGCAGGATCGGCACGCTGTCCTTCTGCGCGCGCTCGACGCTGCGCAACACGTGGGTCTGGGTGACGTGCGCGACCTCGTGCGACAGCACGCCGGCCACTTCATCCTCGCTCTCGGCCGCCAGCACCAGGCCGGCATTCGCGCCGATATAGCCGCCGAGGGTGGCGAACGCATTGAACTGCCGGTCCTTCAGCATGAAGAACGTGAACGGCTGCTGCGGTTTGTCGCTGGCTGAAGCGAGACGATGCCCCACCGACTGCAGCCAACCGTCGATCAACGGATCGTCGAGGATGTAGCCGTAATGCCGCAACTGGCTGAGCAACATGCTGCCGTACTCGGCCTGCTTGGTCGGGTTGAGCAGTTCGTTGGCCGAGGACCCGATGTCCGGCAACCGGTTGTCCTGGGCCGGGGCCACGAACGCCGCGAGCGTGAAGGTGAAAGCAGCGATGGCGGCCGGCAAACGCATGGGCGGGGTACTCGGGGCGGATTCGTGGGACAGCATGCCGTTTATCGGCCGGATGGGCGTGAATGCGTTGTTAAGCCAGACGCAGCGGAGCTTTCGACCGCATCGCGCCGGGTTCGTTCAAGTGTCGTTCCGGGTATCGCAGCGTTGCGCGCAACTGCTGGAAAAGGCCGCGTGCGCCCCCCATCATGACCGCTTCAGATTTCTTTCCGACAGCCCGCTTCCCGAAAGCCCGCGCGACCCGCGCAGCGAGGAGACCGCTTTGAGCGATACCGCCCCCCAGACGCCGATCGTGATCTACACCAGCGCGATGTGCCCGTATTGCGTTTCGGCCAAGAATTTCCTGAAAAGCAAGGGTCTGAGCTGGTCCGAGGTGCGGATCGATCTCGATCCGGTGGAGCGCGAGCGGATGATGGCGCGGACCAGGCGCACCAGCGTGCCGCAGATCTTCGTCGGCGACGTCCACGTCGGCGGCTTCGACGACATGATGGCGCTGCACCGCGCCGGTAAATTCGAGCCCCTGTTGAACGGAGAAGGCGCATGAGCGGCGGCAACGACAGCGAGAACGATCGCATCGCCGAGTTCACGGCGTTCCGCAAGCGCATGAACGAGCGGATTCTGGCCGAACCCAACCAGGTTGTTCGCCGCTTCTTCGCGCTCGACACCCAGACCTACCAGGCCGGCGCGCTCGACGTGAAGACCAAGGAACTGCTGGGTCTGGTGGCGTCGATGGTGCTGCGCTGCGACGACTGCATCAGCTACCACGTCGCCCAGTGCCGCGAAGCCGGCGTGAGCCGCGACGAGATGTTCGAAACCTTCTCCGTGGGGCTGGTGGTCGGCGGTTCCATCGTCATCCCGCACCTGCGCCGCGCGGTCGATTTCCTCGACAAACTGGAGCAGGGCGACGGCACGGTCGCCGCGCCGGCCCACGACCACGGCTGAGCCCGCTGGCCGGGGCGCTGCACGCCATTCGACCATGGTCTGAACGCGGCGTTCGAGCAGGATGAGCGCCGTTACGGCATAATTCGGCGGTTCTGCGCGCTGATCGATCCGGTTTGCCTCCCCGTCGGTTGGCGGCATGCTCCGAAGCCCTCGACGCGCCGGACGTTCCCGAATCACCCCACGAATCCCGGCCCTGCGCGCTGCGCCGGGCCTGCCTGTACAGGCTTGTCTGTGCGGGCCTGTCTGGAACCAGATCATGACTCAAACGATTACCGTCATCCGCGGCGATGGCATCGGCCCCGAAATCATGGAGGCCGCGCTGTCCGTGCTGGACACCATGAACACCGGGCTGCAATACGAAGAGGCCGACGCCGGCATGGTCGCGCTGGAGAAACACGGCGAACTGCTGCCGCAGTCGACCCTGGACTCGATCCGCCGCAACCGCATCGCGCTCAAGAGCCCGCTGACCACGCCGGTCGGCGAGGGCTTCAGTTCGATCAACGTCGAGCTGCGCAAGCGCTTCGACCTCTACGCCAACGTGCGCCCGGCGAAGTCGTTCCCGAACACCAAGTCGCGCTTCCCCAGCGGCGTGGATCTGGTCACGGTCCGCGAGAACACCGAAGGCGCCTACATCGGCGAAGGCCAGACGCTCTCGGAAGACGGCGAAACCGCGATGTTGACCCAGAAGATCACCCGCCGCGGCTCCGAGCGCATCGTCCGTTACGCCTTCGAGCTTGCGCGCAAGACCGGCCGCAAGAAAGTCACCGTGGTCCACAAGGCCAACATCCTGAAGTCGACCTCGGGCCTGTTCCTGCGCACCGCGCGCGTCGTCGCCGCCGAATACCCGGACATCCTCTGCAACGAGATGATCGTCGACAACACCTGCATGCAGCTGGTGATGCGTCCGGAACAGTTCGACATCATCGTGACGACCAATCTGTTCGGCGACATCATTTCCGACCTCTGCGCCGGCCTCGTCGGCGGCCTGGGCCTGGCCCCGGGCGCGAACATCGGCACCGAGGCGGCGATCTTCGAGGCCGTTCATGGCTCGGCGCCGGACATCGCCGGCAAGGGCGTCGCCAATCCCTGCGCGCTGCTGCTCGCGATCGGTCAGATGCTCGATCACGTGGGCCAGCCGGACAACGCCGAGCGCCTGCGCAAGGCCATCGTCGCGACCCTGGAAGCCAAGGATTCGCTCACTCCGGATCTCGGCGGCACCGGCAACACCATGTCGTTCGCCAAGGCGATCGCCAGCCGGCTCTGATCGCCGGACCGGGCGTCCCGGCGTCTGCGAGGCATAAAAAAACGGGGCGCCTGAGCGCCCCGTTTTCGTTTCGATGCCTGACCTTTCGGATCAGTTGCGCGACTGCAGCTTCGACAGCAGGCGCAGCAGTTCGAGGTACAGCCACACCAGGGTGACCATCAGGCCGAAAGCGCCGTACCACTCCATGTATTTCGGCGCGCCGGCTTCGACGCCGTTTTCGATGAAGTCGAAATCGAGGACCAGATTCAGCGACGCGATCACCACCACGAACAGGCTGAAGCCGATGCCGATCAGGCCGGAATCATGGATGTAGGGGATGTTGATGCCGAACATGCGCAGCACGATGGTGGCGAGATAGATCAGGAAGATGCCGCCGGTCGCCGCGGTCACGCCGAGCTTGAAGTTCTCGGTCGCCTTGATCAGGCCGGAGCGGTAGGCGAAGAGCAGGGCGAACATGATGCCGAAGGTCAGCATCACCGCCTGCAGCACGATGCCCTGGAACTGGGCGTTGTAGATCGCCGAGATCGAGCCGAGGAAGAAGCCTTCGATCAGCGCGTACAGCGGGGCGGTGACGGGCGACCACTCTTTCTTGAAGCTCGTCACCAGCGCCATCACGAGGCCGCCGATGGCGCCGCCCCACAGATAGATCATCGCGCCGGGGGCGACTTCGCCGGTCGGCGTCATCGTCTGCGACCAGGCATAGGCTGCGGTGAGGACCGTCATCAGCAACAACAGGCCGGTCTTGTTGACCGTACCGTTGAGCGTCATCGTGCCGGCCTTGCCGGGATACGCGACGCCGCTGCTGAGGTCGAGGAAAGTGGAGTCCTTGAGGACCGGATTGCCGCTGCGCATGGTGTCTCCTTCGAAAGGCGGTTGGCGTATGGAATCGATTCAGGGGGAAAGCATACCTCCACAGACGGTGCGCTGTACTCGTTGACAGCGAGGCCCGGGGTTTGGACAATGCTCGGCCTGCTGAGGTCCGGGTTGTTGTTTGTCCCGGCAGCCGCTCATCGGCGGGGTATAGCGCAGTCTGGTAGCGCGCCTGCTTTGGGAGCAGGATGTCGGGGGTTCGAATCCCTCTACCCCGACCACTCCCGGTGTTTCGCAGGCAAGCTCCGCTCCGTCCGTACGGCTATCATGCGCGCATGCGCCCGTAGCTCAATCGGATAGAGCACCGGCCTTCTAAGCCGGCGGTTGCAGGTTCGAATCCTGCCGGGCGCGCCAATGCGGAACTGCGACAAGGCTCGACAGGATGATCGGGCGGTGGGAGCCTCGGAGGCGATCCCACGATTATTCAAGCTTCAATGGTGGATGTAGCTCAGTTGGTTAGAGCACCGGATTGTGATTCCGGGGGTCGCGGGTTCAAATCCCGTCTTCCACCCCATATCGAAAAGCATGCAGTGGGTTCCTGACGCTGCCGCGAGTTGTTACAATATCCAGACTAGTTTCAGGGCTGTTAGCTCAGTTGGTAGAGCAGTTGACTCTTAATCAATAGGTCGAAGGTTCGAATCCTTCACAGCCCACCAGTTCCAGGACACGCCCGGCTCGCGCCGGGCGTTTTTCTTTGGGGCCGCGCAAGCGCGTCGATCGCGGTGCATTTAGAATGCTGCCCATGCGAGGGTGGCGAAATTGGTAGACGCAACAGATTTAGGTTCTGTCGCCGAAAGGTGTGGGGGTTCGAGTCCCCCCTCTCGCACACGCCGCAGTGGCCATCCGCTGCCTTGAAGATGAACAGGCCGTGGCGGGGGAACCTTGCAGCGGTTTCCCGGCCGCCTCCCGGTGGCTCTGCCCGGCGCCGTTCCACGAAACTGGCGGGAAACGCCGTAATCGGCCAAACTACTCCGTTCTGCTGGATGGTGCGTCTCGGACGCACCCACGGGTCGTTCCGACCATCCGGCCTTCCACCACAACAACAACACGGGCCGCGGGCGTGCGCGCGGCAGCAGGAGTCGTCAGCAATGCAAGTTTCAGTCGAATCCGTGGGTAACCTCGAGCGCCGGATGACCCTGCGCGTGCCGACCGACAGCGTCGAGAACCAGATCGGCGGCCGTCTGCGCGAAATCGCGCGGACCGCCAAGATCAAGGGCTTCCGCCCGGGCAAGGTGCCGGCCAAGGTCATCGAACAGCGCTACGGCGCCCAGGTGCGCGGCGAAGTCGTCGACGACATCCTGCAGCAGGGCTTCGACCAGGCCGTCCGCGAGAACGCGCTGCGTCTCGCCGGCGCGCCGCGCATCGAGCCGTCCGCCGAGGCGGGCGAGGGCGAGTTGGCCTACGTCGCCACCTTCGAAGTGGTGCCGGACTTCGGCGATATCGACGTGTCCGCGCTGCAAGTGGTGCGCCACACCGCCGAGATCGCAGAAGACGACATCGATCGCATGATCGAGAATCTGCGCCTGCAGCGCCGCAGCTGGACCCTGGTGAATCGTGCTGCCCAGGCCGGCGACGCCGCCGACGTCGAAACCTGGTCGATGGTCGACGGCGAGCGACTGCCCGCCGAAGGCGCCGAGCGCGGCGTGACCATGATCGGTTCGGGCGCGATGTTCGTCGACATCGAGAACGCGCTGATCGGGATGAGCGCCGGCGAAGACAAGACCCTGACCGTGGACTTCCCGGAGAACTGGCGCGTGCCGCAACTGGCCGGCAAGCAGGCCGTGGTGAACGTCAAGGTCGAGCAGATCTCCGAGCCGGTACTGCCGGAGGTGGATGCCGAATTCATCAAGAGTTTCGGCGTGAAAACGGGCGAAATGGCCCAGTTCCGCACCGAAATCCGCAACAACCTCGAACGCGAGCTCAAGGGCGCGCTGATGAGTCGCCTCCGTCGCGAAGTCGGCGAGCAGCTGATCGCCACCTACGCCCATGTCGAGATGCCGGCCCGGGTCGTCGAAAGCGAAGCCCGCGCGATGCTGGCCCAGGCCGTGGAGCAGTCCCGCCGTCAGGGACGTCAGGTCGAAGCGCCGGCAGAGGCCTACCTCGAATTCATCGATTCCGCCCGCAAGCGCGTCACCGTGGCCCTGCTGGTGGGCGAAATCGCCCGCCGCAACGAGCTGATGCTCGATCCGAAGCGCCTGAACGAAACGCTGCGTCTCATTGCTTCCACGTACGAAGAGCCGCAGCAGGTCATTGATTTGTACCGCAACGACCGCCAGCTCATGTCGGGTCTGCAGAATCGCGTGATGGAGGAACAGGTCATCGACTGGATCGCCGAACGCGCCGTGCATACCGACAAGCCGCTGACTTTCCAGGAAGCGATCGCTCCGCAGTAAATCGCCCCGCAGTCACCTGCGAGGCAATGATCCGCTGCAGTCGGCAAGAGTTTCTCCCCCACAACGGGTCGCGCAGAGAATGCGCGACCTCCCCACAACAGGTGCCGTGACGCATGAACAGCCTTGATACCAGAGCCCTGAATCTCGTTCCGATGGTGGTCGAACAGACCAGCCGCGGCGAGCGCGCTTACGACATCTACTCCCGGTTGCTGAAGGAGCGGGTGATCTTCCTCGTCGGCGGTATCGACGATTACATGGCGAACGTGATCGTCGCCCAGCTGTTGTTTCTCGAAGCCGAAAACCCCGAGAAGGACATCAGCCTCTACATCAACTCGCCCGGCGGTATCGTCACCTCCGGCATGGCGATCTACGACACCATGCAGTTCATCAAGCCGGACGTGAGCACGATCTGCGTCGGCCAGGCCGCCAGCATGGGCGCGCTGCTGCTCACCGCCGGCGCCAAGGGCAAGCGTTACGCCCTGCCGAACTCGCGGGTCATGATCCACCAGCCTCTCGGCGGTTTTCAGGGCCAGGCGACGGACATCGATATCCACGCCCGCGAGATCCTGGGCATGAAGCAGCGCCTGAACGAAATCCTGTCCCACCACACCGGCCAGTCGCTGGATACCATCGGCCGCGACACCGAGCGCGACAATTTCAAGAGCGCCGAAGCCTCCCGCGACTACGGTCTGGTCGATCACGTCCTCGAACGGCGTCCTGAAGATTCGATTCAGCCTGCCTAAGCAACTGATTTTCATCGGAATTCAGGTTCCCGCTGCAACGCGCTTGCGGCAGGGGGCCTGGATGCTATCCTCCCAACATCCAGCGCAGATACCGACAGCAGCATGAGCGAAGACCGGCAAGGCCGCAGCGGCGACAGCAACAAGATCCTGTATTGCTCGTTCTGCGGGAAAAGCCAACATGAAGTCCGCAAACTGATTGCGGGCCCGAGCGTGTTCATCTGCGACGAATGCGTCGAGTTGTGCAACGACATCATCCGCGAGGAGTTGGAAGAGAAGGCGCAGGCAACGCGCAGTCATCTGCCCAAGCCGCGCGAGATTCTCGAGGTCCTCGACCAGTATGTGATCGGCCAGCCCCGCGCCAAGAAAACCCTGGCGGTAGCGGTCTACAACCACTACAAGCGGATCGAGAGCCGGCAGAAGAACGACGACATCGAGTTGGCCAAGTCCAACATCCTGCTGATCGGTCCGACCGGTTCGGGCAAGACGCTGTTGGCCGAAACCCTGGCCCGACTGCTCAACGTGCCGTTCACGATTGCCGATGCCACCACGCTCACTGAAGCGGGCTACGTGGGCGAGGACGTCGAAAACATCATCCAGAAGCTGCTGCAGAAGTGCGACTACGATGTCGAGAAGGCGCAGCAGGGCATCGTCTACATCGACGAAATCGACAAGATCTCGCGCAAGAGCGAGAACCCGTCGATCACCCGCGACGTGTCCGGCGAAGGCGTGCAGCAGGCGCTGTTGAAGCTGATCGAAGGCACCGTCGCCAGCGTGCCGCCGCAGGGCGGGCGCAAGCATCCGCAGCAGGAATTCCTGCAGGTCGATACCCGCAATATCCTGTTCATCGTCGGCGGCGCGTTCGCCGGTCTCGACAAGATCATCCAGCAGCGCAGCACCGAAGCCGGCGGCATCGGTTTCGGCGCCAAGCTCAAGAGCTCCGAGCGCAAGGCCGACGTCAGCAAGGTGCTGTTCGATGTCGAGCCCGAAGATCTCATCAAATTCGGCCTGATTCCGGAGTTCGTGGGCCGCCTGCCGGTGGTCGCGACCCTGGAGGAACTCGACGAGATCGCATTGGTGAAGATCCTCACCGAGCCGAAGAACGCGATCAGCAAGCAGTTCAAGAAGCTGTTCGAAATGGAAGGCGTGGAACTGGAGTTCCGCCCCGACGCGCTCGCTGCGATCGCGCGCAAGGCGCTCAAGCGCAAGACCGGCGCCCGTGGCCTGCGCACCATCGTCGAATCGGTGCTGCTCGACACGATGTATGAATTGCCGTCGCTGGAAAGCGTCAGCAAGGTGGTGGTCGATGAGTCGGTGATCGAGCACAAATCCGAGCCGTACCTGATCTACGAAACGCCGCCGAACAAGGTCGCGTCCGCCGAGTAAACCGGCAGCTTCAATCCAGCGCTTCAAGCCAGCGTTATTCTGCTGCGCAGACGGGCATTCCAACAGTGTTGGAGTGCCCGTTCGCTTTTGCGACCCGTCCGAATGACCTTTGAAATCTCGTCAAAACCGGGCCTGCCTGTCCGCTCGGCGGCGCGCGCTTGCATCCAGCGGCGCATGACCCCATAACGGTGCCGAAGGTCGTCCGCCCATCGTGGCGGGGGCCGTGAATCATCGACCGGAGCCCCCATGACCACCGATCTTTCCGTCAGCGTCCTCCCCGAATTGCCCGTGCTGCCGCTGCGCGACGTCGTGGTGTTTCCCAGCATGGTCATCCCGTTGTTCGTCGGCCGCGAGAAATCGATCAAAGCGCTCGACATCGCGATGGATCTCGACAAGCGCATCCTGCTGGTCGCGCAGAAATCACCCGAGACCGACGACCCCGGCGCGGCCGATCTTTACGAAGTCGGCACGCTCGCCCAGGTGCTGCAACTGCTGAAACTGCCCGATGGCACCATCAAGGTGCTGGTCGAAGGCGTCTCGCGCGTGCGCGTGAAGCAGGTGCGCGAGTTCGACGGCACGCTCGCGGGCAAGGCGGAGCTGCTGGAATCTGCCGAACAGCGCGACCCGCGCGAGGTCGAGGCGATCGTGCGTTCGCTGATGGGATTGTTCGAGCAGTACATCAAGACCAATCGCAAGCTGCCGCCGGAGTTGATGCAGACCCTGTCCGGCATCGATGAGCCGAACCGGCTCGCCGACACCATTTCCGCGCATCTCAGTGTGCGCCTCGCCGAAAAGCAGCGCCTGCTCGAAGCGGTCGATGTCGCCCAGCGTCTGGAACTGCTGGTGGGTCTGGTCGATGGCGAGATCGATGTGCAACAGTTGGAGAAGCGCATCCGCGGCCGCGTGAAGTCGCAGATGGAGAAGAGCCAGCGCGAGTACTACCTCAACGAACAGATGAAGGCGATCCAGAAGGAACTGGGCGAACTGGACGACACGCCGAACGACATCGAGGAAATTACCCGCAAGATCGCCGAAGCCGGCATGCCCAAGCCGGTGGAAACCAAGGCCAAGTCCGAGCTCAACAAGCTCAAGCAGATGTCGCCGATGTCGGCGGAAGCCGCGGTGGTGCGCAATTATCTGGACTGGCTGCTCGGCGTGCCGTGGAAGAAGCGCACCAAGATCCGCAAGGATCTGAAGGTCGCGCAGGAAACGCTCGATGCCGATCATTACGGTCTCGAAAAAGTCAAAGAACGCATCCTCGAATATCTCGCGGTGCAGACCCGCGTGAAGCAGATGAAGGGCGCGATCCTGTGTCTGGTCGGCCCGCCGGGCGTGGGCAAGACCTCGCTCGGGCAGAGCATCGCCAAAGCGACCAACCGCAAATTCGTGCGCATGTCGCTGGGCGGCGTGCGCGACGAGGCCGAGATCCGCGGCCATCGCCGCACCTATGTGGGCTCGATGCCGGGCCGCATCGTCCAGAACCTCAACAAGGCCGGCACCAAGAATCCGCTGTTCGTGCTGGACGAGATCGACAAGATGTCGATGGATTTCCGCGGCGATCCGTCGTCCGCGCTGCTCGAAGTGCTCGACCCGGAGCAGAACAACGCCTTCAACGACCATTATCTGGAAGTCGATTTCGACCTGTCCGAAGTGATGTTCGTCGCGACGTCCAATTCGCTGAATATCCCCGGCCCGCTGCTCGACCGCATGGAAGTAATCCGCATCCCGGGTTACACCGAGGAAGAAAAGCTCAATATCGCCGAACGTTATCTGCTGCCGAAACAGTTGAAGGCGAACGGTCTGAAAGCCGACGAGTTGAAGATCGCGCAGGACGCGATCCGCGACATCGTGCGCTACTACACGCGCGAATCCGGCGTGCGCAACCTTGAGCGCGAGATTTCCAAGATCTGCCGCAAGGTGGTGAAGGAGATTGCGCTGGCTGGTCCGCAGCCGAAAGGCAAGGGCGTCAAGGCGGTTTCGGTCTCGTCGAAGAATCTCGATAAATATCTGGGCGTTCGACGCTTCGATTTCGGTCGCGCCGAGAACGACAACGAAATCGGCATGGTTACGGGCCTGGCCTGGACTGAAGTCGGCGGCGATCTGCTGCAGATCGAATCCACGCTGATGCCCGGCAAGGGCCAGCTGATCCTCACCGGCCAGCTCGGCGACGTGATGAAGGAATCCGCATCGGCGGCGCTGTCGGTCGTGCGCTCGCGCGCGGAGCGACTCGGGATCGACGTGGATTTCCTGCAGAAACTCGACGTCCATCTGCATGTGCCGGACGGCGCGACGCCGAAGGATGGCCCCAGCGCGGGCGCCGCCATGACCACGGCGCTGGTGTCGGCGTTGACCAAAGTGCCAGTGCGTTCGGACATCGCGATGACCGGCGAGATCACTTTGCGCGGCAAGATCACCGCGATCGGTGGCCTGAAGGAAAAGCTGCTGGCGGCGCTGCGCGGCGGTATCCGTACCGTGCTGATTCCGGAAGAGAACCGCAAGGATCTCGCCGACATCCCCAAGACCGTCACCGATCAGATCAAGATCGTCCCGGTGCGCTGGATCGACGAAGTGCTGGATCTCGCACTCGAACATCCGATTGCGCCGGCTGCAGCAGAGAAGGATGCGAAGAAGGATGTGCGTCCGGCTGCGCGCAAACGCGCGAAGCCCACTGCTGCGAACCGGCGGGAAGAGCGAAAACACTGAATCGGCGCTGATCGGAAGACGCTGTCCCTGCGCCGGCGTCTTTCGCGTTTTCATCGTATTTTCGGGCTTTTTAAAGGGTTTTTGGTTGCGTAGGGCCCACCCCGCTGGTATAACGGTCGCCTGTCGACGCAGCATTGCCTGCGTCGTTTCCGGGGTCGAACGTGCGGAGCCGCGTTCCAGTCGCGATGTGTCGACACACCTCTTCTTCTCAACCGATATGGGAGTCTCAACATGAACAAAGCCGAGCTTATCGACGCGATCGCCGGTGCCGCAGAGTTGTCCAAGGCCGATGCCGGGCGCGCGCTCGACGCCACGGTCGCCGCCATCACCAAAGCGCTGAAGAAGGGCGACACCGTGACCGTGATCGGCTTCGGCTCGTTCGTCGTCCGCGAGCGCGCCGCGCGCACCGGCCGCAACCCGAAGACCGGCGAAGAGCTGCAGATCGCGGCCTCGAAGAACCCGGTCTTCAAGGCTGGCAAAGCGCTGAAGGATGCCGTAAACTAATCAGCTCTTCGCGTTGGGGTGCTTAGCTCAGCGGTAGAGCGTCTCCTTTACACGGAGAGGGTCGGGGGTTCGAAACCCTCAGCACCCACCAGAGGCGCAAATGATGCTCGAATAGTGTTTCATTCGAGCATCGAACTGCGGTAAAATTCGCAGTGTTGCAGGGTAAATGCGGAGTGGTAGTTCAGTCGGTTAGAATGCTGGCCTGTCACGCCGGAGGTCGCGGGTTCGAGTCCCGTCCACTCCGCCAATTCCTTCAAATTCGGTTTCCGCTCTCGGGCGGGACTCCAAAGGCACCGGAAACGGTGCCTTTGTCGTTTCCGGATCTAGCCGAATTCCCGGAACAGGCATGCGGGCGCGGGGTCCGGGGCGCTTTTCGCCGGATTTCGTGTCCATCGGGCATGTTGCGGCGCGCTGCTCCGGCTACACTTAGCGGCTCCTCATTCGGCACGCCTCGCCAATGCTGCAAGCCTTACGCGAAAAATCCTCCGGCTGGATCGCCACCATCATTCTCGGGATGCTGATGGTCCCGTTCGCCTTCTTCGGCATGGAACAGTATCTGTTCCAGCGCAACGACACGTTCGTGGCGAAGATCGAGGCGCCACCGTCCTGGTGGTCGTCGGCGCCTGATTGGTGGCTGGTGCGCAAGGCGCTCTGGCAGAAGGAAGAGATCAGCGCCGATCAATTCCGCTCCCGGTTCGAGAGTCTGCGTCAGCAGCAGCGCCAGGCCGCCGGCGAGAACTTCGACGTGCGCGAGTTCGAAAGCCTCGACAACAAGCGCAAGGTGCTCGAGAGCCTGGTCGACGAGAGCGTGCTGCGCATGGCGACCGAGCGCGAGGGCATCGCGATCGGCGATGCGCAGGTACGCGATACGATCGAATCGATTCCCGAATTCCAGATCGACGGCAAATTCGACCTGCAGCGTTATCGACTGTCGCTGGCTTCCGGCGTTCCGCCGAGAACTCCGGCCGAATTCGACCAGCAGGTCCGCGATACGCTGAAGCAACAGTTGCTCGCGTCGCGGCTGCGCGGCTCCGCATTCGTGACCAATACCGAAGGCCAGCGTCTGATTTCGCTGCTCAGCGAAACGCGCGATGTGTCCTATGCGGTGCTGCCGGTGTCCGTCGATACCGCGCCGGTGACTGCCGCCGAGATCGCGAGCTGGTACAAGGCGCATCCGGACGACTTCCGCTCACCGGAGATGGTGACGATCGAATATGTCGATATCGATGCCGCGACCATGGCGCTGCCTGCGGCCGCCGACGAGAACATGCTGAAGACCCAGTACGAACAGGACAAAGCGCGTTTCACCGAGCCTGAGCAGCGTCTGACCTCGCATATTCTGGTGAAGATCGAAGCCGGTGCGGCCGGAGAGAAAGCGGCCGAAGCCAAGGCGAAAGCGTTGTCGGTGCAGGCGAAGGCGGCCGGCGCCGATTTCGCCGCGCTCGCGCGCCAGAACTCGGATGACGGCGGTTCGAAAGACGGCGGCGGCGATCTGGGCTGGATCGCCCAGAACGGACAGATGGCGAAGGCGTTCGAGGATGCCGTGTTCGCCACCCCGACAGGCACCATTTCCGGGCCGACCAAGAGCGAATTCGGCTGGCATATCATTCAGGTGCGCGAGATCAAGGCCGGGCGCGAAATGCCGTTCGAGCAGGTCCGTCCTGAACTCGAGCGCATGCTGGCCGAAACCGCCCGCGAACGCGCCTACAACGAACTGAGCGGCAAGCTGGTCGACGAAGTGCTGAAGAGCCCGGCGTCGCTGGCGCCGGCCGCCCGCAGCGCGAACCTGCCGGTGCAGAAGCTTGGTCCGTTCGCACGTGGTCAGGGCACCGGTATCGCCGCCAATCCGGCGGTGCTGCGCGCTGCCTTCTCCGAGGCGTTGATCGAGAACCGCATGGTCAGCGATGCGATCGAGATCGCGCCGAACCACAGCGTGCTGATCCGGGTGGTCGAACATACGCCGGAACGGGTGCAACCGCTGGGTAAGGTCGGTCCGCAGGTCGTGGCCGCGGTGCGTGCGGATCGTGCGGGCAAGGCTGCCGAAGCCGAGGCCGAAGCAGCGTTGGCCCGTTTGAAGAAGGGCGAATCCCTGGCCGCGATCGCGACTGCGAAGCAGTGGGCCGTCTCCAGTGTGCCGGCGGTGCCGCGCAATGCACCGGTGCCGGACGCCGTGGCGGCCGAAGCCTACTTCCAGGTGCCGGCGCCGGCTGCGGGCAAGGCCTCGCCGGGCAAGGTCCGTGCTCAAAATGGTCAGATGATCGTTTTCGAAGTGACCAAGATCGGAAAGGGCAGTGCCGATGAAGTGACGCCGGAAATGCGTGCGGGTTTCCTGCGCGAGCTGGCGCCGCGGATCGGCGAGCAGGATGTGCTGGCGGTCGGCAAGGCCGAGCGCAAGCGGATGAAGGTGGACATCGCCGAAGACCGGCTGTAAACGCTCCGGATCCGCTCGACGAAGAAGCCCGGCAATGCCGGGCTTCTTTTTTTTGGCCCGAAGGCCGGTACGACGGATCGGTGGTGATTACTCGTTGCCGATCCCGGTCATGCCGAGGATGTTGTAGCCGGCATCGACATAGGTGATTTCGCCGGTCACGCCCGACGCCAGGTCCGAGCACAGGAAGGCGGCGACGTTGCCGACATCCTCGATGGTGACCGTGCGGCGCAGCGGTGCGTTCTGTTCGACATGGCCGAGAATCTTGCGGAACCCGGCGATGCCGGCGGCGGCGAGGGTCTTGATCGGGCCGGCCGAGATCGCGTTGACGCGGGTGCCTTCCGGGCCGAGGTTGTAGGCCAGATAGCGCACGGTCGATTCCAGACTGGCCTTGGCCACGCCCATCAGGTTGTAGCCGGCCAGCGCGCGCTCGGCGCCGAGATACGAGAGCGTGAGCACCGAACTGTTGCGACCCGCCATCATCGGCCGTGCGGCCTTGGCCATCGCCGCCAGCGAATACGCCGAGATGTCGTGGGCGATGGCGAAATTCTCGCGGGTCAAACCGTCGAGGAACTGGCCGGCGATCGCTTCGCGCGGGGCGAAGGCGATGGCGTGGATCAGGATGTCGAAACCGTCCCAGTGTTTGCCGAGTTCTGCGAAGCAGGCGGCGATCTGGGCGTCGTCGGACACGTCCAGCGGCAGCACGATGCTGGAACCGTATTCGGCGGCCGCGCTTTCGACGCGCGACTTCAGTTTTTCGTTCTGATAGGTGAACGCCAGTTCTGCGCCCTCGCGGTGCATGGCTTCGGCGATGCCGGACGCGATGGAACGTTCGCTGGCGATGCCGGTGATGAGGGCGCGTTTGCCTTGCAGAAAACCCATGGTCGTCTCGCGTTTCGTTGGAGCCGGTTAGTGTGCCACGGGCGGTCGACCGTGGGCTGCCGTATGGTCCCGGCAGGCGTGCTGGATGCGGGTCTTCAGGCCCGGAACACGTCCTTCCAGCGGCGCAGTTCGGCGAAGGTTTCCACGCGGTCCGCGGGTGCGTGGCCGAGGCGGTCGGCGATGACATCGCGCACGTTGGCCGAGTCGCAGCGCAGGAACGGATTGGTCTCGATTTCCAGGGCGATGGTGCTGGGCAATGTCGGCTTCGATGCCGCGCGCAGCGCGCGTACAGCGTCCGCACGCGCGCGCAGCGCCGGGTTGTGCGGGTCAACGGCCAACGCGAACGCGGCGTTGCTCTGCGTGTATTCGTGCGTGCAGCAGACCAGGGTGTCGCCGGGCAGCGCGGCGAATGCATCGAGCGACGCCAGCATCTGTGCCGGCGTGCCTTCGAACAGCCGGCCGCAGCCGAGGCTGAAGAGGGTGTCGCCGCAGAACAGCAGACCGGGGCCGATGGTTTTGCCGTGAAATGCGATGTGGCTGCGGGTGTGGCCGGGCACTTCGAGGGTCTCGAAGCGCCAGTCCGCGACGGTCACGACGTCGCCCTGGCCCACGCGATGGGTCGCGATCTCGATCCGCGGGTCGTGCGGCGCGTGGATTTCGATCTCCGGCCAACGGTCTTTCAGGGCGGTGAGGCCACCGATGTGATCGGAATGGTGATGGGTCACCAGCACCGCGACCGGCCGCAACCCCTCGGCGGCCGCGGCCAATACCGGGCCGGCGTCCCCGGGGTCGACC
>CBIHKW010000089.1:0-18019 GCA_966203835.1 uncultured Thermomonas sp.
CTTCGCCCTTGCGCGGGCGTACCAGCATGTGCAACTGCGCCAGCGGCGAATCGCCGAGCTGGATGGTGGAATCGACGCGATCGGCGTGCAGCACGTCCTTGAGCATCGCTTCGATGCGCAGGCGGATTTCGGTGTTGTAGCGATCGCGCGGGATATAGGCCAGCACCGAATAGAAGCGGCCGTAGCGATCGTGGCGCAGGAACAGGCGGCTGCGCACGCGCTCCTGCAGGCTGAGGATGCCGGAGGCAAGCTGGAACAGCTCGGTCTCCGACGATTGGAACAGTTCGTCGCGCGGCAGCGTTTCGAGGATATGGCGCAGCGCTTTGCCGCTGTGGCCGTTGGGCTGCAGCCCGGATTGCTCCATCACGTAGTCGTGGCGCTCGCGCACCAGCGGGATTTCCCACGGACGGCGGGTGTAGGCGCTGGAAGTATAGAGACCGATGAAACGCTGCTCGGCGACCGGACGACCTTCGGCATCGAAACTCAGCACGCCGATGTAATCCATGTAGCCCGGGCGATGCACGGTGGCGCGTGCGTTGGTCTTGGTGAGAATCAGCGCATCGACCGCGCCGGACTGCGGAATGTAATGCGCGGCGAGCGAGGTCAGTTTGCGCGGCGTGCCGCTTTCGCGGCCGCGCAGCAGACCCAGGCCGGTATCGACATCGGCGGCCAGCACTTCTTCGCCGCCCTGTTTGCGCACGCGATATTCGCGATAGCCGAGGAAGGTGAAATGCTCGTCGGCGGCCCAGCGCAGGAACTCCTGGGCTTCGAGACGTCCAGCGTCGCTCACCGGCATCTTGCGCTTGCCCAGATCCTCGGTGATTTCAAGCATCCGCGCGCGCATCGTCGGCCAGTCGCGGACGATGCTGCGCACATCCGCCAGCACTTCGCGGATCGCGCGTTCGATCCTGGCCGCATCGGCCGCGGACTGGCGGTCGATCTCCAGATGCATCATCGACTCGATCTCGCCTTCGCCCAGCGCGGTCAGTTTGCCGCTGCGATCGCGGACGATCCGCACCACCGGGTGTCCCAGCACGTGAACGCCGATACCGCGTTCGGCCAGCGCCATCTTCACCGAATCGACCAGGAACGGCATGTCGTCGTTGACGATCTGCAGCACCGTATGCGGCGATTCCCAGCCGTGTTTGGCGAGGGTCGGATTGAACAGACGCACGCTCGGCGTGCCGGGTTTCCGGCTGCGCGCGTAGTCGAGGAAATCGTTGGCGAGCGCGGCCCATCCTTCGGCGCCGTGGACCGGTATTTCGTCCTCGGCCATGCGCTGGTAGAACGCGCTGGCGAAGGCGCTGGCGTCGTCCTGGTCGCGCTTGCCGGCGCGCTTGCGGATGGCATCGAAGATAGGTTGCAGCAGCGCTGTCTCGGTGCGTTCCGGTGTTCGCGCGGTCGCTTTACGCGAGGCCGGTTTTTGTACGGCCGGTTTTTGCACGACAGGTTTTCGCGCAGCCGGAGGACGCGGGGCGGAGGCTTTCTTGGTCATGAGCGGTCTTTGTCCGTACGGCGCGCGGTCAGCGCAGGCCGGTCTCGTTGCGGGCGATCACCAGACGCTGGATCTCGCTGGTGCCTTCGTAGATTTCGGTGATCTTGGCGTCGCGGAAATAACGCTCCAGCGGCATTTCCTTGGAATAACCCATGCCGCCGTGGATCTGTACCGCCTGATGCGCGACCCACATCGCGGCTTCGGAAGCGACCAACTTGGCCATCGCCGCTTCGTTGCCGAAACGCGCGCCGCCCTTCTCGAATTCGCCCTTCTGCCACGCCGCGCGCAGCGTCAACAGCGTCGCCGCGTCGAGCTTGCACTTCATGTCGGCGATCTTGGCCTGTGTCATCTGGAAGGTGCCGATCGGCGCGCCGAAGGCCTTGCGCTCCTTCACGTAAGCGATGGTGGCCTCGTACGCGGCGCGGGCGATGCCCAATGCCTGCGAGGCGATGCCGATGCGGCCGGCGTCGAGCTCGCTCATCGCGATCTTGAAGCCCTCGCCTTCCTGGCCCAGCACTTCATCGGCCTGTACGCGGTAATCGGTGAATTCGATCTCGCAAGTGGCCGAGGCGCGGATGCCGAGCTTGGGCTCGGTCTTGCCGCGGTGGAAACCCTCGCGGGCGGTGTCGATCATGAACGCGGTGATGCCGCGGGCGCCCTTGTCCGCATCGGTCACCGCGAACAGCACGATGTACTTGGCGACCGGGCCGGAGGTGATCCAGCTCTTCTTGCCGTTGACGACGAAGCTGCCGTCGGCCTGTTTCGTTGCCTTGCAGCGCATCGCGGTGGCATCGGAACCGGACTGCGGTTCGGTCAGCGCGAACGCGCCGATCTCGCGGCCTTCCGCAATGGCGCGGACGTAAAGTTGTTTCTGCGCCTCGCTGCCGAACTTCAGGATGCCGTTGCAGAACAGCGAGTTGTTGACCGACATGATGGTGGAATGCGCGGCGTCGGCCGCGGCCACCTCCACCATCGCCAGCACGTAGCTGATCGGGTCCATGCCGGCGCCGCCGTATTCGGCCGGCACCTCGATGCCCATCATCCCGTTCTCGCCGAGGGTGCGCATGTTGTCGAGGGGGAATTCGCCGGTGCGGTCGAAGTGCTCGGCGCTGGGCGCGATCTTTTCCTGCGCGATGCGGCGAGCCACGTCCTGAATCATCAACTGCTCTTCTGTGAAGCGGAAATCCACGGGCGCGTCCTCGGCTATGAAATCGAAACCACGATTGTAACCGTGGGTGTCGCCCAACCCCAGCACGAACCCAGCACGCTTGACCTGACGGGGCATGCGGCAGACAATTATCTCTGTATCGCGATATTGAGATATGAGGCCTGTCGAATGGATCTGGAAGCTTGGTCGGCAAGACTGAAAGTGTTGGCGGACGCGACCCGGGTCCGGCTGCTGGCGCTGCTGGAACACGAAGAACTGACGGTCGCCGAGCTGTCCTCGATCACGCGGCTGGCGCAGCCGCGGGTTTCGACGCATCTCGCCCGTCTGAAGGAAGCCGGTCTGGTCCGCGACCGTCGCGCCGGGGTCTCGGCCTATTACCGCTTCGATGAGGCCGCGCTCGACACCGCCCAGCGCGCGCTGTGGCGCACCCTGCGCGAAGGCAGCGACGACCCGCTGCTGCGCCAGGACGCGGAGCGCATCCCCGGCGTGCTGGCCGCCCGCGCGGTCGACGCCAACTGGGCCGACAGCGTGGCCGGCGACATGGAGCGGCATTACTCCCCGGGCCGCACCTGGGAAGCCCTGGCCCGTTCGGCGCTACCGCTGCTGGCGCCGGGCCATGTGCTGGACATCGCCTCCGGCGACGGCGTACTGGCCGAACTGCTGGCGCCGCACGCCCGCGAATACATCTGCATCGACGCCAGCGCCCGCGTGGTCAACGCCGCCAGCGAGCGCCTGCGCAAGTTCGCGAACGTCGAGGTGCGCGAGGGCGACATGCACGCCCTGCCCTTCGAGGACGGTCATTTCGACCTGGTGGTGCTGATGCACGCGCTGACCTACGCCGCCCGCCCGCAGGTGGCGGTGGCCGAAGCCGCGCGCGTGCTGCGCCCCGGCGGCCGGCTGCTGCTCAGCAGCCTGGCCAAGCACGAACACCGCTCGGCAGTGGAGGCCTACAGCCACGTCAATCTGGGCTTCAGCGACAAGGAACTGCGCAAGTTCGTCGAAAAAGCCGGGCTGACGATCACCGCATCGGAAACCGTCACCCGCGAGAAACGTCCGCCGCATTTCGAAGTCATTTCGCTGATCGGAACCAAGTCATGAGCACCCACGTCGAGACGGCCCTTTCGTCATCGCCCGCGCGCGCCGCCGCGGAATTTCCGCAACTGCAGCCCTGGCTCGCACCCGAGCGCGTCGCCCGGCTCGAAGCCGCGCTGCGCGAGCGCATCCTGCTGCTGGACGGCGGCATGGGCACGATGATCCAGCAGTACGAACTGGGCGAAGACGACTACCGCGGCGCGCGTTTCGCCGAAGGCTTCGACGCCCAGGCCATCGCCGACCACAGCCACGCACCGGGCTGCCCCTGCGGCCACGACAGCCGCGACCAGAAGGGCAACAACGACCTGCTCAGCCTCACCCGCCCGGACATCATCCGCAGCATCCACAGCGCCTATCTCGATGCCGGCGCCGATCTGATCGAAACCAACACCTTCAATTCGACCACGATCTCGCTGGCCGACTACGGTCTGGAGCATCTGGCCCGCGAGTTCAACGAAACCGGCGCGCGGCTGGCGCGCGAAGCCTGCGAAGCCGCCGAAGCCGCCGACCCGTCGCGGCCGCGCTTCGTGGTCGGCGTGCTCGGCCCGACCAGCCGCACCGCCTCGATCAGCCCGGACGTGAACCGCCCGGGCTTCCGCGCAATCTCCTTCGACGAACTGCGCACCACCTACCGCGAAGCCACCGAAGGCCTGATCGACGGCGGCGCCGACGTGATCATGGTCGAAACCATCTTCGACACCCTCAACGCCAAGGCCGCGCTGTTCGCGATCGAAGAAGTCTTCGAAGCGCGCGGTGCGCGGCTGCCGATCATGATTTCCGGCACGATTACCGATGCCTCCGGCCGCACCCTCTCCGGGCAGACCGCGGAAGCGTTCTGGTATGCGCTGCGCCACGCCCGGCCACTGACCATCGGCCTGAACTGCGCGCTCGGCGCCAAGGATCTGCGCCCGCACGTCGACGTGCTCGCGCAGATCGCCGACGCCTTCGTCAGCACCCACCCCAACGCCGGCCTGCCCAATGCGTTCGGCGGCTACGACGAAACGCCCGAGGACATGGCCACGGTGCTGCGCGAATTCGCCGAATCCGGCCTGCTCAATGTCGTCGGCGGCTGCTGCGGCACCACCCCGGCGCACATCCGCGCGATCTCCGAGGCCGTCGCCGGCCTGTCGCCACGGCAACTGCCCGGCGCGCGCGCCGTGGAAGCCGCATGAACGCAATCCTGATCGATGCCGAACCCGAAGACGCACTGCCCCAGCAAAGCACCATGAACGACGACGCCAACGCACCGAAGCCGCGCTACACCTGTCTCAGCGGCCTCGAACCGCTGGTCATCACCCCGCTGACGAATTTCGTCAACATCGGCGAGCGCACCAATGTCACCGGCTCGGCGCAGTTCAAGAAACTGATCCTCGAAGGCCGCTTCGACGAAGCGGTGGCGGTGGCGCGGCAGCAGGTGGAAAACGGCGCCCAGGTGCTCGACGTCAACATGGACGAGGGCATGCTCGACTCCGAAAAGGCGATGGTCGATTACCTCAATCTGATCGCCGCCGAGCCGGACATCGCCCGCATCCCGGTGATGGTCGACAGTTCCAAGTTCAGCGTCATCGAGGCCGGCCTGAAATGCCTGCAGGGCAAGGGCATCGTCAATTCGATCTCGATGAAAGAAGGCGAAGCCGAATTCCTGCGCCAGGCGCTGCTGGTGCGCCGCTACGGCGCTGCGGTGGTGGTGATGGCGTTCGACGAAGTGGGCCAGGCCGATACCGTCGAACGCAAGATCGAGATCTGTTCGCGCGCCTACGCACTGCTGACCGAAAAGATCGGTTTCCCGCCGGAAGACATCATTTTCGATCCCAACGTATTCGCGGTGGCCACCGGCATCGAGGAACACAACGATTACGCGGTCGCCTTCATCGAAGGCACCCGCGAGCTCAAGCGCCGCTTCCCGCTCAGCCACATCTCCGGCGGCGTTTCCAACGTCTCGTTCTCGTTCCGCGGCAACGAACTGGTGCGCCAGGCCATACACGTGGTGTTCCTGTATCACGCCATCAAGGCGGGCATGGACATGGGCATCGTCAACGCCGGCGCGCTGCCGCTGTACGACGATCTGGAAGCCGATCTGCGCGAGCGCGTCGAGGACGTGGTGCTGAACCGGCGCCCCGACTCGACCGAACGCCTGCTCGAAATCGCCGACCGTTTCAAAGGCAAGAAGGGCGAAAAGAAAGTCGAAGACCTGCGCTGGCGCGAGAAGCCGGTGCGCGAACGCCTGTCGCATGCGCTGGTCCACGGCATCGATCAGTACATCGAGACCGACACCGAAGAAGCGCGCGCGCTGTCGACGCGGCCGCTGGACGTGATCGAAGGCCCGCTGATGGGTGGCATGAACGTGGTCGGCGATCTGTTCGGCGCCGGCAAGATGTTCCTGCCGCAGGTGGTGAAGTCGGCGCGGGTGATGAAGAAGGCCGTGGCCTATCTGCTGCCCTTCATCGAAGCCGAAAAACTGCGCACCGGCGATGTCGGCAAGAACAACGGCAAGATCATCATGGCGACGGTGAAGGGCGACGTTCACGATATCGGCAAGAACATCGTCGGCGTGGTGCTGGCCTGCAACAATTTCGAAGTGGTCGATCTCGGGGTGATGGTACCGGCGCAGGTGATCCTGGACCGCGCCCGCGAAGAGAACGCCGACCTGATCGGCCTGTCCGGCCTGATCACGCCGTCGCTGGAAGAAATGAGCCACGTCGCCCGCGAAATGCAGCGCCAGGGCCTGCAGATGCCGCTGATGATCGGCGGCGCCACCACCTCTCGCGCGCACACCGCGCTGAAGATCGACCCGCACTACAAATCGCCGACGGTGTGGGTGAAGGACGCCTCGCGTGCGGTGGGCGTGGCGCAGTCGCTGATCTCCAAGGAGCTGCGCGAAGCTTTCGTCGCCGCCAACGACAGCGATTACGCGGAAATCCGCCAGCGCCACAAGAACCGCGGCGACGCCAAGCGGCTGGTGCCGCTGACCAAGGCCCGCGGGCAGCGCTTCGAGGGCGGTTGGGACACCTACACCCCGCCGACACCGCGCGCGCCCGGCCTGACCGTGTTCGACGACTATTCGCTGGCCGAACTGGTCGAGTACATCGACTGGACCCCGTTCTTCAGCACTTGGGAACTGGCCGGCAAATATCCGGCGATCCTCAAGGATGAAGTCGTGGGCAAGCAGGCCACCGAGCTGCATCGCGACGCCCGGGCGATGCTCAAGCGCATCGTCGACGAGAAGTGGTTGACCGCGAAGGGTGTGTTCGCGCTATGGCCGGCGAACGGCGTGGGCGACGATGTGATCGTCGATCTCGGCGATGGCCGCAGCCAGGTACTCCACTTCCTCCGCCAGCAGGTCGACAAACCCGTTGATCGCCCCGATTTCTGCCTCGCCGATTTCATCGCGCCGCAGGATTCCGGCAAGCAGGACTGGATCGGCGCGTTCGCGGTCACTGCCGGCATCGGCATCGACCCGCACGTCGCGCGCTTCGAGGCCGATCACGACGATTACAACGCGATCCTGCTCAAATCGCTGGCCGACCGCCTCGCCGAAGCCTTCGCCGAGCGCCTGCACCAGCGCGTGCGCAAGGAGTTCTGGGGCTACGACAGCGACGAAACCCTCGCCAACGACGCGCTGATCGACGAGGCCTACCGCGGCATCCGCCCGGCGCCCGGGTATCCGGCCTGCCCCGAGCACAGCGAGAAAGGCACGATTTTCCGCCTGCTCGACGCCACCGCCAACGCCGACATGACCCTGACCGAGAGCTTCGCGATGCTGCCCACCGCGGCGGTCTCCGGCTACTACTTCAGCCATCCGCAGAGCCAGTATTTCGTGGTCGGCCGGGTGTCGAAGGAACAGGTCGAGGACTACGCGAAGCGCAAGGGCGCGACCCTGGCACAGGCGGAACGCTGGCTGGCCTCCAATCTGGATTACGATCCGGAGTGAACCGGTGGCGGGCATATCGCTGCTGAGCAGCGCCGCACGGGCTTCGCCGCCGGAAATCGCACGTTAGGCCTGCAGAAACGGAGATGCGCGTTTGAAAAAATTCTCTTCAAAAGCAAAGTTGCGTATTGCCGCATTTTGCTCATTGGCGCTAGGGTTTCTTGCCTATCCATTTAGTGTCTACCTATTTCCTTACGTCCTTCTTGGAGAGAGCATTCGCTTATCAGACGGTACACGCATTATTACCTCACCAAAAGCAGGCACATGGATCATTAAGTTAGGTGCGATCACTTCTGTGTTTCTTTTCTTTTTGACATGTGTTTTTCTTTGGCTAGCAGCCCGATCCAAGCGGCAGCTGGCCTAACAATTCGCTCAAGTCGACCCGTGTCATGGCGGCTTAACTCAGGCGTTCACATCCACCTCCAACACCGTGACCGACACCCTCGTCTTCTCCCACGCCAACGGTTTCCCGCTACCGGTCTATCGCCGGCTGCTGGATGCGCTGCGGCCGGAGTTCGACGGCACCGGCGTGCTGCGCTTCGGCCACGACCCGAGCCGGCCGGTCACCGTCGGCTGGCCGTATCTGGTCGATGAACTCACCGAATTCGTCCATGCCCTGCCCGCCACCGGCCGGGTGTGGCTGGTCGGGCATTCGCTGGGCGGTTACCTGAGCGTGCTCGCGGCGCAGAAACTGCAGGCCCGCGTCGCCGGGATCGTGCTGCTGGATTCGCCGCTGATCTCCGGGATCAGCGCGGGCTTCGTGCGGCTGGGGCGGCTGACCGGGCTGGACCGGCTGGTGATGCCGCTGCAGCAGACCCTGCAGCGCCGCCGGCACTGGCCGGATGCCGACGCCGCGCATGCGCATTACGCCGCCAAGGCCGCGTTCGCGCGCTGGGACCCGCGGGTGCTGCGCGATTATGCCGATCACTGCACCACGCCCGACGGCCGCGGCCAGCGCGAACTGCTGTTCGACCGCGACGTCGAGTTCCGCATCTACCGCTCGCTGCCGACCGCGCGCGTCGCGGCCGCTGCGGCACAGTTGCGCGCGCCGGTGGCCTTCATCGGCGGCCGCAAATCGCGCGAAGTGCGCCATGTCGGCCTCGGCGCGACCAAGGCGCTGGTCGGCCCACGCCTGACCTGGACCGCCGGCAGTCACCTGTTTCCGATGGAAGCCCCGGACGAGACTGCGCGACTGATCCGCGCGGCGATCGATACGATGAGCGAAACCATCACGACCACAACCACGAGCGGGAACATCGCATGAGCGACGACGGCAAGGACGAAAACAGCGGCGCGACCGGCAACGCCGACTTCCTGCTGCGCCACGCCGCGCCCGGCCGCATCGGTCTGGTCGCGGGCGGCGACCTGATCAGCCACCTGATCCGCCAGGCGCAGTCGCCGCTGACCCGCGACGGGCACCGCAGCCTGTGGTCGCACGCCTTCATCTTCAGCGAACGCCGCAGCGACGGCCGCTGGTGGGTGATCGAATCCGATCTGGACATGCGCTACAAACAGATGCGACTGGGCGTGCAGGAAAACCGCATCGACCGCTATTTCGACGCCAACGAATTCCCGAACCTCGCGGTGCTGGACTTCGGCCTGGACGACGCGCAGACACGGCAGGTGGTGACCGCCGGACTGGACCTGCTGTCGGGGCTCACCAGTTATTCGCTGAGCGAACTCATCGGCACCATGTTCGCGATGCGCAGCCGCCGCTTGCGCAAGCGCGACAATCTGTTGGCAAGGGAAGGCGCGCTGTACTGTTCGGCGATGGTGCAGCACTGCTACGCGGCAGCGAACATCCATCTGTTGCCCGAGGTGTCCGGCAAGAATCTGGCACCTCACGACATCGCCGATTCGGCGCTGCCGCACCAGTCCTACCGGCTGGTGCGCGACCTCGGTGTGTCGTCGCTACGCGAATTCGCGCACAGCGCCGAAGCCCTGCTGGCGACGCCAGTGGAAGATCTGTTCTAAATAGCGTTCGGCACTCCGCAGCGCATGCGAAGTCGCGCTTTTGTAGGAGCGCCGGGAGGCGCGAAGCCGACGACACCTGCTAAAGACAATACTCGCTATCCATCGGATAGCGGACGGCGGCGCGCGGCAGAGTCGCGGGCGTCGCGCCTTCCGGCGCTCCTACAGAAAAGCGGCGACATCCTGCATCAACCCGCCACGACAATGCGTTTTACCAGACCAGATCGTCCGGCACTTTGTACTGCGGATCCGCGTACGGATCGTCTCCGACCGGTGCGTTCGGATCGACCTTCAGCGCCACAGCCTGCGGGAAGATCGCTTCGCCCTCGGCCAACAGTTCGGCGGTGACCAGCATGTAGCGGCCGTCGAGTTGGACCACGCCCAGTTCGCCGGCGTTGAGCTGCTTGAGCTGCGCCTCGTTGACGTAGATGCGCTTGATCTTGTTGCCGTACTCGAAATGGCGCGCGATGTCGGCGGCCGGATCGTTGAGACCTTTGTCCTTCACCAGTTCGGCGAACTTCGCCTTGGCTTCGCGACGCACGCGGGCTTCTTCCTGTTTCACCCGCTCGGCTTCGATCCGCTCTTCCTTCTCGCGCTGGGCGCGGATGGCGTAGGCCTTGGCGAGATCGATTTCCTCCTGCGAACGCGGCTTGCGCGGCTGCGCGCCGGCATTCTGCTGCGGACGGCCACCGCCCGGACGCGCCGGACGATTGCCCGGGGGCGCGCCGGCATTGGCGCCCGGCTTGGCGCCCGGCCTCCCGTCGGGTCTGCCATCGGGCTTGCCGCCAGGGCGCGCGTTCGCACCGCTGCTGTTCGGCCTGCCGCCGTGCGGCTTGGCGTTCGGATTGGCATTGGAATGCGGGCCGCGCCGCGCCTCGTTGGGCGGACGCGCGGGCTTTTCGGGTTTGGGCGCGGGCTTGAAGCCGAGACCCAGCAATTGGTCGCGAAGCGTATCGCTCATGGCATTGGTGTCGGCAGTTGTCGGATCAAGAGTTCCGATCAGCGGATGCTGATCGGCGGATTTCGATCAGTAATGGGGAGGCGGCGGTTCGTCGGCCGGATTGGCCATCGAATCCCCGCGGTTGGTTTTGAGTTCTTCGAGCACGCGACGCAGCAGATCGGCGCTGCGCGCGGCTTCGCCGCGGAGATCGGCCAAGGCGTCGCTCAGTTCCTGCAGCGCGTGTTCCTGGAACACCAGACGGGTTTCCAGTTCGACGACGCGCGCTTCCAGAGAGTCGGATGTCGTCATGTCAGCGCAGCCGTCATATCAGCGAATGAGGATCGAGCGACCGCGCCCGATGCCGTAGTAGGCCAGACCCGCGGCTTCGATCTCGGCCGGGTCGTACAGATTGCGGCCGTCGAACACCGCGGCGTCTTTCAGCGCGGCGTGCAGTTTGCCGAAATCCGGGCTGCGGAACTGCTTCCATTCGGTCACCACCACCAGCGCATCCGCGCCCTGCAACGCATCCTGGGATTGTTCGCACAGGGTCAGATCGGGGCGTTCGCCGAAAATGCGGCCCGCTTCGTGGCTGGCTTCGGGATCGAAGGCGCGCACGCTGGCGCCCGCGTCCCACAACTGCTGCAGCAACCTGCGGCTGGAAGCTTCGCGCATGTCGTCGGTGTTCGGCTTGAACGCCAGCCCCCACACCGCGAACGTCTTGCCGCGCAGGCCTTCCTCGCCGCCGTAGTGGCGGACGATCAATTCGTACAGATGACCTTTCTGACGCTGGTTCACAGACTCCACCGCATCCAACAATTCGGCGCGGTAACCGTGCTGGTGCGCAGTGCGGGCCAGCGCCTGCACGTCTTTCGGGAAGCAGGAGCCGCCATAACCGGCGCCGGGATAGATGAAATGCCAGCCGATGCGCGGGTCGGAACCGATGCCCTGACGCACCATTTCGATATCCGCGCCCACCTGTTCGGCGATGTTCGCGATTTCGTTCATGAAGCTGATCTTGGTCGCCAGCATCGCGTTGGCGGCGTACTTGGTCAGTTCGGCCGAGCGCACGTCCATCACCACGATGCGTTCGTGATTGCGATTGAACGGCGCGTACAGGCGCTTGAGTTTTTCGATCGCGGCCGGGCTGTCGGCGCCGATCACGATGCGGTCCGGGCGCATGCAGTCCTCGACCGCCGCGCCTTCCTTCAGAAATTCCGGGTTCGACACCACGTCGTATGCGACATCGGCGCCACGTGCGGCCATGGCTGCGGCGATGGCGGCGCGCACCTTGTCGGCGGTCCCCACCGGGACCGTGGATTTGTCGACGACCACCGCCGGACGCTGCAGATGGCTGCCGATGGTTTTCGCCACCGTCAGCACGTATTGCAGATCGGCGCTGCCGTCTTCGTCGGGCGGGGTGCCGACGGCGATGAAGATCACGTCGCCGTGCGCGATCGCGCTGGCGGCGTCGGTGGTGAAATCCAGCCGGCCTTCGGCGTGGTTGGACTTGACCATCGGTTCCAGACCGGGCTCGTAGATCGGGATCACGCCGCGGCGCAGGCCTTCGATCTTGGCCGTGTCGATATCGACGCAGACCACGTGATGTCCGACCTCGGCCAGACAGGTCCCGGTGACCAGGCCCACATAACCGGTGCCGAAGATGGTGACGCGCATGTAAGGCCTCGCAGTGTGCTTCTTGGAGCGTGTTCCGAATCGATGCGCCGCCGCAGCGAGCGGCGGCGCATCGGTGTATTGCGGTCGTCGAGCGGGTCGTTACCCGATTATGGCTTGACGATCTCGATCAGTTCGACGTCGAACTGCAAGGTCGCGTTCGGCGGGATCGGGCCGCCCGGGGTGCCCTGCTCGCCGTAGCCGAGCTTCGACGGGATCCACAGCTTGTACTTGCTGCCGACCGGCATCAGCTGCAGCGCTTCGGTCCAGCCCGGCACCACCGAATTCAGCACGAACTGGGCGGGCTCGCCGCGATCGACCGAGCTGTCGAACTTGGTGCCGTCGAGCAGCGTGCCGGTGTAGTGGACCTTCACCGAATCGCTGGCGGTCGGCTTCGCGCCTTTGCCCGGGGTCAAAATCTGGTACTGCAGGCCCGAAGCGGTGGTGACCACGCCCGGCTTCTTGCCGTTCTCGGCCAGGAATTTGGCGCCGGCTTCGACGTTCTTCTTGCCCTGGGCTTCCATTTCGGCCTGCTTCTTGGCCGCTTCTTCCTGCTGCTTGACCTGCATCTTCGCTGCGAAGGCCTGCATGACTTTCATCGCCTGCTCTTCGTTCAGCAGCGGCTTCTTGTCCGCGAAGACGTCGTTGATGGCGCGCTGCAGCGTGTCCATGTCCACTTCGTCCTTCATCGGCTTCAGCGACTTGGCGATGTCCATGCCGATCATGTAGCTGACCTGCTGCTTCTCGGTGGGCAGGCCGGCGATCTTTTCGACGCCATCCTTGCCGGCTTCATCGGCCTTGGCATCGGTCTTGGCAGCGCCCGCGGCGGCGTCCTTGTCGATCGGCTTGCAGGCGACGAGCGCGAGGGCGCACGAAGCCGTGGCGACGGCGAGGGTGAGATTGCGCGACAGTTTCATCAACAGGGACTCCTGGGTGGGTATGCGCCGCCACGGCAGCGCAGGAAGGTTTGGGGGATTCGGAATTCGGGATCGGAAAAACAGGGAAGATTCAGAGGATAGCGAGCAGTTCGACTTCGAACACCAGCATGGCGTTCGGCCCGATGGGGCCGCCGGGCGTTCCCTGCGCGCCATAGGCGAGCTTGGCGGGAATCCAGAATTTGTATTTGCTGCCGACCGGCATCAGTTGCAAGCCCTCGACCCAGCCCGGGATCACTTGGCCGACACCGAATTCGGTGGGTTCGTTGCGGTCGTAGGAGCTGTCGAACTTGGTGCCGTCGAGCAGCGTGCCGGCGTAGTGGACGCGCACGAAGGCATCGGCCTTCGGCTTGGCGCCCGTGCCGGCGGTCAAGACCTGATACTGCAGGCCGGAAGCGGTCGTCACCACGCCGGGCTTGTTGCCGTTCTCGGCCAGGAATGCGGTTTCCACGGTCAGGTTCTGCTTGCCCTTCGCCTCGGCCTCGGCCTGCTGCTTGGCCTGCATCCGCTGCGAGAAGGCCTGCATCACCTGCTGCGCCTGCTCATCGTTCAACAGCAGTGGCTTGTCCGCCAGCACGTCGTCGATCGCGCGCTTGAGGATCGCGATGTCGACTTCGCCCGCGACCGGCTTCAGCGATCTGCCGACATCCATGCCGATGCGATAGCTGACCTGCTCTTTTTCGGTCTTCAGTTGGATCGGGGTCTCGGCCGCGGCGGCATCGCCGGCGACTGCCATGGCCAAAGCGCAGGAGGCGGCGGCAAGGGTCGTGTTGGGGCTTTTCATCGACAGGCGCTCTCAGGATGGATGGCGCATCGCTGCTGCGGTGCGCGAAAGGTGGAAGGGGATGCTTTCGGACGACGTTTTCAGAGAACGTCGAGCAGTTCGACGTCGAATACGAGGGTGCTGTTGGGACCGATGTTGGGCGGGCTGCCGCGTTCGCCGTAAGCGATCGACGCGGGTATCCAGAACCGGTATTTGGCGCCGACCGGCATCAGCGCGAGGCCTTCGGTCCAGCCGGCGATGACCTGGCCCAGCGCGAATTCGGCGGACTGACCGCGCTGATACGAGCTGTCGAAGATCGTGCCGTCCAGCAATTGGCCCTGGTAATGCACGCGGACCTTGTCGGTCAGACGCGGGCGCGCGCCGTTGCCCTGACGCAGCACCATGTACTGCAGGCCCGAGCCGGTGGTGATCACGCCCTTCACGGCTTTGTTCTTTGCGAGCAATGCGGCGCCCGCTTCGGCATTCTTGCGCGCGGCATCGGCGACGCGCGCTTTCTCGCGCACCTCCATCCGCTTGGCGAACGCATCGCGCAGCTGATCCATCTCGGCGTCGGTCAGCAGCGGCTTGGCCGAGGTCATCAGCGTGCGCACCGCCTGCAGGAATACGGCGATGTCGATTTCGTCCTGGATAGGCGCGAGCGAACGGCCGACATCGGTGCCGACCATCTGACCCACCTTGTCCTTGGCCACCACGGGCGGCTTGCTTCCCGGTGCCTGACCCGGCACGGGCTTGCCGGCGCGTTCGCCGATACGCTGCATCAGCGCGGTGCCGACGGTGCGCGATTCCTCATCGGACAACAGCGGCTTGCCGCCTGCGAAGGCATTTCTGATCGCGCGTTCGAACGCGGCGAAATCCAGATCCGGGCCGACCGCGGAGATCGAGCGGCCGACATCGGCGCCGATCATGTAGCTGACTTTCTCGCGCTCGGTCGTCAACGCGGCCTTGTCCTGTGCCTGCACCCAGCCGGTCAGCAACAGGGCCGCCGCCATCATCCATGCGGCCAGGCCGCGCACACCAACACTCATCGAATTCTCCAGAAAAATAACGGGGCCGATGCATGGGCCGTCCGGGCCGGCCCGCATACCGCCAACCGCCTATTGTCGCGGCAGGCGCCCGAGTGGGCAATGACCGGCATGACGGCGTACATCAAGCTTCCGGGCACCGGGTTACTTGGGCGCCGGCTTGCGCAACGCCGCTTCGATCGCAGCGACGACTTCCGGCGCATCCGGCTTGGTGCGGCTGCCGAAACTGGCCACGACCTTGCCGTCCCGGCCGATCAGATACTTGTGGAAGTTCCATTTCGGCGCTTCGCCGGTGGCCTGCGCCAGCGCTTTGTAGAACGGCGTGGCTTCGTCGCCGGACACATGCACCTTCTGGAACATCGGAAATTTCACCCCGTAGGTCAGCGTGCAGAACTCCTGGATCTGCTTCTCGTCGGTGTATTCCTGGTCCATGAAATCGCCCGACGGGAAGCCCAGCACCGCGAACCCGCGCGGCTTGTAGCGCGCATGCATCGCTTCCAGACCCTCGAATTGCGGGGTGAAACCGCATTTGCTGGCGGTGTTCACCACCAGCAGCACCTGCCCGCGATACGTCTTGCCCAGATGGACCGGAGCCTTGCCGGCCAAAGGACGGTAGCTGCGATCCAGAAGCCCGCCGCCGGCCGCGAACACCAGGGCGGACAGGCCGCACAAGGCCGCAACGGCAAGGGTTTTGGCCAGAAATCTCGGCATGACAGGGCTCCAGATGGGGGATTCGGCGGAAGTATGACTTCAGTTGGGTCGAAATGGTTTCAAGGGCACTTGACCTTACGTGTTTCGGTGTTATAGTTGCATACAACACCAGTCAACACGAACAGGAGTTGACCCATGCACCGCAAGCTGATCCATACGTTCCGCGCCCTCGGCCTAGTGCTGAGCCTCGCCACAGCTGCCCTCATCAGTGCAGTCCCCGCTCCCGGCCCGACCGGCGCGGCTCTCGTACGCGGCGTTGTCGCCGCGCCTGCGACCGTCGCTCCCCAGGCCAAAACGGGTACCGCCAAAGCGTACAGTCGCCAACGCCGCGCCCAGGCCCGTGAAGCCATGGCGCTCCCCTTCTTCTCTTTCGCGCAGGGTCTGCGCAGCCGCAATCGGAGCTGATCATGACCGCTATCCAATGGAGCGACGGCGCTCCGATCTATCGCCAGCTGAAAGACCGGGTCATCGCCATGATGTTGGACGGCTTGCTCAAGCCGGGCGATGCACTGCCTTCGGTCCGCCAGGTGGCAGCCGAATACCAGTTGAACCCCATCACTGTCTCGCGCGCCTATCAGGAACTGGCGGACGAGTCGCTCGTAGAGAAACGCAGAGGTCTGGGCATGTACGTCACCGAAGAAGCCGCCAAAAAACTGTTGTCCAGCGAACGCGAACGCTTTCTGCGCGAAGAATGGCCGCTGGTGCTCGAACGCATCCAGCGCCTCGGCCTGCAGATGGATGAACTCATGAAGCAGACCGCTACCGGAGGTGCCGCATGAACGCCCTCGCCTCCAACCAGTCGGTCGTCTCCGCCCGCGGCCTGCGCAAGGCCTACAAGAACAAGCTCGCGCTGGACAATACCCAGTTCGAGATCGGCGCCGGCAAGATCATCGGTCTGATCGGCCCCAACGGCGCCGGCAAGACCACCGCACTGAAAGCGGTGCTCGGTCTGATCCCGTTCGAAGGCGAGTTGAAAGTACTGGGCCGCGACCCGCGCACCCAACGCGACGACCTGATGAACGACGTGTGCTTCATCGCCGACGTGGCGGTGCTGCCGCGCTGGATCAAGGTCAGCGAAGCGATCGAATTCGTCGCCGGGGTGCATCCGCGCTTCGACCGCGCCAAATGCGAACGCTTCCTCGCCAACACCCAGCTCAAGCCGGGCATGAAGGTCCGCGAGATGTCCAAGGGCATGATCGTGCAGCTGCATCTGGCGCTGGTGATGGCGATCGACGCCAAGCTGCTGGTGCTGGACGAGCCGACGCTCGGCCTGGACATCATGTACCGCAAGGAGTTCTACCAGCGCCTGCTCGAAGATTATTTCGACGAACAGAAGACGATCATCATCACCACCCATCAGGTCGAGGAGATCGAACACATCCTCACCGATGTGATGTTCATCCGCGACGGCAAGATCGTGCTCGACGCGACGATGGAAAGCCTCGGCGAACGTTTCGTGGAAGTGCTGCTGAGCGCCGACCGCATCGACGAAGCCCGTGCGCTGAAACCGATCGACGAACGCTCGTTGCCGTTCGGCAAGACCGTGATGATGTTCGATGGCGTTCCGCTCAATCAGCTCGCCGCACTCGGGGAAACCCGCATCCCCGGCCTCGCCGATCTGTTCGTCGCCAACATGAAGGGGACCTACGCATGAACGCATCCATCCAAGAACCCACCGCAATCCAGGCCCATGCCCCGGCCCGGAGCTTCAGCGCCGCGAGCAAATTCAAATTGATGCTCAGGCGCGAATTCTGGGAAAACAAAGGCGGCTTTTTCTGGGCGCCGCTCGTCGCCGGCATCGTCTCGCTGGTGCTGTTGCTCGGGGTGATCGCGACCTTCGAAATCAAGGTCGCGCCCGAAATCGGCAACCAGCACATCATCACCGACGACGGCACCCGGATCCAGATGAACGGGCTCGACCTCAAAGCCCTGTCCAAGCACATGTCGGCCACGGACATGCAGCAACTGGGCGGCGCCGTCGACATGAGCCTGTACCTCGCCTCGACCTGGCCGTTCATCGTCCTCGGCTTCGTGGTGTTCTTCTACTGCCTCGGCAGCCTCTACGACGAGCGCAAAGACCGCAGCGTGCTGTTCTGGAAATCGTTGCCGCTGTCCGACGGTGCCACCGTGCTATCGAAAGTGGTCAGCGCCACCGTGGTGCTGCCGACCATCGCAGCGATCGCCGCAATCCTGACCATGCTCGGCTACCTGGCGATCATCAGTCTGTTCATGCTCTATCACGGCGGCAATCCGGTGGAGTTGCTGTTCGGTGCGGGAAACCCGCTGACCGTGGCCGCGAATC
>CBIHKW010000090.1:0-17998 GCA_966203835.1 uncultured Thermomonas sp.
GCAGAAGAAGGTCGGCACCCTGTCGGGCGGCGAACGCGGCCGCCTGCATCTGGCGAAGACGCTGCTGCAGGGCGGCAACGTGCTGCTGCTCGACGAACCGTCGAACGATCTCGACATCGAAACCCTGCGCGCACTGGAAGACGCGCTGCTGGAGGTCCCGGGCAACACCTTCGTGATCTCGCATGACCGCTGGTTCCTCGATCGCATCGCGACCCACATCATCGCGTTCGAGGGCGACTCGCACGTCGAGTTCTTCCAGGGCAATTACCGCGAGTACGAGGAAGACAAGAAACGTCGCCTCGGCGAGGTAGGCGCCAAGCCGCACCGCCTGCGGTTCAAGGCGCTGAAGTGAGACCTGCGCCCGCCTTCACGGCGGGCGTTTCGCATCCGGCGAAGACGACTTTCCGGAACTGAGGCACAGTTCACCGGATCGGGCCCGAATCGGGCACCGGACATCCTTACGAACAGCACGCATCTTTGAAATCATGACCGACACCCAGACCATGAAGACGCCCGACCCGATGCGAGGTTTCATCGACCGACTCCGCGACCGCTGGGAACACGCCGATTCGCTGGTCTGCGTCGGTCTGGATCCGGAGCCTGCGAAATTCCCGGCGAGGTTCGCCAACGATCACGACGCGATCTTCGACTTCTGTCGCGATATCGTCGACGCCACCGCCGAATACGCCTGCGCCTTCAAGCCGCAGATCGCGCATTTCGCCGCCGCGCATGCCGAAGAAGCGCTGCGCATGCTGATCATGCACATGCGCTTCCGCTACCCGCACATTCCGGTAATTCTGGACAGCAAGCGCGGCGACATCGGCAGCACCGCCCAGCACTACGCCAGCGAAGCCTTCGACCGCTACGGCGCCGACGCGGTGACGGTGAACCCGTATCTGGGCCGCGATTCGGTGCAGCCCTTCCTCGACCGCACCGACAAGGGCGTGGTGATTCTGTGCCGCACCTCGAATGCGGGCGCAGGCGATCTGCAGGACATGGTCCTGTTCGACAAGAGCGGGGCCGGGCGCCCGCTGTACCAGCACGTCGCCGAGAAGATCGCGCGCGACTGGAACGCGAACCGCAACTGCGCGCTGGTGGTCGGCGCGACGTGGCCGGAGCAGTTGCGCGAAGTCCGCGCCATCGTCGGCGACATGCCGTTCCTGGTGCCCGGCATCGGCGCGCAGGGCGGCGATGTCGAAGCGGTGGTGCGCAACGCCAAGACCGTGGACGGCACCGGGCTGATCGTCAGTTCCTCGCGCGCCATCCTGTACGCCTCGAATGGCGACGATTACGCCGAGGCCGCCGCGCGTGCGGCCCGCGACTTGCGCGACCAGATCAATCGCTATCGCTGAACCGCGCGTCGCCGCTCAGGGCTGGGTGGGCAGCGCGAGCACGACAGCCGCCAGAACGAGGCCGAACGCGAAATTGATCAGCATGAAGAGTCCGAAACCGAGCAGACCGCGCAACACGGCTTTCCAGCGCGGGTACGGCCTGAAGAACTGCATCAGCGAAAAGACGCTGTAGACGAAGGCCAGCGACAGCGCCCAAGTGCGCACCTGCGGAAACCAGTGCTCCAGCGGGACCGCAAACCCCATGACGACGAAGGTCTGCGCGGTCAGGAAGGTGGTGATCACCAGCCATTCCGGGTAATTCAGATTCCCGACGCGGCGGAACGCCAGTTTGAACGCCGCCGCTTCGAACGGCAGCAACAACAGGGTCGCTGCCGCATAATTCCGGTTCATCCAATCCGCCACGACCGCGAACGCATCGAAGAACCGCGCCGGATCGAACTGTCCGTCCGCGCTCGCGCGGCCGGCAGCGGTACCGCCCAACGAGACGGACGCGCCGACGACATCGCCTTCCAGAAAGTATTTGGCGAGGAACACCATCGCAGCCGACAGGATCATGATGAGCATCAGCGGCTTGACGTGACGCGCGCGCCGCCCTTCGATGTAGTCGCGGATGAAGTGGCCGGGCCGCAGCATCAGATTCTTGACCGAGTACAGGATGCCGCGGTCCATGTGCAGCACGCTGTGTTCGAACTCGTGCCCGAGAAAATGCCAATCGATGCGATGCGCCGGCGTGGGTTGGCCGCAGGCCGGGCAGAATGTCTGGTCCGCGCCCTCGATGGCGCGGTCGCAGTTGGCGCAACGGCCAGAGTCGAGCATGTTCACTTCCCCTGCGAGCGGTTGCTCGACCCATCTGCTAAACAAGCGCGAACGGACCGCGCGGCCATAGTATCGTCCACGCCGCGGCGCGCGTCGACAGGCCGGCCCAGGACGAACCGGACACACGACGAGAATCGAGGCCGCGCCCGCGGCTGATGCCAATCAATCAGCCAGGGCTTCAAACGCCACTCGCGATTAAGAACAGCGGCCTGAAGGCCGCTCTACAAAGGCGGCGACGGTGTCGTCGCCCGCTCTTCCCGCAGCACCATCAGGCCGTCCAGCACCTCCGCCCAAGGCGCCGCGTGCTGTTTCCGGTAATTGATCGGCCGCGACACGATGGTGCCCAGACGCTTGAGGCGCTTGGCGTCGACGTAACGCAGACCGGCATCGCTGCCCGCCAGCACGACGTTCTCGAGCGCGCCGGCTTCCGCAGGCGGCAGGACGTTGGGCTCGCCGCGGGCGCCGGGATTGCCGAACCGCCCAGACAGCGCAGTGAATCCGATCGTCGCAGCGCGTTTGCCGTAGGCCGCATGCACATGCCGGCCCATCGGCGTCATATCGGTCGCCAGTCCGTGCAATGCCTTCGCCGCATGCACGGTGGCGCACCAGACGATGAGTTTCGTGCCTGCCGGCCATCGCCCGCGATGCCATTGGAGGTTCTCGTACATGCCGAGGTCGCGCAGATTGCCGTCGCCATTCATCGCCATGTCGAGATAGCGCGAATACGCCGCCGCCATCGCCGCGGTTTCGGAATCCCTGTTCGACGCAACGCCCGTGCCCTGCGCGGCCAGCGCAGCGCGGATGTCGTCGATGCAGCCGCGCAGTCGCTGCTGCGCCGCGTCGTCGAACGGCTGCGCGTCGTCGTACTGCCAACCGTTGTGCATATCGATCTCGCGCCGGCACGCCTCGCGACGCACGCCTGCGAGCGGCTCGATCAGAACACCGCCGAGCCGTCGCTTTGAATATTCGCCCATCACGCCGCCGACCTGCGGATCGATGCCGGCGACGCGGATGCGGCCAGCCATGGCTTCGCGATGCAGGAAATCGATCAGCGGCTTCGATTCCTCCGCGCGCGCCCACAGCGCGCCGATGGCGCCGGCCAGTTGCGTCGGTGTGGCGGTCTTGTCGGCGACCGCATGTTCGACATCGAGCAGATCGTAGAACTGGCTTTCGAACAGCACCGCATCGAAGCCGCAGCGCGATACCAGCCGCTTCACGATTTCGGTCTTGACCTCGAACGTGCGTCCGCCGCCGTGACTCGCGTCCTCGCCCAGCAGCACGATCTCCTTGCGGCAGACATCGCGCACGAGGCGGTCGATTTCGGCGCTTTCGGTCTTGTCGAAAGGGCCATGGTCCTGTTTGCCCGCCGCGCAGGCGAACGCAGCGAACAGCAGCATCGGCAACGATGCGGCGATCGACAGGCGGCGCATCAGCGCGTCATCGCCCGCAGCGCCGCCAGCGGAAACCGCATCCAGATCATCGCGTACACGCACATGCGCACGAACGCGCCGCGGCTCGGGGCTTCGAACTTGCGGAAGTAACGCGCCAGACCGCGATGCTTGTGCCATTCCACGAACAGCGGCCGCGAGCGGCTGGATACGCCGCGCACGTGGACGACGCGGACATCGTTGGCGACCGCGAGCAGCGCGCCGGCGTCGCGCGCGCGACGGCACAGGTCGAGGTCTTCGGCATGCAGGCGATAGCCCTGGTCGAAGCCTTCGATCCGCTCCATCAGCGTGCGCGGCAGGAACATCAGCGCGCCGGAAACGGCCTGTACAGCCTGCAGAGTTTGCGATTCGTCGACGGCGACATCGAGTCTGCGCGCAGCGGCATTGCGCAGCATCGCCGCGAAATCGGGATCGCGACGACGCGCGGCGCCGTCGCGCACGCCGGCTTCGTCGACCAGATCGGCACCGAGCAGCATCGTGTCTCGACCCTGCAAACGTGCAGCCACGGCGTGCGCCAGGAAACGTTCGAACGTATCGGGCTCGACCAGACAATCCGGATTGACGAACGCCAGCCACGGCGCATCGCTGTCGTCCGTGCCCTGATTGCAGCCGGTGCCGAAACCCGGATTGTCGGGGTTGGCGATGAAACGTACGCGCGGATCCGCAAGCGCGTGGCGCTGCACGATCTCCAGGGTGCCGTCGGTGGAGGCGTTGTCGACGACGCGGATCTGGGTCACGCCTTCGGCCGCGCGCAGGCGCTCCAGACAGGCGGCGATGGTCTCGGCGCTCTGGTAGGTCACCACGATGGCGGCGATGTCGGACGCGCTCACCGCGGCGCCTCCCCGCCGTCCGCATCCGCGGCGGCGGCATCTTCAGCGACATCCCGGGCGAACAGATCGGGCTGCGTGCGCAATTCAGCGCTGTCGAGCGGTGTGGCGTCGAACGGCATGCTGTCGTACGCATGCGCCAGCGCAGCGCGCAGCGCGTGCAACGGATCGTGCATCAGGAACTGCGCCAGGCGCGCATGCCAGGCGGGCCAGCGTACGCCGAGAGTTTCGATATCGTCGCCCAGCGGCAGACCCTCGCCGCAGCGGGCGACGAACGCGGTTTCGCACAGGGCATTCCGCCAACCGAGCCCCGCCATGCGCAGCGACAGGTCGACCAGCGCTGCGTACGACGAGGCATAGCTTGCGGTGTCGAGGCCGCCGGCCTTGCGCCGCGCGCTGCCGCGCAGGAACAGCGCGTGATTCACCGCCGCCGGCAGCTCGGGATGATGCGGCGGCAGCGATGCCGCGGCGCGCGCCAGTCGCGCGGGTTCATCCGGCACTGGCATCACTTCGCCCACGCGCGGCCACGATGCGGTTTCGCCCGCGTTGCACCAGGGCGTCGCGGTGGCGATGGCCGGATCGCGGGCGGCGCAGGCGATGAGTTGTGCGGCCCAGCCGGGAAACGGCACCGCGTCGCTGGCGAGCAGCAGCACGTCGGCGTCGGCGCAGGCCTTCAGCATGTCGTCGAGATGCGCGGCCTCGCCGATGGGTCGCGGGCGCCGGGTGTAATCGGCCTGCAGCGCGGTGCGCGCGAGCCAGCGTTCGATGATGGCCAGACCGCGCGGACCGGCCTGGGCATCGTCGGCCAGCCACACGCGCGTGCCCGCGGGCGTACCGGCGTCGAGCGCGGCGAGACAGGCGTCGAGGGCGTCGTCGTCGACGCCCACCGGCACCAGGACCACAGGCAGCTGACTCACGGGCAGCTGACTCACGGGCAGCCTGCTTTGGGCAGCATGCTCTTGGGCAGCATGCTCACTGCCCTGGCATTCAGCGGTGCGGCTGCGCCGGCACCGCCCGCAGCTTGCCCGGCGGCGGCAGCGGATCCATCGCGCGGAAACGACGCGAGTAATCGTCGGTGTAATCGCGCAGGCCCTGCTGGTCGCGCACGACGGTCGGGGTGATCAGGATGATGATTTCGGTGCGGCGCTTGTTGTTGGTCTGGGTGCCGAACAGGGCGCCGATCACCGGCAACCGGGTCAGGCCCGGCAGCCCGCGGGAACCCTTGGTGTCGTTGTCGGTGATCAGACCCGCCAACAGCACGGTGTCGCCGCTCTGGGAGACCGCGCTGGTCTTCAAGCGGCTGGTGCTGATGGTGCGGTTGCCGTTGGCATCGGGCGCGCCGGACGGCGAGCTGATTTCCTGCACCACCTCGATGAACACCACACCGTCCTGGGTCACGCGCGGGCGGACCTTGAGGATCGTGCCGGTATCGAGGTACTGCACCTGACTGATGCTGTTGCTATTGCCGAGGATCGGGTTGACCGAGGTCGACACCACCGGAATCCGGTCGCCGACGTTCAGGGTGGCTTCCTGATTGTTGCGGACCAGGATCGACGGGGTCTGCAGCAGCTTCACGTCGGTGACGGTATCGAGTGCGCGGATCACCGCCGCGGCGTCGTTCTTGAGCAGGGTCCAGGCCAGGCCGGGGCCGCTCCTGCCGCCGATGCTGGCGCCCAGCGTGCTCCACTTGCTCGGCGTGCCCAGACCCGGCGTGCTCACGTCGGGCAAACCATTTTCGGTGGCGGCGTTTTCGAGGAACCAGCTCACGCCGTATTCCAGTTCGCCAGACAGAGTGACCTGCGCGACCTGCGCTTCGATATGCACCTGCAGCGGCAGCACGTCGAGCTTCTCGATCACGTCGAGGATCGAGCGCCAGGCGGAGGCGGTGGAGCGCACCAGCAGGGTGTTGTTCTCTTCGATCGCCGACACCGCGACCTTGTCGCCGCCGACTTCCAGCACGACGCTGCCGCTGCCGCCGCTCTGGTTCTGGCCGAGCGAAAGCGAGCCGCCGCCAAGACCACCGGAGCCGCTTCCGGAACTGCCGCCACCGAGGTCGCCGCCATCCTTGCCGCCGTCCGAACCGCCGCTGATGGTGTTCATCTGGCCGCCCGGAATCAGCGAGTAATTGCCGCCGTCGTTGCCGCCGCCGCGATTGCCGCCGCTGCCACCGAAGACTTCGCTGAGGCGCGCGCCGATTTCCTTGGCGGTGATGTACTTCAGTTCGTACGAATACAGCTTCATGCCCTCGCCGGCGCCATCGATGCGCTCGATCCACTCCTCGATATCGTCGAGGTAGTCGGCCTGCGAGGTGATCGCCAACACCGCGTTGGCGCCGTCCAGCGGCATGAAGCGGAACATGCCGGCGACCGGCGATTTGCTCTGTTCGCCGAACACTTTTTCCAGATCCTGCACGACCTTGTTGGCCTTGCTGGACTGCAGCGGGTAGACGCCGACCGACATGCTGGACATCCAGTCGACGTCGAAGATTTCGATGGTGCGCAGGTAGCTTTCCAGCTCGGCGCGGGTGCCGGCGATGGTCAGCAGATTGCGTCCGGGGTCGACAGTGACGATGGCGTTGGGACGCGCGTAGGGCTTGAGCAGTTTCGCCATCTCGGTGGCCGAAACGTAACGCAGCGTCACCACCCGCGACTCGAAGCCGCGCGCGCTCTGCGGCGAGCCGGTGCGCGGGGTGACGACGCCGGTGCCCAGCGCCTGATCGGCCGGGACGATGCTGTAGCGGCCGTCGCTGTAGATCATCCGCGCGTTGTTCCAGCCAAGGATCATCTCCAGCACCGACAGCGCCTGCGCCGAACCGACCGGCTGCGGCGTGGAATAAGTGACGGTGCCCTGCACGTTCGGGGCGATGGTGTAGTTCTGGCCGAGCATGTCGCCGAGGATGGCCTTGACCACCGCGTGCAGCGATTCGCCTTCGAAGTTGAAGCGCGCTTCACCGCTGGTCGCGCCGATGTCGGGCAGCGGCGCGTTGGCGGCGGCGGCGTTGATGACCTGGCCATTGCCGCGGCGGATCCGCGGGCGCGGGCGGCCGTCTTCGACTTCGGCTTCGTTTTCCAGCGGTTCGCTGGTCACCGGGTCGCCGGCCTGCGTCTGGCTGCCACGCGTCTGGCTGCTTGCGGGCTTCCCCTCGGCGCGCTTGATCTGCGCCTGTGTCCCGGTGGCGCAGGCCACCAGCATCGTGCTGAGCGCGGCGGCGAGGAAAACGTATGCGGTGGATCGCAGATTCATCATCGAATTCTCAAAGAGTGTGTCCCGGCATCGGGGCCGGCGTTCTGCGCTGCTTGGACGGTCTGATGCCGACATTCGTCGCGACGTGCGTGGACGTGTGCGCAGCTCGGCCGGAAACTCATGGCGTTTGCCCCGGCGGAGGAGCGTTCTGCGCTTCTTGTGCGTTCTGCTGGCGGATCTGGGCGCGACGCGCTTCGATGCGTTTGCGGATCGCGTCGAGTTGCGCATCGGTCGACACATTGCCGGCGCCATCGCTGCTGGCGACGGCCGGCGTGGGCGGCGGCATCGGCTGCGGGACATCCGGCGGCGGCGGCGGGACACCGCCACCCGGACCCGGCAGGGTTTCGTTGATCACGGCGGTCGGCGCGGGACCGGTCGGCGCAGCGCCGCCGACGCCGTTGAACACCCGCAATTCCAGGGTCTTTTCGCCGTCCGGACCGCGGAACACCGCGCTGCGCGGCTGCAGCGAGGCGAGGCTCCACTGCGGCGCGGTCTCGACCGCATCGCCGACCTTCACCCGCACCGACTGCGCGCCGTCGGCGGGCGGCTTGAGGATCGCCAACTGCACGGTCGACGAGATCAGGACGCTGGTGAGCACGTAATCGAAGGTATTGGCCGGCGCGGCTTCGCCATTGCCGTCGATGATGAAGACCTGCGGCTTGCGGTCTTCGGCGAAGATCGGACGCTGGCCGATTTCCGCGTACTGCGCCTGCACGCCCGGACGATCGGCGCGCGGGATGGTGGTGGCCGGCAGCCGCTGCTGTTCGGTATCGTCCGGCGCCTTGCCCAGGCGCGAGCCCAGACCGAGCAGCGAGAACGTCCACAGACAGACCGCCCAGCCTGCGACGCCGGCCAGCAGCCAGGTTTTGGGGCTGAGACTATCGACGCGCATCGGTGGTGCCTCCTGCGGGCGGCGAGACATAGCCGTACAGGTCGAAGCTCACATCCAGGCCGCCGCTGCTGGGCGCCTGCTCCGGCGTGAAATAGAAGCGCTGCGCGGTGATGTTGAGGTTGTCCACGAACAGTCGCGGCGAGCCACTTTCCAGCGAATGCAGCACGATCGCCAGTTCCGGCGTGCCGCAGCGCAGGCGCACCTGCACCACCGCGCGCGGGAAGCGCTCCTTGCGGGGTTCGGTGATCGGCGAGCGGGTCTGGATCGCACAACTGCGGTTCTTGGGGCTGGCTTCCAGCACCGCCGTGTCCAGGCGCTGGATCAGTCCGGCGGTGGCCTGTTCGGTGGTGCGCTCGGCCATGAAACCCGGCACGCGCGCCGCCTGTTCGCGGACCGCGGCGAGACGTTTGCGGATCTCGGGCGCCTGCGCCAGCGTGGCGCGGGCGCGGGCATCGCGCTCCTGCAGGCCGTCGATGCGATCCTGCAGTTCCAGCATCGGCACCGTCCACCAGGTGTGGATCAGCAGGAAGTAGGCCACCAGCAGCAGCCCGGCCAACAGGCCGAGGGCGATCCAGCGTTCGCGGACGGTCACCACCGTCATCCCGGGGGTCATGGTTCGCGCGCCGTATTGCGGGCGCCCGGCCGTGCGGGCTTTTTGTCCGCGGCGGAAGGCACGATCGTGAGATCCGCCGACAGGTTGAAGCGGTCCTTGCCCTTGGTGGGGTCTGGCATGAGTGCGCCGGTCAGATTCATCGAATGCCAGAGTTTGGAGCTTTGCAGACGCTCGACCAGACGCGGCGCTTCCGAACTGAGCCCGACGATCAGAATCCGCTCGCCCTCGATGCTCACCCGTTCGATGTAGGTGCTGTCGGGCAGCCGCCGGGTGAGTTCGTCCAGTACTTCGACCGTGCTGGGACGGCCGCTGCGGGTCTGCTGCAGGAACCGCAGGCCTTCGACCTGATCCACCAGTTGTTTCTTCTCCGCCGACACCTTCGCCGCCTGCTGGCTCAGACGCTTGGCTTCGATCTCGAGCGCGTCGGCTGCGGCTTCGCGGTTGTGGAGGATCTGCCACAGTCCAGCGCCGAACGCGACCACCGCGACCACGGCCAGACCGAAGTTCCAGACCGCGCGCGGATCGCGGCGGCGGCGGCGCTGCGCGCCGGGCAGCAGATTCACGCCGATCGGAAAACCGTCGGCATCGGCCATGTCCACGCCGGCCAGAGTGGCGACCAGCGGCTCGCCGAGCGCGGCGAGCGCGTGTTCGAGGCTGGCGCGCGGCACCACGATCAGTTCGGCGTCGATCTGGCCATCGCCGCGACGGCCCAGCACGCGGGCGTCGTAATAGACATCGGCGAGGGTGAAGGGCGTCTGCCGGTCGATTTCGAAACCGAGCACCTCGCGCAGACGATCGGCGGCGGCCGCGGGCAGCGAGACCCGGCGACGCAGGCCGCCGCGTCCGGGCAGCAGCAGCCAGCGCGGGAGACTGTTGATCCGCGGCGACAGCAGCCGCGACAGCGGTTCGTCGCCGGCGATGGCGGCGTCCCAGGGCATTTCGGCCAGCTCGCGGATCGGGGATTCGCCGGGCTGGGACGGCAGGGTCAGTGCGAGCGAGAGGGTGTCGTCCTGACGGCGCAGCAGCAGCCGCTGCTGGGCGAGGCCGAACACCGCCCGCAGCCGCGGCGGCAGCCAACTGGCCAGCGCGGTCGTCCACCAGGCCCAGAAGCCGGGCAGGCCCGGCCAGGCACGGGAGAACCCGGCCTGCGGCTTCGTCGAGGCTTTGGTGGGCGTCGCGTTGTCGGCGGTAGTGCTCAGATGCAGTCCTCGATCGATCGCACGACGCGCCACCGGAGGGGCGCGCCACAGGTGAAAGCACCCCGAATCGTTCGGGGTCCGGGAATGGAAACGAACCGGGCAGGGAAACGGGCCGTCGCGCAGTTCATCGCACGATCGCCCCTTCTTCCCAGCGCAGCGGAGTGTAGGCCGAGCCCGGCAGTCCGCTGTTTCCGGCGCGCACGACGGCGCGCAGAACCGACACGCGTCCGTCACGCAACCGCGCCCGGCTATCAATACTATACGTGCCCGTGCCGACACCGACGAGCGATCCGGCCTCGCCCGGCTGGCGCGGGCGCCGCCGTTCGGCCAGCGTGCGTTCCGGATCGACCCCCAGCGCCCGCAGCACCTCGGCGCTGGCGTATTGCTCGGAAGGACGACCCTGCCCGCTGTAGACCGTCAGATGCGGCGCAAGTTTCGCGAACAGTTCCGGGGTCATGCCCAGCACCAGCTGCAGTTCGGCCACGGTCTCGAACGGCGCATCTTTGGCGCCGTAAGGCAGCTCTTCGCTGCTGTAGTCGCCATCTTCGGCGCCGCCCTCCACCTGGGTCAGGGTGTCGGCGTCGCGCCAATCCATGATCGCGGCGGCGATCTTGCGCGCCGGCTCGCGCTCAATGCCCACCGCCACCATCAGGCCGGCAAGCAGGTCCAGATCGGCGGCATTGATGTCGACCTTGCCCGATTCGTCGACCAGGGTGATCACCACCTCCGCCTCGCCGAATCGCCAGTTGTATTCGCGGCCGTCGGGCAGCCATTGCCGGGCCTGGTCCATATCGACCACCCGGGTCATCGCATAGTCCAGGCCGGCGCGCGCGGCCTGGTCGGCGATCACGCCATGGCTCAGCACCCGACCCTGCAGATATTCGACCCGTGCGATCAGCGCGAACGCGCCGACCACCGCGGTCAGCATCACGATCAGCCACAGCACCAGCAGCAGCGCCGCGCCGCGCATGGAAGCTCGCGAAGGCGGGAGCCGCAGGTTCCGGGGACGCAGGCCGGACATCTTCATCAGATCGGCACCTGCGAGAACCCGCCGTAGCTGGCGGCCTGCGGCAGCGACACCACCAGCGGCGGCCAACGGTCGCCGTGGCCGTCGAGGATGTCGATCCGCACTTGCAGCGGCATGCGGTCGTTCTGTTCCCAGGTGTCTTCCCAGTCGCCGATCCGATTCTGCGCATCCAGCGCGCGGTAGCGGATCTTCACCTCGCGCAGGCCGCCGGCCAGCAACTCCGGCGGGCGTGGGCTGCGCTCGGCGTTGATCTCGTTGGCCAGCACCACCGCGAACTCGATCTGCAGGCGCAGGCCGTCGTCGTCCTCGACCACGGTGATGTCGTGCAGATGCGGGCCGCCGCGGCCGAGATAGGCCGGCAGATCGGCGACGAAACGGATGCGGTCGGGCTCGCCGGTGAAGCGCACCGGCGAGCCGGTGCCTTCCACCACGTCGTAGGAAATCGGCAGCGCCGAGGCGATGCGTCGGCGCAGGAACCCTTCCACCGCGCGCATGCGCTCGTTGCGCTGCGACTGCTGCTCGCCGCGCGTCGCCGCGGCGGACGCAGCGCGCAGGGTCGCGAAACCGAGCGTCATCGCCGCTGCCAGCAGCACGGTGGCGACCATGATTTCGATCAGCGTGAAACCCGCTGCGCCGCGACGCGCAGTGCGCGCGGCCGGTGTTCGACGTCGCAGCGTCATGCTCCGCAACGTCATGGCACCACCCCGGCGGCATTGATGTCGGTCGGCGTGACCAGCCGCAGCGACTGCACGCGCAGGCTCTTGCGCGGACCGCCTTCGCCCCAGGTCATGATCAGATCCAACTGCAGCAGTTGCGGCGCGCCCAGCACCTGCCCCTGCGGTCGCGTCACCGACGGGTCGCGGAACGGACTGACGCTCATTTCCCAGCGGAAGCGGCCGTTTTCGAGTTCACCATCGCGCTGGCCCACGGCCAATGCTTCGCCGACGCCGGCCTGGTCCAGCAGGGTCTGCGCGTGCAGCGCGGCGCGGCCGTAGTCGGTGGATGTGCGCACCTGTTTGGTCGCGTTGGTCAGCGAGCCCAGCAGCAAGGTCAAACCGAACGCGAGCAGCGCGAACGCCACCACCACTTCGATGAGCGTGTAGCCGCGCTGGTTGTGGCGTGCGCGGATCATCGTTCGGGCTCGCCGCGATGAACGCCGATCTCGCCGGTCAACCAGGCGACATCGATATTCCAGACCGCGTTGTTGTGGCTGAGCTGGATGCGGCCGCCGGTGGAGGCGCCGTCCTCGAAGAACAGCACCACGCCCTCGCCTTCGCGGGTCTGCACCTGACGCACACCGATGAACTTCACGATCAGCGTCTTCGGCACTTCGCCATGACGATTCTTGGCGCCGGTCCAACTGCGTTTGTCGGGCACGATGGTGAAACGCTGCACGCTGCCGGTGGCGATGGCCTGCGCGCGCGCGAAGCGCAGCTCGGTGGCGAGTTCCTTGGCGGCGGAGCGCATGCGCAGGCCATCGATGCCGCCGCTCATCGCCCCGAGCAGGATCAGACTGAGCGCGGCGATCAGCGTCACCACGATCACGATTTCCAGCAGCGTGAAGCCCTGCGCCGCACGGCGCACGGCAAGGGCCGGCGAGGTGTCGCGCCGGGCGCGGTCGGAGAGCATGGTGCGGGGACCGGATCGGCGGCGGCGCGGCGAAGCGCTTACTGCTGGCCGTAACGGATATCGGCGTCGACGCTGCTGCCGCCCGGCTGTTTGTCCTTGCCGTAGCTGCTCAGATCGAAATCGCTGTCCTGGCCCGGCACCGCGTACTGCAACTGATTGTTGAACGGATCTTTCAGATCCTTGTCGCTGCCGTACGGACCCAGCCAGCCGTTGAGCTGTGGATCGGTGGTCAGATCCTCCAGCGTGCGCGGATATTCGCCGACATCGGAGTTGTACTGCTCGATGCTGGCGGCGACCTTCTCCACCTGGATCTTCGCAAGTTTGTGGTTCGCCTTGTCTTTGTTCGAGAACACCTGATTGCCGATCACCGCCAACACGCCGCCGATCAGCACGATCACGATGATGATCTCGATCAGGGTCATGCCGGCCTGCGAACGGCGCGGTGCGGGACGGCGGAACGGGCGGGAATTGCGCATGTCGGTCAGTCCATTCAGAAGTGGGAACGCTCAGAAACGAAACACATGGAATTTGGATGGCAGGCAGCCCGGAATACTGGACTTTGCGCGGCGGACCTTGCGCGGCCTTGATCAGATCGATTCGATCAGATCGAGCCGCTGAGCTGATACATCGGCAGCAGCACGGCCATGATCACGAAGCCGATCACCACCGCCAGGATCACCGTGATCGCCGGCACCAGCGCCGCGAGCATCCGGTCCAGCGCCAATCCGGTTTCGGACTCGAAGGTGTCCGCGGTCTTCAGCAGCATGCTGTCGAGCGCGCCGGACTCTTCGCCAACCTGGATCATCTGCAGCGCCAGCCGCGGGAACCGCTTGCCCTTGCCCAGCGCGACCGAGAGGCCCACGCCGTTCTTCACCTCGGCCGATGCAGCTTCGACATCGCCGATCAACGCTTGGTTCCCGATGATCCGGCCGCCGATGCCCATCGCGGTGAGCAAGGGCACGCCATTTCTGAGCAAGGTGCCCACGGTGCGCGCAAGCCGCGCGGTTTCCATCTTGGCGACGATCGGCCCGACGAGGCGCTGCCGCAGCAGCCATTCGTCGAAACGGGCGCGGAATTGCGGAGTGCGGAATTTGCGCGCGAACAGCCACGCGCCCACGGCGGGAATCGCGATGAACAGCCACCACCAGTCGCGCACGAACAGGCCCAGCGCCAGCACGAAGCGCGAGAACAGCGGCAGTTCAGTGTCGAGGTTCTCGTACATCACCGCGAACTGCGGCACCACGTAACCGAGCAGGAACAGCAGCGAGAAGCCGACCATCGTCATCAGGATCGCCGGGTAGATCAGCGCGTTGATGACGCGCCCGCGCAGCGCGCGGCTGCGTTCGAGGTAATCGGCCAGGCGCTGCAGGGTGTCGTGCAGGCTGCCGCCGGTTTCGCCGGCGCGGATCATGTTCACGTACAGGCGCGAGAACGCGCCGTGCTGGCGCTCCAGCGCCACCGACAGCGAGGTGCCGCCGCGCACCGCGTCGCGGATGTCCTGGATGGTGCGACGCGCGACTTCGTCCTCGGGCAGTTCCAGCAGGATCGACAGCGCGCGGTCCAGCGGCTGGCCGGCGCCGAGCAGGGTCGCCAGTTGCTGGGTGAACTGCACCAGCCGCGCGCCCGCGAAGGGTTTGGGCTTGAACAGGCTGCGCCACGCCAGCTCGCCGCCGGCGGAGGCCAGCATCGCCTCGACCGGCAGATGTCCCTGTTCCTGCAGACGCAGCACCACTTCGGCGTCGCTGGCGGCCTCCATCTGGCCGTCCAACACTTCGCCGCGACTGTTCAGGGCTTTGTAGCGATACAGGGGCATGGGAACCGGGCTGTCGGGTCAGCGGAAAGGAGGCGATGGCGTGTCGGCCATCGCGGTCGAGCGCGGGAGCATATCGGCCACCGGCCCGGATTGGGAACCTCCCGCAGCGCGAAGGTTCCCCGGACGGTTCCGTATGGCCTTCACTTCGCCGTCGGCGTGAGGATGCTGCCCTCGATCAGCGCCACCAATTGCTGGCGGCGCGCATGCTGGGCGGGTGTGCCGGCCGAGCCGATATGCCGCTGGTAATCGGGCTGGTTGCAGACGAACACGTTGAGGCAGATCAGCGTCATCAGCCGCGAACCGCGTGCGCAGTCGTAACCGGCGCGGCAGGCAGCCACGATCCACGCCTCTTCGATGGCGGGACCTTCGAACGCGGGCGCCTGCGCCGGGTCGGGCCAGCGACCGTCGAGTTTGGGCAACAGCAGCGACAGTTCGAAGATCGCGTCGGGGTCGCCGCTCTCCCGGGCCTTGTCGATGAAGTACCGGTGCTGGCTGAGGCTGAGTCTGGGAACGGTGCGGCTGAAATAGCGCATTTCGGAAACGAGATCGCCGCTTTTGGCGCTTTTGTGCAGCCAATAGTCGGCCGCGGCGGGATTCTTGCGCAGATCGGCGATCGCCTGACCGCAGAGGCGCGCTTTCTCGTGATGGATCGCCGCGACCGTGATCGCAGCGGCACGGTCGGAGGCGGCCAGTTGCCCCACCAATTGCAGGCCGGTGCGCATGCCGCCTTCGAAGGCCCGGCAGTCTTCGTAGATTTCCGAGAGCCGGCGCTGGGCGACGAGATCGCCATCCATGGCCATCTGACGGATCTCGATGTAGCTGGCCTCGCGCCACAGATGGCGGCGACGGGCGATTCCCTGCTTGATCCGTTCGCTGCGCTCGGCGCGCTGCGCGGCTGACAGTGGCTTGGAAGGCCGATCGCCCGCATCGGGCGTATCGGCGACAGGCGCAACATTGCGTGCGCTCCACCACCAACCTCCGGCCGCGACCACTGCCACGACGATCGCGCATACCGCGACCACGACGCTTTTCTTCATCCCCGAATCCTCATGCATACCCTTGCCCCGCGCCGGATCGGGCGCGCCTGGAGAAACATCGTCGACAACACCATCACGGCAGGACCTTCACGCGAAGACCTTTCTGTGCGCAACCATCACGCGTCCTCGGTGACGCGCAGGACTTCTTCGATGGTGGTCACCCCGGCCAGCGCCTTGACGATCCCGTCCTCGTACATCGTGCGCATACCGGCCTGCCGCGCCAACTGCTCCAGTTCGCCCATGCCGGCGTGGCGCATAACCGCGCGGCGGATCTCGTCGTTCATCACCAGGAATTCCATGATGGTGGTGCGGCCGAGATAACCGGTAGGCGCGGCCGCGGAGCCACGCGGGCGGTAGAGATAGATCGTGCCTTCCGGCTGATAGCGGCGGAAATTGAACTTCTCGATTTCCTCGGGCGAGGCCTCGTAGGGCTCGGCGTGGGTCGGTTCCAGCCGGCGCACGAGGCGCTGGGCGAGGATGCCGTTGATGGTCGAGGTCAGCAGATAGTCCTCGACGCCCATGTCCAGCAGACGGGTGATGCCGCCGGCGGCGTTGTTGGTGTGCAGCGTGCTGAGCACCAGATGGCCAGTGAGCGCCGACTGGATCGCGATCTTGCAGGTTTCCAGATCGCGCATTTCGCCGATCATGATGATGTCCGGATCCTGACGCACGATGCTGCGCAGGGCGTGGGCGAAATCCAGCCCGATCTGCGGCTTGGCCTGGATCTGGTTGATGCCCTCGATCTGGTATTCGACCGGATCCTCGACGGTGATGATCTTCACGTCGGGGGTGTTGAGCTTCGCCAGCGCGGTGTACAGCGTGGTGGTCTTGCCCGAGCCGGTGGGGCCAGTGACCAGCATGATCCCGTGCGGCTGCTGCAGCACGTGCTGGAACTGCGGCAGGAATTCGTCGGTGAAGCCGAGCTTGTGGAAATCGAAGACCACGGTTTCGCGATCGAGCAGACGCATCACCACCGATTCGCCGTGCGCGGTCGGCACCGTGCTGACGCGCAGGTCGAGTTCCTTGCCCTGCACCCGCAGCATGATCCGGCCGTCCTGCGGCAGGCGGCGCTCGGCGATGTTGAGCTTGGCCATGATCTTCACGCGCGAGATGACCGCGGCAGTGAGGTTGGCCGGCGGGCTTTCGCCTTCTTCCAGCACGCCGTCGATGCGGTAGCGCACCTTCAGACGGTTCTCGAACGGTTCGATGTGGATATCGGAGGCGCGCAGCTCGACCGCGCGCTGGATGACCAGATTCACCAGGCGGATGACCGGCGCTTCCGATGCCAGATCGCGCAGATGCTCCACGTCGTCGACATCGCCGGTTTCGCCTTCGGCGGTCTCGACGATGGCGCCCATCGCGCTGCGGCCCTGGCCGTGCCAGCGTTCGATCAGGTCGCCGATCTCCGAGCGCAGCCCGACCAGCGGCCGCACTTCGCGCTGGCTGACGAGCCGGATCGCGTCGAGGGTATAGGCGTCCTGGGGGTCGGCCATCAGCACGGCGACGTGGGCTTCGCTCTCGCCCACCGGTACCGCGGCGAACTGCTTCATGAATTTGAGGGTGAGCTCGATGCCTTCCGGGGGCAGATCGGGCAGTTCCTTCACCGCCAGCAGCGGCAGACCCAGCACGTCGGCGCAGGCCTCGGCATGGTCGCGCTCGGATACCAGCCCGAGCCGCGCAATCAGCGCCAGCAACTCGCTGCCGGTCTCTTCCTGCAGGCGCTGGGCGCGCACCAGATCGGCTTCCTTCAGCCGGCCTTTCTCGATCAGCGCGGCGACGATGCGTTCGCCGTCGCTGACCGGCACCGGTACGACCTGTTCTTCCAATGACGACTCTGCCGCTGTCTGGACCACTGCGTTCACGGATGCTGCCCTTGCTGCCGCTGCCGCGGCCGATGATGGGTGAAGGTCATACTCTAACGTGTCGAGCCGGACCGGGCCGCGCCTCACAAGCCCTCACCGTCGAGGGAAGGCGCCAGAGGGATGGGGTCGAAACCGATCGGCCGGGATAGGACCGGCAGGCGCCGGGGTGGTTCCGCAAAGCCGGGGCCGCCCCCACCCCCCCCCCCGGGGTGCGCCCCGCCCACCCCCCCCCGCGCGCCG
>CBIHKW010000091.1:0-17990 GCA_966203835.1 uncultured Thermomonas sp.
TTCCCGGAATCACTGCACACCGGCCGGAATATGTCCCGGCATGTCTTTCGCAAAAGCAAAGAAGAAATACGGCACACCACTCCTGGCGGAAGGGGAAGGCGGCAGCTTCATGGAGTTCCCGAGTTCCCAGTCACCCTGCTGGCTGCAGTTTTCAGTCAGCAAAGGCATCGTTGAATCCGTGCGTGTGCAATGTCAGCCGTAGCGGGATCCAAGCATTCGCTCAAGCCGACCTCGTATCGTGGCGTCGGCCACGCGGTTTAAACCAGACTTCCACATATCGACCGCTATGACACAGAGCGGCTCGACTCGGGCCACAAGGTACACCTCAATGTCGACGAATCGTTCGAAATTCAGCTGATGGCTTTTTGTCGCAGCACCGCTACTTGCAGCCGTTGGCTATTACTGTTCCTGGCGGTCTGGATGCGTGTTCGACTCGAAGCAGGCCACTGGAGACTTTCAGTCAGGGAGCCACTGGGCACTGATTGCTTTATGCGTCACTGCTGCCGCTTACCTGGCAATAGCCATTGCAGTTCCGCTGATGTGGCATCCAACCGTCATGGCGCTGCTGGGATCATTGCTGTTCTTTGGCGTCCTTCTGGTGCCTACAGGCATGCTGATGCTCATGGCCGCTGAGGGTTCAGGGGTTCGCGCTTGTAGCCCCTGACGATTCATTCAAGCGAGCCGAGTTCTTGGCATCGGTCGCCAGCCCGCGCTACGGCGGCCGCCAAATCGGTCTAGCAGAGGCCGAAACATCATCTGTGACCATGATCACGCCGATGGGCGGGTCCGTCCCATCATCCAGCCATTTCACCAGCACGTCTCCCCGCATGGATACGCGAATCGATCCATCGAGCATCGACCACTGCGCAGCCAGACCGCGATGCGCGCCGGCCAATCGCCTCCCGTGACGCCAATCACGTCGGGGCCGGTCTCAGGCCACCGGCGAGTCACGGTACGGGACGACCCGACGCCCACCCTTGCTACACTGCCCGGACCTCCACAAGGACCGACGCCGCGATGACGAACCTGCACATCCTGCGCCCCTCTGCCCTCGCCTTCTGTCTGGTGCTCGCGGTTGCGGCTCCGCATGCGGATGCCGCGAAGAAACGCAAGCCGGCCGCACCGGCGCCCAAGGCCGCTCCTGCGGCGACGGCCTGCACCGATTTTTATGCCTTCGCCAATGCGGATTGGCTGAAGACGCATCCGGTACCGGCGGAAGGCAGCGTCAGCGCGCTGGGCGAGCTGGCGGCGCGCGCGCAGCAACAGCAGCGGGATTTGCTGGATGCGGCGATGAATTCGCCGCAGAACGGTGTCCAGAAGCTGCTCGGCGATTTCTGGGCCAGCGGCCTCGACGAAGCCGCGGTCGAACGCGACGGCGCGACGCCGATCGCGCCTCTGCTCGCGCGCATCGGCGCGATCAAGAAACCGCAGGATGTGGCGCCGGCGATCGCGGCGCTGCATCAGATCGGCATTCCGGTGGGGTTCAACTTCACCGCCGACATCGATCTGAAGAATCTCGACACTTACCTGGGCTATTTCGCGCAGGGCGGCATGGGCTTGCCCGATGCCACGTTCTACACCCGCAGCGACGCCGACGCGCGCGCGCTGCTCGGCCGCTACAACGGGTACGTGCAGAAGATCCTGGCGCTGTCGGGCACGCCGCAGGCCAAGGTCGCGAGCGAAGCGCAACTGGTGATCGACCTCGAAACCCGCATCGCGCGACTCTCGAAAACGCAGGATGCGCTGCGCAGCCTCAATGCCAGCTACGGTCCGGTGCCGACCAAGGATTTCGCGAAGAAATACCGCAATCTGCAGCTCGCCGCTTTCCTGAAGGCGCAGGGCGTGAACGCCGAACAGGTGTCGATGGCCGACGCAGCACTGTTCGCACAGCTCGACAAGATGATCGGCAGCCTGAAGCCGGCGCAGTGGCAGGCGTATCTGCGTTTCCACGTCGGCAATGCGATGGCGCCGTATCTCAGCAAAAATTGGCGCGACGCCGACCATGAATTCCGCGGCCGCCTGCTGCGCGGCGAGGACGAACCGGCGGCGCGCTGGCGTCAGGTGCTGGATGCGATCAATGCCTCGGCCGGTTCGATGCTGGCCCACGAATACGTGGCGCGTCATCTGCCCGATGCCGACCGCGAACGCGCCGATGCCATCGCCCGCGGCGTGAAAGACGCGCTGGGCAATGCGATCGAACGCAACACCTGGATGGACGCGCAGACGAAGATCGAAGCGCGCGCGAAGATCGATCGGGTGAAGATCGAGATCGGCAGTCCGCGTCACGACCTCGATTTCACGACCCAGCCGATGGGCCGCGGCAGTTTCGGCGGCAATATTCTGATCGCATCGACCTGGCACCATCGCGAGGAAATGAAGCGCATCGGCAAGGCCAACGCCAGCCGGCGCTGGGACGTGCTGCCGCAGTATCCGGCGCTGAGTTACGACCTCGCCCACAACCGCCTTTACGTCACCGCCGCCGTTCTGCAGGCACCGGTGCTGGATATCAAGCTGCCGCTGGCGGCGCAGTACGGCGGTTTCGGCGCGATGGTCGGTCATGAACTGGTCAGCGCGATCGATACCAAGGGGCGCCGCATCGATTCGACGGAAACGCTGCGCGACTGGTGGTCGCCCGCCACCGCAAGCGGCTGGGAAACGCGCATCGCGCCGTTGACCACCTACTTCGCGCGTTTCTCCTATCCGGGCAATCCGGCGCTGAAGATCGACGGTCTGCGGACCCGCGACCAGAACGTCGCCGATCTCTCCGGCCTGGAACTGGCGTGGGCCGCGTACGAGAAAGCCGAGCCGCAGGCGAAGGCCGCGGATCAGCAGCATTTCTTCCGCGGCTGGGCGCGGCTGTGGCCGCAGCAACTGTCGACGCAGACCGCGGCAGTACATGCCGCAACCGCGGCTTATCCGCCGGGCCAATCTCGCACGAACGGTCCGCTGATGCAGTTGCCTGCATTCGGCACCGCGTTCGCGTGCAAGGCCGGCAACGCGATGCTGCTGCCCGAAGCCGATCGCCTGTCGATCTGGCGTTGAGGAACATCGCATCAAGATGACCAGCGACACCCTCAACGCCCTGCTCGCTGCGCTGCGCGCGACGCCGGACAACGCGCCGCTGCGCGGGCTGGTGCTGGACGCCTGTTTCGAACAGCGCGATGCCGCGGCGCTGCTGACGGCGCTCGAACTCTGCGGCTCCGGCTTGCTCGAAGCGCAGGATCGACATGAACGCGCGATCCGGCTGCTCGCGGACACAGGCGAGCACGATGCTCTGCTGCGGCTGGCTGCACCCGATTCCGCGGAAGCATCGATGGCCAGGGCGCATCTGCTGTTCGACGAAGGCAAGCGCGCGGAGGCGCAGGCGGCCTATCGCGCTGCGATCGCGCAGAACCCGGCGATCGAGGATGCCGCGTTCGCATCGCAGCTCAGCGGAAAAGTCGTTTCGCTGTCGGATGCGCGTTCTTCGGAGCCGCGACTGCGCGCAGTGCCCAGCATCGCCAACGACGACACTGGCGAGTTCGACGCGGTGCGTTATCAGGAACCCGCGGCGCGCATCGGTTTCGCCGATGTCGGCGGCCTCGAGGACGTCAAACGCGAGATCCGTCGGCGCATCATCACCCCGTTCCTCAAGCCTTCGCTGTTCCAGCGCTTCAAACGCCAGTCCGGCGGCGGCATCCTGCTCTACGGCCCACCCGGCTGCGGCAAGACGCTGCTGGCGCGCGCCACCGCCGGCGAATGCGGCGCGAAGTTCTACAACATCTCGATCACCGATGTGCTGGATATGTACATCGGCGAATCAGAGCGCAAGCTGCACGAAATCTTCGAGCAGGCGCGGCGCACCGCGCCGGCGGTGATCTTCTTCGACGAGATCGAAGCCATTGGCGGCAAGCGTCAGCACGCGCGCGAAGCGACATCGGCCAAGGTGGTCAGTCAGTTCCTGACCGAACTCGACGGCTTCTCGCAGAACAATCATCACGTGCTGGTGCTGGGCACGACCAATGTGCCGTGGGCCGTCGACCCGGCGTTCCGTCGCCCGGGCCGCTTCGACCGCGTGCTGTTCGTGCCGCCGCCGGATGCCGATGCGCGCAGGATCATCCTCGATCTGCTGCTCGACGGGCGCCCGGTTGCGGACGGCATCGATCTGCGCGATATCGTGCGCCGCACCTCGGGCCATTCCGGCGCCGACCTGCGCAATCTGGTCGACACCGCCGCCGACGAAGCGATCGAAGCGTCGATCGCCTCTGGCAAGGAAACCGAAATTTCGCCGCAGCATCTGCGCGACGCGCTCGAACAGATCCGGCCGACCACGCTGGAATGGTTGACCAGCGCGAAGAACCACGCGCGCTACGCCAATCAGGGCGGCCAGTACGACGAAGTGCTTAAATTCCTCGAAAAACAGGGCTGATCCTTGCACGCCGCGCGCTATCGCATTCCCGACGAACCACGTCCTAGCGGTCTGATCCGTTACGCCGTCGACCCGATGTGGCCGCTGCTGGCATTGATGCTGTCCGGCAACGCGCTGGGACTGGCGTGGTTCGCCTTCAATTCGCGCGCATTGGGCAGCGCCACCGCCGCGCGCGAGTGGGCGTACATCGCCGCCAGCCTGATCGGCTGCGTGCTGCTGGCGTTGGCCATCGGCTGGGCGAGGCAGAATGGTTTTCTGGAAAATTCAGCGATCCAATACGCCGCCCTCTGTTTCCCGGCGCTGAAGCTTTCGCTCGGTTATGCGCTGTACGTGAGTCAGTCGCGCAGCACCGAGCTGATCCTCCACTTCGGCGGCGAACTGCGCAACGGCGCAGTGGGTCTGCTGGTCTGTTTCGTGCTCGCGCGCAGCGTGCTCGATACGCTGGAACTGCCCGGCCTGCTGGCGGTGGCGCTGCGATGAACGACGACCTGCGCCTCGCACGATTGCTCGAACACGCGCTGCAGCTGATGCACGGTGGTCATCACGATCAGGCCATCGACGTGCTGACCCGCGTGCTCGGCGAAGCCCCGGATCACGGCGACGCCCATGCGATCCTCGCGTTCTGTCTGGTGCGCCGCAAACGCCTGCACGCCGCGAATCTGGAAGCCGCGCAGGCGCTCGCCCTGGATCCCGACTCGCACCTCGCCCATCTCGCGATGGCGTCGATACAGACGGCACGACGCGCGTTCAAGCAGGCCGAAGCGCACATCGACGCCGCACGGGCTTTGTCGCCCGAAAGCTCGGAAACCTGCCGGCTCGCCGCCAACCTGTATCAAGCTTGGGGCAAACCCGAACGCGCGCTCGCGGAGATCGCCGAAGCCAGCGAACGCGACCCCGAAAGTGCCGGCGTGTGGGCGCAGTACGGTTGGATCGAATACGACCGCGGTCGGCGCGAGCCCGCACGCGCGCATGCGCAGCGCGCGCTCGAGATCGATCCGGAACACATCGACGCGCTCGTCCTGCTCGGTCACTGCGACCTCGCCGCGGGCCGCGTCGAAGAAGCACGCGCGCATGCGATCTGGGCGCTGCAGAACGAGCCCGGGGACGAAGGCGCATTGACGTTGCTGGCTGCGATCAAAGCCAGACAGAACTGGTTTCTCGGTCTGTGGTGGCGCTTCCAGACTTGGGTCTCTGCGGGATCGAGCCGGCGCGCGATCGCGCTGCTCGTCGGCATGTATCTGCTGTACCGCACCGCCGACATCGCGCTGATCGATCACGGCCTCAAGACATGGACTCCGGCCCTGTCTTTCGCGTGGCTGGGCTTTTGCGTCTACACCTGGTTCGCGCCCAGCATCTTCATGCGCAGCGTGCGCCGCGAACTGGAAACGGTGAAACTGCGTCCGGATTTCTGATCTCGCCGGCGTAGGAGGGCCTTCAGGCCCGAGCTTTTCACCACCAGCGCACGAAAGTCTTCAGCCCCGATTTACACAAAGGCTCGGGGCTGAAGCCCCTCCTACATGAGCGACGCTCAGGCGAGATCAATCGAGCGTGTGGACGATTCGCCCAAGCGCAGCGTTTCGGCTTTCGAATTCGCTTTCAGCCACGGCCACCAGCCGCTGCCGGTCAGCGCATAACGGTCGGCCGCGCGCTCGAATCGATTGCGTACGCTGACGCCGCCGAACAGGAAATACAGCGGCAGAAACAGCGGCCCCAGCGCCATGTACTGGAGCACGTGCGCGCGTTCGTGATCGCCGATGCGTGTTCTCGGCTGCACGCACCACTTGGCGCGATGCGCGTACGTGGTACACAGCGCGTCCATATCCGAATGCGTACTCAGCATGACATTGCCCAGGGTCAAAGCCCCGCCCGGACCCATCGGAAATCCATGGAACACCAGCGCCAGATCGCGCCTGCGGAATTTTGGGCGGGCGCCGAACGGCATCGCCAGCAACCCGGCGATCAGACCTAACACGCTGTTCGGCAAGGCCCACAGCACCCCTAGCGTCAACAACAACCGGCGCGGCCAAAGACTCAATCGCGGCTCTCTTCAGGCCCGCCCTCTTCAGGCATGAGCAGCCACAGGATCAGGTACACCAGGATGCCCGGAAACGCAGCGGATAAGGCCGAAATCAGCACGTAAAGCACGCGCGTCAGCGTCGGGCTCCAGCCGAGACGGGCAGCGATGCCGCCGACCACGCCGACCAGCACGCGATCGTTACGGCTGCGGGCAAGGGTTCTGGTTCCGGCCATGATCACCTCGATGAAAGTATTGTCGCGCTCAACGTGCAGGCGCGGTGCGCAATATCCGCAAACGCTGCTCGAACCAATGCGCCGCGGTGTCCACGGCCTTGCCCGGGCAGCGCACGCGATAGGGCTTGCCGCTCATGCTGCTCTTGCTGGCGCCGCGTTCGATGAATAACTCCGCGGTATCGGCCATGCCGCGCTTGCGCAGGTAGTCGTATTTCTTCTGCAGATGCGCACGTGCCTTGTTCGCATCGTGCCAGCTGCCGTTGCGTTCGAACTCGCAGCCGGAATCGCCCAACGCAGCGATGAGACCATCGATCTCGCGCTGCGCTTTCGCAGTGGGCGCAGCGGAAGCGACGAAGGCCGAAACAGCCAGCACGGCGGTCGCGACGAAGCGAAGGAATCCGTTCACTTCGCGCGCTTCGCCAGCCAATCGTGGATCGCCGACGGCACTTCCTTCTGCGCGCGGCCCGAGACGTAAATACCGATGTGCCCGCCGCGGAACGAGACTTCCGAATAATCTTCGCTGCCGACCAGATCTTTCATCGGCCTGGACGCCGACGGCGGCACCAGATGATCCTGCTCGGCGTAGATATTCAGCACCGGCATGTCGACGAGGCCGAGATGGACCTCGCGCCCGCCGATGTCGATGCCGCCGTTCACGAAACCATTGCCCTGGTAGTACTGTTTGATGAACTGGCGGAACGCTTCGCCGGCCTGATCCGGCGAGTCGAAGATCCACTTCTCCATCCGCAGGAAATCCTCCATCGCTTTCTTGTCGTCGAGAATATCGACCATGCCCACGTATTTCTGCACGAACAAACGGTAGGGCTTGAGCGTGAGGTAACAGAGGTTCATCAGATCGGCCGGCACATTACCCAGCGTGTCGACGAACAGGTCGATGTCGAGGCCGCGGGTCCAGTTCGACAGCATGTTGTCGTCGGTGTGGAAATCCACCGGCGTGACCATGGTGATGAGATTCTTGATCTTCTCCGGATGCAGCGCGCTGTAGGTGAGCGAGAACGCGCCGCCCTGGCAGATGCCGAGCAGATTGATCGCATCCAGATCGTGCGCATCGCGCAGGTGATCGACGGCGCCGCCGAGGAAACGCTCGATGTAATCCTCGAGCGTGAGATAGCGGTCGGAACGATCGGTATAGCCCCAGTCGATGAGGTACACGTCCTCGCCGAGCGCCAGCAGGTTCTTGACCAGCGAGCGGTCGTCCTGCAGATCGACCATGTACGGCCGGTTCACCAGCGCATAGCAGATCAGCACCGGAATCTTCGCGGTCGGCGCCTTGCCGCCCTTGAAGCGATATAGCACGACCTTGCCGTCGCGCCAGACTTCTTCTTTCGCGGTGACGCCGTAATGCACATCGTCGAGCGCGCGCAGCGTCGCGAGGCCCGCGCCCAGCTTCTGCTGGACGGTGGCTGCTTCCTGGGCCAATTTCTCGGGCGAAACTTCGAACGGTGTGTACATGTCAGCGCGTCCTCTTCGCGGTCTTGCCGGCGGCGGTCTTGACCGCGGCGGCCTGTTTCAGCGGCATCGGCTTCAAGGGTTCGGGAATGGCGATCGCGGCGATGGCTTGTCGCTGCGCTTTCTTCACCGCAGGTTTCGCGGCCGCGCGCGACGTTCCGGCTTTGCCGACTGGCGCTTTGCTGGCTGCGGCTTTCTTGACTGTGACTTTCCTGGCTGGGGCTGTCTTGGCCGAGGCTTTCTTCGCGGACTTTTTCGGCGCCGGTTCGGCGCGGGCCGTTTGCTTCGGCGCAGGCTTGGCTTGTACGACTTCCGCAGGCGCGGGTTTCACCGGCGCAGCCTTGGTTGGAGCCGACTTCGTTTGCGCGGAGACCGCATCGCGCAAACGTCGCAGCTGACGTTCGAGTTCGGCGATCTTGCGGTGCGCGGAATCGACTTCAGTCCGCCCGGGCATGCCGAACAGGCCGCACATCCGCTCCACTTCGTTCTGGATCCCCGCGCGCACCCGCATCTGCGCATTCACCAGTTCGCCATACACCTTGCGGAAGCCTGCGGACAGCGCGATTTCGGCATAAGCCTCTTCGGCCGCATCGATCCAGAGGTCGAACAGCGCGCGCGCCGACTGCAACTGGCGACCGGGCTCGCTGCGTTCGGCGAGTTTGCGCTCGAAGCGATCGAAGGCATCGCGGCCGACTTCGAGCATCAGCGCGTTGTAGGCGTCGTTCTTCTGCTGCAGTTCGAACTGGGCTTCGGCCAGCGCCTGCCAGCGTTCCTGCTGTTCGCGGTTGTGGCCGAACGCGGGCGTGCGCAGCCAGCTCATGCTTTCCTGGCGCAGACCGTCGAGCATGCCGCCCTTCGACAGACCACCGAACATCGGTGCGACCTGCGCGTACCAGTCATCGAAACCGGACTGGCCGCGACCGGTCATGCCGGAAAAAAGATTCGCGAATGGATTGCCGCCACCGCCCATCGCCTGTTTCCAGGCACCAGCGATATCTTCCGCACTGGCGGATTTTCCGGCGAACTGTTCCGCGACCTGCTGCATGGTGCCGAACCACTGTCGCGCCTGTGCGGAAAAACGCTCGATCGCGTCGCCGGCATCGTTGCGGCTCTGGCCGCCACCGGCCAACTGCGACCAACTCTGCATCGCCGCCTGCCACGGATCCTGCTGACGCGCGCCGCCGCCGGCCGAACGCATCGCTTCGGTCAATGCGCTCCAGTACTGTTGCACCAACGCACCGGGGTCACCCTGGCCACTGAAACCCGACCCACCGAAACCCGATCCACCCGCACCGCCTGCAGTCCACATCGCATCGCTCCCGGTCTGAGGCCGCCATCATAGCAATGGCGTGTGTAGGAGGGGCTTCAGCCCCGAGCTCTGCAGGGATCGGGCGATCGTTCGGAAAAGATCGGGCCTGAAGGCCCTCCTACGAGTCGATCAGGCCATACGCCCCGCGCGTAATCACCACTTCGGAATGCGGATCGTCTTGCTGACCATCAGCGAGCCGGACAGCGCATAGACCAGCACCAGCGGATGCAGGATCCACGGCCCGATCTGGTAGGCGCCGAACCAGAAATCGCTACCGATCCGCCCGGCGTCGGCCGCGACCACCAGCATCACCACGAGCGCGAGACTGGTCGGGATCGGCGTGCCTTCGAAGTGCTTTACTTTGTCGTCGCCTTCGGACAACTGCTCGGCAGTGATGTTGTAGCGCGCCAGCCGGCTGACGCCGCAGCAGACGAAATAACCCAACACGATCCAGTCCCAGGCGCCCTGGAAACCCGCAGCGAAACCCAGCGCTGCGGGCGCCACGCCGAAGGAAATCACGTCGGCCAGCGAATCGAGTTCGCGACCCAGGATCGAGGACGATTGCCGCCAGCGCGCCACGCGGCCGTCGAGCGCATCGAACACGAACGCCAGCGGCACCAGCGCGATGCCCCAGATCAGGTCGTGCTTTTCGCCCGACTGCATGTAGCGCATCGCGAAGAACACCGCGCATACGCCGCAGAAGGCATTGGCGAGCGTAAGCCAGTCGGCGAGATGGAAATCCCGGAACATCGAGAAGTGACGCTGACCCAGATATCGCGGCTTCATGCCCACCTCTTGCGACTCACCGACCGCCAGCGTGCCAAACGCGCCCGCCGGGGGCAAGCCCGGCGAACGATCGATCAACGCCCGGGAATCGCAAGATGTTCCGCCGTCAGCGGTTTGCCGGCACGCGGCACGGTCTGGATGGTGGCGTCCTGGACGTCCAAGGCATCCGCCGACACGCGATCGCCTTCGAGCAGGGCCAGGGTGCGGTCCAGCGCGGTGTAGACATAGGGCAGCATCGGCAGATAGCGCACGCCGTAGTCGGGCAGACCGAGGAATGCGTCGAAATGCTGGGCGTTGCGCACCTGCCAGAAACGCACATCGCGGCCGGCCGCACGGGCGTTGGCGACATAGGGCGCGCTGGTGAACGCCATCGGGATCAGGCCGTCGTCGACACCGTGGATCACGATCACCGGCAGCCCTTCGCGGGGCAGGCCGGCGCGGGTTTCGGCGATGCCCTTGCGCACGCGGTCGGCGTCGGCGGACGCGCCGCGCCACAGGTCGCGCAGACACTGCAAACGGGTGGCGGCGGGATCAACCTTCGCCACTTCATCGACGATGCCCACGCCGGCGCCTGGCGGGATACCGCTGGCGTCGCTCCACCACGCCGCGCGTTCCTGCGCCGTCGCCGCACGCAGGGTCGTGTCGGCGTTCTGCGCCGCGTACGAAAAGCCGCAGGGATGCTCGCCCACGCCGTATCGCCCATAGGCCGATGCGTAAGTGACCGCCACCGCACGCCACAGATCGAAGCCGACGCTCAGCGCGCCGGCGCGCAAAGCCTCATCAGTCCAGCCCTGCGCGCGCATCCGCGCGTAGGCGTCGCGCGCCTGCGCATCCGCGTCGGCGCCTTCGATCAAACCCGCTGCCTGCATGGCCGCACAGCGTTGCGCCCACGCAGTGCGCGCCGTGGCCTGCAACGGCGGCTGCGGCAGATTGTCCATCGCCAGCAGGGCGCAAGGCATCAACAGCGCGGCTTCGGTGCTGTAATCGTAGAGCGACCGACCGCCCTGAGCTTCGACCAGCACGCTGGGCTCGCCCGCGACCACTGCATCCAACCAGCTTTCATCGGATGAGCTGCCGTCTGATTCCGCCGCACGGAGGACCGCGCCGCCCCCGTTGGAAATGCCGACCGCGATGGTGCGGGTGTTCGCAAATGTGAACGGCGCATCCTCGGGGAACGCACGATTGAGCGCCGCCAGCCCGAACTCGGCGGCCTGGCGGACATGCCGGCCCCAATCGGCCTCCGGGTTGTCCTGCGAATGAGCATGTTTGAAGGCGACGCCGGAGGCTTTCTCCGGAACCTCGGGCGCGAATGCCAGATCGCTGCCCTGCCCAGCCATGCCCAGCGTGCCGTCGGCACGCGCGCCGCTGCGGGCGTCGAGATCGAAATAATCGGTGCCGGTGCCTTTGTCGGTATAGGCCACAGCGCAGCCTTTCGGCAGCCCCCAGGCGCCGGCCACCGCGATCGCGCCGTACACGCCGCGCGAACCCGACGACGGCGCCACCAGCAGACAGCGGCGTTTGCGGTCGAAACCGTCCGGCACCTGCGCCAGCAGGCGATGCGGATGACGCGCGCCCGGCACCGTCGCGAACGCGGAGAATTCGCGGCCCGGCACCGTCGCGGTGCTGCCGTAGATCTCGCCGTAACCGCCGCCCGGGGCGAGATCGGCGATGCCGCGCCAGTTGCTCCAGATCGCCCGTCGCCGCAGTTCGACCGCGGTCGGCGCAGCGGCATCGGCGAACGCCGGTGGCGCAAGGCCGCGCAGCCCGGCGAGGCCCAGCCCCGCGGTCAGCAGATCATCGCCGTCGCGATGGGTGGTCGCGCGCTCGGCACTGAACATGGTCGATTCCCGGTTTTTGACACCTCCCGAGGTACGCGGGCCGGTGGCGCAAGCGGCCATGGCCATGGTCAGCACCAGCGGCAGCGCCAATGCAGTGGGCAACCGGAACGCGGAACGGAGCGATATCGAGGTCATAACTCCGCACCGTAGCAGCCGGCCGGCGCCCGGGCATCGTACTTTGGTACCAGATCATCGACGTGTCGCCGACGCACGGGCCGCGCCGCGCCCTGCTAGGCTTGATTCCGACGTGCGCGCCGGCGCAGACACCGAATACCGAACTCCGCCATGCCGCAAACCTCATGCCGCAACTGTTGATCGCCGACGACCATCCGCTGTTCCGTGCCGCGCTCCGCGGCGCGGCGGCCGAGGCCGTCGCGGATGTCGGCACCTGCGAAGCGGCGTCGCTGGACGAAGTGCTGGCGATCCTGGAGGCGCGCCCCGACATCGACCTCGTGCTGCTCGACCTGCACATGCCCGGCAACCACGGCCTCGCCGGACTGGCGGCGATCCGCGCCCAGTATCCGGCGGTGGCGGTGGCCCTGGTGTCCGCGAACGAAGACCCGCAGATCATCCGCCGCGCGCTGGACCACGGCGCCGCCGGCTACATTCCGAAAAGCGCCGGCCTGGAAGAACTGCGCGACGCCATCCGCACCGTGCTGGGCTGCGAAGAATGGCTGCCGCCCGCGCTGCGTCCCGCCGTGGCCCGCGCCCGCTCCGCGCCCGGCGACGCCGACCTCGCCGCCCGCCTCGCCAGTCTCACCCCGCAGCAGTTCCGCGTGCTCGCGCTCGTCGCCCAGGGCCTGCTCAACAAACAGATCGCCGACCGCCTCGACGTGCAGGAACGCACCATCAAGGCGCACCTCAGCGCGATCTTCGAGAAACTCGGCGCACGCAATCGCACGCAGGCCAGCGTGATCCTGCGCGAACTGGAAATCAGCGATCCGGCGCGACAAGTCGGCGCGTGACACGCCACGCCTTGCGGACACCGCGTCGCCGGCGATAGGCTTGGCCGGGGGATCCGACCAGACGCAACACCGCCGCGCGCATCGCTGATGCGCACGGCAAGGCGCATGCCGCTGTCGGCGGCCGCGACACGTCGCATCTCCTGCTCCGGACGCGCGCAACGCCGTCCGCCACCCAGCAGTCAGGAGGACGCTACATGGATATCCGCGACATCCAGATCGCACAGGCGATCGAACCGATCTACGGCAGAGGCGCCGAGCTGGTCGCCATCGGCGAACACGCTTCCGACTGGCGCGTGCGTGTCGGTCAGACCATGCATCACATCGATCTCAATCGCATCGTCGCGATTCTCCACGGACCCAAGTTCCGTGCGGTTGCGATGGGCGCCGGTCGTGGAGATTGGTGCGCGATCGATTTCGACTCCGGCCAGCACGAAATCCTGCCGGTGGTGATCGTGTCGAGCGACCACGCCAAGAACATCGCCGGCGTACGCACGGCCATCGACAATCTGCTCGGCAATCTGCGCATCACCCAGAGCTGGTACAGCAACCGGCTCGGCCGAAAATCGTTCCGTTTCGTGCAGGCCGCGGTCGTGATCTGGAGCTCGGCCTCCGGCAACGACTGGAACCTGTGGGCGAAGACCAGCGATATTCCCGACAAGATCCCGAACCCCGCGAATCCGGCCGTGACCATTCCCAATCCGGCGGACCCGTTTCCGGCCGAAGACAATCGCGCCCTGCTGCTGCGCAGGATGGAAGGCACCGTCTTCAACGCATTCGGCCGACGCATCGATACCAGCGGCACGATCCTCTGTGTTGCGCCCTACATCGGACAAGGCACCGCAGCATCCGGCGCGGGCGCGATCAACAATTTCATCGGCGGACATTTTTCGGCGCAACCCCCGCTGATGACCGAATACAACGGCGAACATTTCGCCACTCATCTTCGTGCGCATACCGATGCGATCTACAGCATCGGCCACGAACTCGGCCATGCCTTCGGTTTGCCGCACCCCAGTCAACGGCCGTTGCCGCATGATCCCTCCTCCGAAAAGTCGATCATGGCCAATCCCAGCAACAACTTCGGCAATGCGTTGCTGTTGAATGCGGAGGAACACGAACTGCTGCGGTCGCCGTTCATCCGTTAAGCGACGATCCACCATCAAGACTGTCCCCGGGCTCGACAATGCCATGCGCAGTTGAGCCCGGGACCCATTGCTTATCCGGCAGACACAATCTGCTTCACACAAAGCCTGATTCAATAGCATGACGACATCCACCCTGCCCGCAGAGTCATGACACTCAAACCCTTCCTGAAGCCACTCATCGTCGTCGCTATCATCGCAGCCGTCTCGCTGTACTGGCGCCACTGGATTCACGAACGGCGTGCGCTTGAGAAAGCCGAGGCCCGCGCATTGGTCGCAAAGGGCAAAGCCGCGCAGGGCCGTTCACCACACCCGAATCCACTGCCCGGCGCGACACTTATCGAGACCGCGCACTACGCGATCACCAGCACCGCGGATGTGGCGCAGACGCAGCAAGTAGCCGAAGCGGTGGAGTCTCTGTACGTCGCATATGCCGATGTCTTCGCCACGCATCGCGCAGCCGCGGGCGCAAGGGAAAAACTCAAACTCACGCTGTACGCCCATCAGGCGCAGTTCAAGGCCAACAACCACAGTCTGCCGTGGGCGGAGGCGTATTACCTGCGCCCGATCTGCTACGCCTACTACGCCAAGAACGAGTCCAACCCGTATCACTGGATGGTCCATGAGGCGACGCATCAGTTGAACGCGGAAGTCTCGAGCTTCCCGAAATACAAATGGGTGGATGAAGGGCTGGCGACGTATTTCGGCACCAGTCGGATCGAACGCAGCAAGCTCATCCCCGGAAAGATCGACCAGGGCGCCTACCCGATCTGGTGGCTGAGCGATTCCGGATTGACCGGCAATCTCGACAGGGACATCGACGCAGGCCACTGGATCCCGATCCGCGCGCTCATCACCGGAATCGATGCGCCGAACATCGCCAGCAACGTCAACCGCTACTACATCCAGTACTGGAGCCTCAGCCACTTCCTGTTCCACGGCGAAAACGGCCGCTACGCCGCGAGCTACAAACGGCTGATCGCCGAAGGCGGCTCGCTGGCGAACTTCGAGCGCCTGATCGGTCCGGCCGATCGCATCGAAGTCGAGTGGTATCGCTATCTGCAGGACAGGATCGCCGAACGGACGCCGCAGACAGGCAACGAAGCGGCGACACCCGTGATATCGATCCCATGATATCGATCCCATGATATCGATCCCATGATATCGATCCCATGAAAAAGCCGGAGCCCGCAGGCTCCGGCTTCAAGGCGAACCGGAACGACAGTTTCCGGCTGCAATCGGCTTCAGTTCGTTTCAGTCCGGCAGCAGGGTGCGATTTCCCAGCTGTTGCCGTTCGGATACACGCCCGAGCAGCGTTCGAGCTTCGTGGCACCGTTGGGGCAATCGCCCTTCGAATCGGTGCTCGACACATGGATCTTGCTTTCGCTTTTCGGATCGAGAACGCTGGAAGGAAGGCGTTGAGCCCGGAGCGCCGTCGCACTTGCGGCCGTCGTTTCCTGTACGCCTGGTGCCTTCGGCCTGCCCGGCTCGGACGGCCCCGCCGCCGTGGCCAACAATGCCGGCAGCAGTACCAGACATGGCAGAAGAACCCGCTTGAGTCCATGGATTCGCGATTTCATGCAACCCCCTCATGTACTTGCGAAGGGCACCGTCGATGGTCGCGCCCGACACCATCGCCACGACCGGGCAGAACCCGGCATGGACATTCAGTCGACCGGACCGGCCCAGCATTTCACGCCGCCATCGCTGGCAACGAAACTGGTGGTGCCGTTCGGGCAATGCTTGTAGTCGAGTCGCGGCACCCATCCGCGCATCTCGGCCGGCGGTGGCGTGCCTGTGTCGGCTGCTGTCGTGCGTTTCGGACTGCCGGTCAGGCCCTGCTTCGCCCTGGCCGTGTCGGCGCGCACCTCGTTGGAGGTCGATGCGGCCGTCGCAGGTTCATCGGCACTGCTGCCGACAGGCGCGCCGGCCGTGCTCTGCGCGGATGCGATGCCCGGCAATGCGATGAGCAGTGCGAGGGAAAGCGGAAAAATGCGGGAAATGAGCCCCTGGCCGGGGTTGTTACGCAGATCGATAGCCTTGTTCACGTTGTCCACTCCATGTCGCCGATAGGTACACGATGGATCGTGGTGCGCGGCCGCAACGCGGGTGCGAAACGGACGTGCGCGACGATGCGTTGAATCTCAGCCACCGGTCGCAGCAAGCTTCGCGACCGTGGACGCACCGTACACCCCGTTTCGCAGCGTGCGACAGGGACTTGCCGATTTCGTAAATAATTCGTTAAGGCATGCACCGCAGGCGATGACGACCGCCTGCAGCGCATGTCGGGCGTATGCACAGCCCGTCAGACCAGCGTCGCCTCCAGCGTCACCGGCACCGCCAGCGCCCGCGAAATCACGCAGCCGGCTTTCGCGGCGTTGGCGATCTCGGCGAACTGTTCCGCGGTGATGCCCGGCACCGATGCGCTGAGAATCAGATGCACGCCGGTGACCGTCGGACCCGGATCCATACCCGGATCCATCGAGACTTCGGCGCGGGTGTCGATCTTCGCCGGAGTGAAGCCGGCACGGCCCAACACCGCCGACAGCGCCATGCTGAAGCAGCCGGCGTGCGCCGCGGCCAGCAGTTCTTCGGGGTTGGTACCTTTCTCGTCGCCGAAGCGGGTCTTGAACGAATAATTCTGGTCCGCGAACAGGCCGCTCTGCGGCGTGCTCATGCCGCCCTTGCCGGTCTGGATGTCGCCTTCCCAATGCGCGGTCGCGATGCGTTTCAAAGCCATGGTCGGACTCCTTGAAGATGTCGGGGGATGTTGATCTGAAGCATGCCGATCTGAAGCATGTCGATTTGACGCATCCCGAGTCTACCCGCTCGCAACGACCGCTACTGCCGCAGACGCAAGATGGAGACCAGTTGCGGCTTGCCGCATTGCCGCTTGACCCGCGCGCCCGAACTTCCGATGCTTGGCGGGCGCCCTTCCCCGGGCGCCCCGCCATGACCGCCCGCCGAGCGCCTGCTCGGACGGCAGGCTTCCGATGCGGACAGCCATGACGGCCTTCCTTTCACGCCTTCGCGCAAGGAGAGTCGCTCATGTCGTATTCCACAGAACAGATCCGCAACGTGGCCCTGGCAGGCCACCCCGGCGCCGGCAAAACAACATTGTTCGAAGCCCTGCTGCATGCCGGCGGCGCAATCCAGACGGCAGGCTCCATCGAGCGCGGCAGCACGGTGTCGGATTTCGACGGCATCGAAAAGGAACGCGGGCATTCCATCGACGCGGCGATCGCCGGCATCGACCACGCCGCGTCCGGGCAGCCGCTCATCCACGTCAATCTGATCGACACTCCCGGTTATCCCGACTTCCGCGGCCCGACCTTATCGGCGCTGGCCGCCGTGGAAACGGTAGCCGTGGTCGTCGATGCCGACACCGGCATCGGCTACGGCACCCGCCGGATGATGGAATACGCCCAGGCGCGCAATCTCTGCCGGGTCATCGTCGTCAACAAGATCGACCACGAGGGCGTCGATCCGGGCGCGCTGCTGGCGGACCTGCGCGACACCTTCGGCAACGAAGTCCTGCCGCTGAATCTGCCCGCGAACGGCGGCAAGGCGGTGGTGGACTGTTTCTGGAATACGTCGGGCGACAGCGACCTCGGGCCGGTCGGCGACTGGCACCAGAAGATCATCGACCAGGTAGTCGAAATCAACGAAGGCGTGATGGATCATTTCCTGGAAGTCGGCGAGGAAGGACTCAGCGGTCAGGAACTGCACGATGCCTTCGAGCAATGCCTGCGCGAAGGCCATCTGGTGCCGGTCTGCTTCGTGTCCGCACGCAGCGGCGTGGGCGTGAAGGCATTGCTCGAC
>CBIHKW010000092.1:0-17426 GCA_966203835.1 uncultured Thermomonas sp.
TGCCTGTCCAGCGCTGAAGATTCTGCGGCCAAGGTGGCTTTTGAACAGCTGAAGACACTGGCCGGCAATTGGCGGACAACGGACCCGGACAGCAGCACATTGCTCGAAGTGAAATCGATTGCCAATGGGAGCGCTCTGGTTGAAACCTGGACGATGAGCCCAACGAGACAATCGATGACGGTTTACACGTTGGATGGCGACCGCTTATTGACCACCCACTACTGTCCGCAGGGCAATGCGCCACGTCTTGCCTATACGAAAACAGACGCTTCCGGCGCCCATCACTTCGATTTCATTGATGGCGCAAACCTACAGAACGCGGAAGGCTCGCACGAGCACGCGTTCTGGATCCGCAAGGATCCGGATGGCACCGTCACCCGGAACGAAACGTATATCGCCAATGGCAGCCGCTACGATCCCGAAAAAGATATCGGCACGACGGAACAATTTTCGCGGACCGAATAGCCGGCTAGGTATCCAGGCCGGCACCGCATCGCGACGTCGGCCGCATGCCTGCGTTGCACAGGCACGCAGCCGCTATTCCATTACAAGTCGTTGATCTCGAATATCACGCGGCGTAGAGACAACCCGTCACGCTCCACCGCGCAGTCGTCGCCGTATAGGTGCTGGTGATCCGCGCGATCAGAATGCGCACATCGGTGCCCTTGTCGGCATACAGCGTGACCGGGCCGAAGGCCTTGCGGTCGAGATTGCTGTAGCCCACGTCGATTTCCAGATCGTGCCAGGCGAACGTGCCGCCGACAGTGGTGCCGATCTGGAAATCCGCGGTGTCGGTGGCGCTGGGCAGACGGAAACCGGCGCTGACCTGTTCGATCTGCAAGCGGTAGCCCGCCGGCACCCAGAACTGGCCGGTGACGCCGCTGTAGCCGGCCGGGAACGCGACCGTGCCGGTGGCCTGGAAGGGCTTGGGGCAGGCGTCGCCATGGGCCTGGGCAGCGATGGGGGCGAGTGCGAGCAGAGCGAGCAAAGGAAAGGCGAGCGAACGTTGATTCTTCATGAGGGACTCTTGCTTCCATGTAGGAGAGGATCGCGGCGGGTGCCGCGGGATTCGGCGCAACGTACGCTGGCGAAGGTCTCCGCCGGCCCACGACGCGCCCTTGTTTCAACGGCGTTGCGGACGACCAAGGGACAGGCGGCGGCCTATCTCGGTAAGCTTGGCGCATGCAGACTTTCAACCACGTGATCGCCGGCACTGAGCGCGCATCGCACGACGGGCGACAGCTCGATGTGTTCGACCCCGCCACCGGCCGCGTATACGCGCAGGTGGCGGCCGGCGACGCCAGCGATGCCGCCGACGCCATCGCCGCCGCGCAAGCCGCGTTTCCGGCATGGTCGGCGCTGCCGCCGACCGAACGCGCGCGCTGGCTCGAACGTCTCGCCGATGCGGTGGAAGCGCGGCTGGACGATTTCGCCCACGCCGAAGCGCTGGACGGCGGCAAGCCCTTCGCGCTCGCCCGCGACGCCGAGATCCCGCGCGCCATCTCGAACCTGCGCTTCTTCGCCCACGCCGCGACCCAGTTCGCCAGCGAATCGCATCACGGTCAGGCCGGGCTGAACTACACCCTGCGCCAGCCACTGGGCGTGATCGCCACGATCTCGCCGTGGAACCTGCCGCTGTATCTGTTCACCTGGAAAATCGCGCCTGCGCTCGCCGCTGGCAATACCGTGGTCGCCAAGCCTTCGGAAATCACCCCGGCCACCGCGACCATGCTCGGCCGGGTCGCCAACGAGATCGGTTTCCCGGCCGGCGTGCTGAATATCGTCCACGGCCTTGGCCCGGACATCGGCGAACCGCTGGTGCTGGACCCGGCGATCAAAGCGGTGTCGTTCACCGGCAGCACCGCGGTGGGCAAGCGCATCGCCGCCCTCGCCGCTTCGCAGCTGAAGAAGGTGTCGCTGGAACTCGGCGGCAAGAACCCCACCCTCGTCTTCGCCGACAGCGACTGGCGCGCGCAACTCGACACCATCGTGCGCTCGGCGTTCCAGAACAGCGGCCAGATCTGCCTATGCGGCTCACGCATCCTGATCGAACACAGCATCTACGCCGCATTCCGCGAGGCGCTGGTCGAACGCGCGCTGGCGCTGCGCGTCGGCGACCCGATGGATTCGGATACGCGCATGGGCCCGCTGGTGTCGCAGGCGCATTTCGACAAGGTCGTGAGCGCCCTGCAGCGTGCTCGCGACGAAGGCGGCCACATCCTGTGCGGCGGCAACGCGCTGGAACGTCCGGGCTGGTTCGTGGCGCCGACGGTGATCGAAGGCCTCGGCCCGGATGCCGCCACCAATCGCGACGAAATCTTCGGCCCGGTAGTCACGCTGCAATCCTTCGCCGGCGACGATGAAGCGCTGGCCTTGGCCAACGCCAGCGATTACGGTCTCGCCGCGTCGATGTGGACCCGCGACCTCAATCGCGCCCACCGCTTCGCCGCACAACTGCGCGTGGGCATGGTCTGGATCAACACCTGGCTGATGCGCGATCTGCGCACGCCGTTCGGCGGCGTCGGCCAATCCGGATTGGGTCGCGAAGGCGGCATGGAAGCGATGCGCTTTTTCACCGAAGCCAAGAATGTCGGGATCGCCCTTTGAACACCTCGCGCTATGAACACATCTGCGCTATGAACGGAGCCACCCTGTGACGCAATCCTTGAACGACCTGCTGCGCAACAACCAGGCATGGGCGGACCGCGTTCGCCTCGAAGACCCGGGCTTCTTCAAGCGGCTCTCGCGCCAGCAGGCGCCGAAATATCTGTGGATCGGCTGTTCCGATTCGCGCGTGCCGGCGAACCAGATTCTGGGGCTGGACCCCGGCGAAGTCTTCGTCCATCGCAACGTCGCCAACCTCGTCGTCCACACCGACCTCAACTGCCTGAGCACGATCCAGTTCGCGGTCGATGTGCTGAAAGTCGAGCACGTGCTGGTCGTCGGCCACTACGGCTGCGGCGGCGTCCACGCCAGTCTGACCGGCGCGCGCGTGGGCCTGGCCGACAACTGGCTGCGCCATGTCAGCGATGTCGCGCAGAAACACGCGGCATTGCTGGAAAGGGTGGAACTCGAATCGATGCGCCACGCCCGTCTGTGCGAGCTCAACGTGATCGAACAGGTCGTCAACGCCTGCCAGAGCACCGTGGTGCAGGACGCTTGGGCGCGCGGCCAGGCATTGAGCCTGCACGGCTGGATCTACGGCCTGCACGACGGCGTGGTGCGCCAGCTCGGCCTGGACGTGGATTCCCCGCAGGAACTCGCTGAGCAGTATCCCGCCGCCATCGCCAGACTCGGCAAGATCGGGAGCGAATGATGAGCAACGACGTCATCCACGCCGCAAACGCGCCGAAAGCCGTCGGCAGCTACCCGCATGCACGCCGCGTCGGCGAATTGCTGTTCCTGTCCGGCATCGGCCCGCGCGACGCGGCCAGCAACGGCATTCCCGGCAACGTCCACGATGCCGACGGCATGTTGATCGCCTACGACATCGCGCTGCAGACCAACGCCGTCTTCGCCAACGTCCGCGCGGTGCTCGAAGCCAGCGGCGCGCGTTGGGAAGATCTGGTCGACGTGACCGTGTACCTCACCGACATGGCCCGCGATTTCAAGACCTACAATGCGATCTGGGCCGAACATTTCCCCGACCCGGCCACCGCGCCGTGCCGGACCACGCTGGGCATCACCGCACTGCCGACGCCCATCGCGATCGAACTCAAGTGCATCGCTGTCGTGAAGGACTGAACATGCTGCCCAACCCGATCAATCTGCAGGCCTGGATCGACGAGCACCGGCATCTGCTGAAGCCGCCGGTCGGCAACAAGTGCATCCACAACGAAGACTTCATCGTCATGGTGGTCGGTGGCCCCAACCAGCGCACCGACTATCACTGGGACGAAGGTCCGGAGTGGTTCCATCAGCTCGAAGGAGAGATGGTGCTGCGTATCCAGGAACATGATGATGAAGGCAGGGGCGCCGTTCGCGATATCCCGATCAAGGCCGGCGAAACCTTCTTCCTGCCGCCGCGCATTCCACACTCGCCGCAGCGCATGCCCGACTCCATCGGTCTGGTGATCGAACGCAAACGGCTGCCGCACGAACTCGATGGGTTGCTGTGGTATTGCGAGCAGTGCAACCACAAACTGTTCGAGGAATTCTTCACGTTGCGCGATGTCGAGAACGATTTTCCGCCGATTTTCGACCGCTTCTACCGATCTCACGATCACCGCACCTGCAAGGCCTGTGGCCATTTCAATCCGGCCCCGGCGAAGTACGATCCGCAGACATGATTCCCGCCGAGAGCCCGATGCTCAAAATCGATACCCATGCGCACTACCTGCCCCGCAACTGGCCCGATCTGGCGGCCAAGTACGGCGACATCCGCTTTCCGGTGATCCATCACGGCGACGACGGTCGTTCGCGCATCTACAAGGACGGCAAGTTCTTCCGAGAAATCTGGCCGAAGACCTGGGACCCGAAGATCCGCATCGACGAGTTCGCGAACTTCGGCGTGCAGGTGCAAGTGATCAGCACGGTGCCTGTCATGTTCAGCTACTGGGCGAAGCCGCATCACGCCCACGATCTGCATCAGGCGCTGAACGATCACATGGCCGAAGCCGTGCGCGAGTATCCGCGACATTACGCCGGCATCGGCACGGTGCCGCTGCAGTCGCCGCGGCTGGCGATCCAGGAACTGGAGCGCTGCGTCGATCAGCTCGGGCTGCAGGGCGTGCAGATCGGTTCGCACATCAACGACTGGAATCTCGACGCGCCGGAGCTGTTCGATTTCTTCCAGGCAGCGAGCGAACTGGATGCGGCGATCCTCGTGCATCCCTGGGACATGATGGGCAGCGAATCGATGCCGAAATACTGGCTGCCGTGGCTGGTGGGCATGCCCGCGGAGCAATCGCGCGCGGCCTGCTGTCTGGTGTTCGGCGGCGTGTTGGAGCGTCTGCCGAACCTGAAGATCTGTCTCGCCCACGGCGGCGGCAGTTTTCCGTACACCATCGGCCGCATCGAGCACGGCTTCAACATGCGTCCCGATCTGGTCGCCACCGACAACTTCCGCAATCCGCGCGAATATCTGTCGCGGCTGTATTTCGATTCCTGGGTCGCGGATCCGCGCGCGCTGGAATACCTCATCGACACCTGCGGCACCGACCGGATCATGCTCGGCACCGACTATCCGTTCCCGCTCGGCGAGCAGGAGCCCGGCGCCGGCATCGCCGCGCTGGATCTGTCGGAAGCCGATCAGGCGCGTCTGTATCACGGCACTGCGCTGGAATGGCTGGGTCTGCCGAAGTCGAGGTTCGCGTGATGCGAGATTTTCCGACGACCCGCACAGGGTGCGCCTATGGCGCACCGTCCTTGTCCCGAGCGATGAAAAAAAGGTGCGCCACAGGCGCACCCTATGGACAGAGATTCGCATGAGCGATGCATTGATGAACGACGATTGGGCGCGGCAGCAGGACGCCGCCGATCCGCTGCGCGACCTGCGCGCGGAATTCCACATCCCGCGCCACGGCGACGCAGAAATGGCGTATTTCTGCGGCAATTCACTCGGTTTGCAGCCGAAAGGCGCACGCGCCTACGTCGATGAAGTGATGGACAAGTGGGCGCGCGACGCGGTGGAGGGTCATTTCCTCGAGCCCGCGCCGTGGATGCCCTACCACGCGCTCGTCCGCGATGCGCTGGCCGGCGTGGTCGGTGCGCAGCCGGCGGAAGTGGTGGCGATGAACTCGCTCACCGCGAACCTGCATCTGATGATGGTCAGCTTCTATCGACCGACCGGCGAGCGCAGCGCGATCCTGATGGAAGCCGGCGCGTTTCCGTCCGACCGCCACGCGATGGCCTCGCAGCTTGAGGCCCGCGGGCTGTCCGCGGAGGATTGTCTGATCGAAGTCGAGCCCGATCTGGCCGACGGCACATTTTCGATGGCAGCGATCGAACGCGCCATCGGCGAACACGGCCATCGCCTCGCATTGATCCTCTGGCCGGGCGTTCAGTACCGCACCGGGCAAGCGTTCGATCTGAAGGAGATCGCGCGTCTCGGACACGCTGCCGGCGCGATGGTCGGTTTCGATCTCGCCCATGCGGTCGGCAATCTGCCACTGCAACTGCACGACAGCGGCGCCGATTTCGCGGTGTGGTGCCACTACAAGTACATGAACTCCGGCCCGGGCGCGGTCGGTGGCTGTTTCGTACACGAACGCCACGCGCACACCGACCGTCCACGTTTCGCCGGCTGGTGGGGGCACGACCAGGCCAGTCGCTTCCGGATGGCGCCCGAATTCGTGCCCACGCCGGGCGCAGATGGCTGGCAACTGAGCAATCCGCCGATCCTCGGTCTCGCACCGCTGCGCGCATCGCTGGATCTGTTCGCGCGCGCCGGCATGCCCGCGCTGCGCGCGAAGTCCGAACGGCTCACCGGCGATCTGGAACAGCTGATCCACGCGCATCTGGCCGACACATTGCAGATCGTGACGCCCGCAGATCCCGGACATCGCGGCTGCCAATTGTCGCTGCGCGTGGCTGGCGGGCGCGAGCGCGGCCGCGCGCTGTTCGAACATCTGAGTACGCGCGGCGTACTCGGCGACTGGCGCGAACCCGACGTGATCCGCATCTCGCCCGCACCGCTGTACAACAATCACGCCGACATCCTGCGCTTCGCGCGCGCAGTGCAGGAGTGGCAGGCATGAATACCGTCGAGAACAAGCGTCTCACCCTGATCGGCGCCGGTCTGGCCGGCCCGCTGCTCGCGACGCTGCTGGCGAGGAACGGCTGGCAGGTGGAATTGTTCGAGCGTCGCGGCGATCCGCGCATCCACGGCTATGCCGGCGGGCGCTCGATCAATCTCGCGCTGGCCGAGCGCGGCCTGAACGCGCTGCGCACCGCCGGTGTCGACGACGACGTGCTGAAGCAGGCGGTGATGATGCGCGGGCGCATGGTGCATTTCGCCGATGGCCGCGTACTGTTGCAGCGTTATGGCAAGGACGACAGCGAAGTGATCTGGTCGATCAGTCGCGGCGATCTGAACATCGTGCTGTTGAACGCGGCCGAGGCGGCGGGCGTGAATCTGCATTTCGACCGTCGTCTGGATCGGGTCGATTTCGACGCGCGCATCGCGCACTTCGTCGGCGAAGGCGAAGACCTCGCGCATCCGTTCCATGCCCTGATCGGCAGCGACGGCGCCGGCTCCAATCTGCGCGCGGCGATGATGCAGGTCTCGGATCTGGGCGAACGCATCGAAGTGATGCCGCACAGCTACAAGGAACTGGAGATACCGCCCGGGTTCGACGGCGATTTCCAGCTCGAAGCCAATGCGCTGCACATCTGGCCGCGCGGCGATTACATGTGCATCGCGCTGCCGAACGACGAGCGCACCTTCACCGTCACACTGTTCATGCCGAACGAGGGCAAGGCCAGCTTCGCGTCCGTGCGCAGTGCTGCGGAAGGCGAAGCGCTGTTCGCGCGCGACTTCGCCGATGCGCTGCCGCTGATTCCAAAGCTGCGCCACGATTTCGAGGCGAATCCGGCCGGCATGCTGGCGACGCTCTATCTCGACCGTTGGCATCTCGACGGCCGCGCGGTGCTGCTCGGCGACGCCGCGCACGCGATGGTGCCGTTCCACGGCCAAGGCATGAACTGCGCGTTCGAGGACTGCGTGGCGCTTGCGACGCATCTGCAGCGCGATCCGGATACCGCGACCGCATTCGCGGCGTTCGAAGCCGAGCGCAAGCCGAATGCGGCCGCGATCCAGCAGATGGCGCTGGAGAACTACCGGGAAATGAGCGATCGCGTCGACGACCCCGATTTCCTGCTGCAGCGCGAACTAGAGCGCAAACTCGCCGAGCGTCATCCGGGACATTTCGTGCCGCGCTACGCGATGGTGACCTTCCACCGCCTGCCCTACGCCACCGCCTTCGAACGCGGTCGCATCCAGCGCGCACTGCTGGTGGAAGCCACGGCCGGGCGCGACAGTCTCGAAGGTCTCGACTGGGCCGCCGTGGACCGCATGGTCCACGCGCGCCTGTCGCCGCTGACGACGGAGACCTGAGTGGCCGCGAGCTTCCTGTTCTACGATCTGGAAACCTTCGGCACCGACCCGCGCCGGAGCCGGATCGCGCAGTTCGCGGGGATCCGCACCGACGCCGATCTCAAGCAGATCGACGAGCCCTGGGATTTCCTGGTCCGGCCCGCCGACGATCTGCTGCCCTCGCCCATCGCGACCCTGATCACCGGCATCGCACCGCAGCGCGCACAGCGCGAAGGCCTGACCGAGGCCGATGCGTTCGCCCGGATCTTCGAAGCGATGTCGGCGCCGGAAACCTGCAGCCTCGGCTACAACTCGCTGCGTTTCGACGACGAGTTCGTCCGTCACGGCCTGTTCCGCCAGTTCCACGATCCCTACGAACGCGAGTGGCGCGGCGGCAATTCACGCTGGGACCTGCTCGATGTGATGCGCTTGGCGCATGCGCTGCGTCCGGAAGGTATCGTCTGGCCGCTGCGCGAAGACGGCGCACCCTCGTTCAGGCTCGAACATCTGGCCGAGGCCAACGGCGTGCGCGAAGGCGACGCGCACGAGGCGCTGTCGGACGTGCGCGCACTGATCGGCATGGCACGCAAGCTCAAGACCGCGCAGCCGAAACTGTGGGACTACACGCTGAAGCTGCGCGACAAAAAATTCGCCGCGCGCATGCTCGACACCGTAGCGATGACGCCGGTGCTGCACGTCTCGCAGCGTTTCCCGGCATCGCGGCTGTGCGCTGCGGCGGTCGCGCCCTTGATCCGTCATCCGAAGATCGACAACCGCATCGTGGTGTTCGATCTGCACGAATCGCCGGAGGCACTGCTGACGCTGGAGGCCGATGAGATCGCCGATCGTCTCTACACGCCGGCCGCGGATCTGCCGCCGGGCGAGGCGCGGATTCCGCTGAAGGAAGTGCATCTCAACCGCAGCCCGATGTTGATCGAATGGGCGCATCTGCGCGATACCGATTTCGAACGGTTGCGGATCGATCCGGCGCTGGCCGAAGCGCGCATCGAACAACTGCGCGCCGCCGGCCCTGCGCTCGCGGAAAAGATCCGCCGCATCTACGCCGGACGCGGCGAATACGAACCGTCGGATGTGGACGCTTCGCTGTACGACGGTTTTCTGCAGGAGGGCGACAAGCGCAAGTTCGCCGAAGTCCGCAGCACGCCGCCGACCGCGCTGGGTCAGCGCGATTTCGCATTCAAGGATCCGCGACTGCCTGAGCTGTTGTTCCGTTACCGCGCCCGCAATTGGCCGGAAACGCTGTCCATCGCCGAAGCCGAACGCTGGCGCGACTATCGCCGCAGTCGTCTGTGCGAAGACCATGGGCTGTCGGAATTCACTTTCGAAAGTCATCGCGCCGAGATCGCCGCGCAGCGCATCGCCCGCGCCGACGACGGCCATGCGCAAGCCCTGCTCGATCAGTTGCAGGCCTGGGCGCAGACCTTGGAAACCGATCTGACATGAGCAGGCCCGCATGAGCAAGCCCTTATGAGCCAGCCCCTATGAGCCAGCCCCTATGAGCATGTACTTCTCGGAGCGCAGTTTCAAATTCCTGCGCGCACTGGCGCGCCACAACGACCGCGAATGGTTCCATGCCCACAAAGCGGATTACGAACAACATGTGCGCGCGCCGTTCCTGGCGCTGATCACCGATCTGCAGCCGGCGCTGCGCGAGGTCAGCGAACACTACCGCGCCGACCCGAAAACCGTCGGCGGCTCGCTGTTCCGCATCCATCGCGACACCCGCTTCTCGAACGACAAGGCGCCGTACAAACTGTGGCAGGGCGCGCGTCTGTTCCATGCCCGCAATCGCGAAGTCGAAGCGCCGTCGTTCTATCTCCATCTGCAGCCGGGCAACTGTTTCATCGCCGCCGGGCTGTGGCACCCGGAACCGGAAAGCCTGCGCCGGGTGCGCCATTTCATCGTCGACAATCCCGGCAGTTGGGCGAACGTCGCGCACGGGGCCGCGTTCCGCAAACGTTTCGATCTGGACGACAGCGAGATGCTGGTGCGGCCGCCGCGCGGATATCCGGCCGATTTCGTCCATCTCGACGATCTGCGTCGGAAGAACTATGTCGCGATCCGCCACATCGACGATGCGACCATGACCGGCCCGCGCCTGCTGAGCACGCTGGGCAAGGATCTGCAGCAACTCGGACCGTTCGTCGATTACCTCTGCGCGGCGCTCGATCTGGAGTTCTGATCCGACAGGCTGTGGGAGCGACGGAAGGCGCGATGCCTTGCCTGTCTTCAACGGCCAATGAAGGCCGAGCGCTGCGGGAAACCATCGCGACTTCCGTCGCTCCCACAGGTGTCATCGCTTTGTCGCAGCGCAGCATGACACTATCAATACGCCTCCGTATTCTCGGTTGCGATGCCATGCCCGCAGGGCCGCTGGCAGATCAGGGACTGGTGCGGCCTGATGCCGCACTTTCATTCATGGAACAGGAAACAACGAGGGGATTACCCAGTGCGTAGATACCTCTGCGGGCTCTTGCTCGCTCTGGCGGCGCCGTGTGCGTTCGCGAATACCGGCGTGGCGTTCGTCCACGGCACCGGTGCCCAAACCAATGCCTACAACGACTACTGGCAACCGGCGATGGTGGACTCCGTCCGCGGCGGCCTGCCGAACCCGGCGAATTACGTCGTCATCAACTGCGACTTCGGCCAGTACTGGTGGGACAGTCGCGCCGCGGGCTGCCTGGCCGGACAGCTGACCACTTTCATCAACAGCAAGGGCATCACCCGGCTGATCGTGATCACGCATTCCAACGGCGGCAACGTCATGCGCTGGATCATGTCGAACCCGACCTACGACAGCCGTTATCCGAACATCATCAACAAGACCGTGCGCGTCAATGCGCTCGCGCCCTCCTCGACCGGCACCCCGCTGGCCGATGCGGTGATGAACGGTACGGTGTTCGAAGCGGCGGTCGGCTGGCTGCTCGGCTATCAGAACGACGGCGTGCGCCAGCAGCAGACCAGTTGGATGGTCACCTACAACGCCAATTACCTGTACGGCACCAGCGGCCGTCCGGCGCTGCCGAAAACCTTCCGCAGCGTGGTCGGCAGCGATGTTGATTCCTCGCCGTTCGATGGCGACAGCTATTGCGGCGGCTACAGCCAGAACGTCGGCCTGGAAGTCACCCAGAACTGGCTCGCCAGCTGTTCCGACGGCTTCCTCAACTGCTCCAGCCAGTCGGCTGCGGGCTACGTGTGGTTCACCGACAAATCGCGGATGGCGGGCGGCGAACCGCTGTCGCACAACCAGAGCCGTCGGGCCTGTTTCGGCCTGAACACCATTCTCCGCACCGATGCGGGCCAGTGAGGACAACGCCATGAGACTTTCAATCGCAATCGCTCTCGCGCTGTGCTCCTTCTCCGCCGTCGCCGCGCAGCCGCTGCGTCCGGCCGGCGCACAGGACCAGGCCCCCTCCCGTCTCGTCGCTCTGCCCGCGCCTTCCGCGCAGATCGAGCGCGCGCCGGTGTCGTTCTCGTGGAAACTCGACCCGAGCCAGCAGATCGTCGCCTCGCAGCCCTACGTCGCGCAGAGCCGCGAATACTGGGAAATGGTCGACGCCGCAGCGCTCGACAAGGGCGTGCAGCTGAAGATGTCCGCGCCCGGCAGCCTGATCCGCATCAGTCCGGCCCAGGGCGCCCGCGCGCTGCGCGCGGACGAACTGCAGGTCAACGATAGCCGCGGTGCCGCCAAGCTCGAAAACATCGCCAGCGCCGAACAGCTGACCAAGGCCGGCATGGATGTGCAGGCCGGTTCGGTCATCGCCAAGCTCGACAGCCAGGAAGGCGCCGACACCTACACGGTGCGCGTGCCGAAGGCCGAAGGCCGTTATCTGGTTCACGTGTTCGAGCCAGAAAGCACCGCCGTGCTGCGCGCCGGCGCCGACCGCAGCCACGCCCTCGCCGGTGGTTCGGTGCGTTTCGATGTCGACTTCAACCAGGCCGGCAAGATGTCCGCGATGCAGGCGGAAGCCATGCTGGTGGCGCCGGACGGCCGCAGCTGGCCGGTAGCGCTCGACGCCAGCGGCAACGGCGGCCTCGCGGCCAACGTGAAGCTGCCGGCCGATACCGGCAACGCACAGGGTCTGTGGGAACTGCAGGTGTTCGCCAACGCCGGCGGCATCCAGCGCGACGCGCGCACCGCGTTCGCGGTGGCCGCGCCGACCGCCCGCTTCAACGGCGTGTTCGCGTTCAACGCCAGGACCATGCGCATGGCGCTGCCGGTGCAGGCCGGTTCCGTGGGCCGCTATGAAGCCCGCGGCACGTTGTTCGCCACCGGCAGCGACGGCGCGATGCGCCCGGTCTCCGAAGCGCACAGCGCGGCGTGGATGAAGCGCGGCAACGGCATGCTGGTGCTGCAGTTCGATCGTGCCCATGTGCCGCAGGGTTATGGCGCGCCGTTCGAAGTCCGTCAGTTGGAACTCAACGACCAGTCGCGCATGGCGCCGCTGGAAAGCCGCGAACGCGCGGGCGTCGCACGCTGAGTTTCCGTTTCAAGGTTGGACCCACAAGGGGCCGAAAGGCCCCTTGTTTCTGGTCGCCAAGCGCAGGGATTTCAGGCTGCCAAAGCCATCCGCAAATCCTGCATGGCGGATAGCCATTCGGCGCCGTCGGCGCTTCCTTCCCACAATTGCTTCAATTCGGAATCCCCGCCGAGTACCAGGACCAACGCCTGCTGCGCATCAGCGAATATCGCATCCGATGGCTTTGCGTCGATCGACGCCAACCAGGCGTCGACCTTCTGCGTGTAGGCATCGGACTGGGTGCCGCGACCGCGCGTCTTGGCGAGCACTTCCGCCGCGGCCACGGCTTTGACTGCGAGAGCGACGTCGAGATACGACTCCTCGTTGTCGAGCACAGCGCGGATAGCCTGTTCGACCACCGAGAAATCACTGCAATTTTCGAGTTTATAAGCCCAATTGTTCGCGGTGTCGTTGCCGAAAGGCTCGTGAGACCAGGTGCCCATGTCGTTTTTCCCGGGGAGTTGGATTGAGCAAGCTCAGTGATTGACGATACCGTGCGGCACATGCCCGGCCGCCACGTGCTCGCGCGCCGAATCGATGTTGTGCTGTGAATCGTCGAAGAAGATATCGGCGCCGAACGCCTGCAGGAAGGGTCCTTTGGCGCGGCCGCCGAGGAACAGCGCCTCGTCCAGACGGATGCCCCACTCGCGCAGCGTGCGGATCACGCGCTCGTGCGCGGGCGCCGAGCGCGCGGTGACCAGCGCGGTGCGGATCGGGCAGCTTTCCGCCGGATACGCGGCCTGCAAGCGGTGCAGCGCATCGAGGAATACGCGGAACGGGCCGCCGATCAGCGGCTCGTGCGCGCGTTCGCGTTCGTGGCGCGCGAACGCCTCCAGCCCGCCTTCGCGCGAAATCCGCTCGCCTTCGTCGTCGAACAGCACCGCGTCGCCGTCGAACGCGATGCGGATCTGCTCGCGGACGTTCGCATCATTCGCAGGCAACACCGACTGCGACGGCAGCAGTGTGGCTGCGGCGATCCCGTGCTCCAGCGCGCGGCGCACCGATTCGGCATCCGCCGACAGGAACAGATGCGCACCGAACGGTTTGATGTACGGCCAGGTCGGCGCGCCCGAGGTGAACGTCGCGCGGCGGATATCGAGACCGTGATGCTGGATCGAATTGAACACCCGCAGCCCGGTGTCCGACGAATTCCGCGACAGCAGGATCACCTCGACGTGCGGCACGCCCGCCGGCGCATCCGCGTTCAAGGCCAGCAGTTTGCGCACCAGCGGGAAGGCGATGCCCGGCGGCAGCACGTCGTCCTCGCGGCCGCGCTGATAGGTGGCGAACGCATCGACGCCTTCACGCTCGAAGAGCGTGTGGCTTTCCTCCAGGTCGAACAGGGCCCGCGAGGAAATGGCGATGACGAGGGGTTGGGCGATGTCCGGATTCTGCATATCGTCAGTATGGATGTATACGGTCTCAGCGGCAGAGAAGGTCGTCTCGAACCGGATCGACGATCCGGTCAAGCCATCTCTCAACCGGCCAGATGCCGCTTCTGGCGCGGCGGCGTCGCGCTTTTCCTGCGCGGCACAGGCACGGGTCGCGGAGCGTCTTCTTCCTCGAACGCTAGCCGCGAGCGATGGCCCTGACTGCGGAAGTCGTCGATCAGCGCACGGTTCGCGATGTCGGCCTGGACGCCGCCGTCGGCGACCAGAAACGCCTGCAGGGCATGCACCAGCCGCTCGTGCGCGATCGCGTGGGTCTGCCCGATACGCGCATACAACCAGTCGCTGAAGGCCAGGAAACGGCGGAACGGCGCATCGCCGAGCAGCAGCGGCAAGGTGCGCGGCAGACGCCCGGAATTCGCGACCATGTCCCAGTAGCGCGAGAATCGCGACAACCGCTGCATGGTCGCGAAATCGATCGCGTCGGTGCTGAGGATGTTGTACGGCGGATCGGGATTGAAGCGCAGGTCGTGCGCCTCGGTATGCCGCGCGACCGGTGCGCCGCGCAGGCGTTTGAGGATGCCGAACTGGATCTCGTGCGGCGCCAGCGCGACCAGTCTGTCGAACCCGAGCGCAAAACTCTCCACGCTTTCGCCCGGCAGGCCCGCGATCAGATCGACATGCAGATGCGCGCGCGAGTGTTCGCGCAGCCAGCGCAGATTGGTCGCCGCCTTCTCGTCGTTCTGGCGACGCGAAATGCGGGTCTGCACCTCGGGATTGAAGGTCTGGATGCCGATCTCGAACTGCAGCGTGCCGTCGGGAAACTTCGCGATGCCGTCCTTGAGACGATCCGGCAGATGATCCGGAATCAGTTCGAAATGGACGAACGGCGGATCGTCGGGCGCGGCCTCGATCTTCTTCAGGAAGAAGTCGAGGATCGCAAGCGAGGTGTCGACCTTGAGATTGAAGGTGCGATCGACGAATTTGAACTGACGCACGCCGCGCACATACAGTGTTTCCAGTGCGTCCAGGAAGCGGGTCAGTTCGAACGGCCAGGCGGTCTTGTCCAGGGACGAGAGGCAGAACTCGCATTTGAACGGGCAGCCGCGCGACGCTTCGACGTAGAGATGCCGTTGGCGCACGTCCTCGTCGGTATATTCGGCATACGGCAGCGCCAGATCCTTCAGCTCGGCCTGTACGCCGGGAATGATCCGCCCCGGCGGCGCGTCGCCGCACAGCAGCCGTTCGACCAGCCATGCGAAGGTCACGTCGCCCCACCCGGTAATCACATAGTCGGCGAGCGCGCAGATCCGCTGTTCGCCCGTCTCGTAACTCACTTCTGGGCCACCGAGCACGATGACCAGTTCCGGCGCCACGGTCTTCAGCTGCGCCACGAGCCGCGTGCTTTCCTCGACGTTCCAGATGTAGACGCCCAGGCCGAGAATGCGCGGGCGGTTGGCGAGGATCTTCTCGACGATCTCTTCGGTCTTCTGGCCGATCACGAATTCGACGATCGCGGAACGTTCGCGCAGATCGCCAAGATTCGCGCGCAGATAGCGCAGCCCGAGAGAGGCGTGCGAATAGCGCGCGTTCAGCGTGGAAAGCAGGATATCGGCCATGCGCGGAGTATATCGTCCGGCGGGTCCGGGATGCGCCGCGCAGAGCGGCCGCAGCGTGCAGGCGAACACGCCATCGCCGCGCACCGTCGACTCTACCGCTTAGAAGTCATGCCCCGCCCGTACAATCGGGCATTCCGCTCCTGCGTTCGGTGGGGGCTTTGCCATGTTCGATGGGAGAACAATCCGATTGATCGTCCAGCCAGCCGAAACAGTCGCGATAAGTACGACCTTCGACCACCAGCGTCGCATCGTTGCCGCAAACCGTGAGCACGAAGGACGACGGCAGCGACGGATCTTCCTCACGGTTCTCGAACTCCAATTTCAACGATTTTCCGTATTCATACGAAATCATGCGGTAGGACTTAGATGGCAGGGTTTTCGGCCCCTTGGGCATGGACACTTCCACCACTGCCCCGGTACCGGAATCGAAATCGCGCCCGACCAGTTCGACGGAAAACGGCTCCCCGCTGTAACCGATCGAAGTCGTCGCCTGCGCCTGAAAAGTGGTTGCGGCGAAAAGAACGAGCATGGCAATGAAGATCCTCATTTGCTTCCTCCTTGTTGATGCGGGGAACAACGTTCACGTCATGAACTGTTCGCTCAGGATCCGCTCTTCGAGATTGTGCTCGGGGTCGAACAACAGCGTGACCGTGCGGTCGCGCGATTCGCGGATCGCCACTTCCACCACGTCGCGGACTTCGTGCGAATCGGCGGTGGCGCTGACCGGGCGTTTGTAGGTGTCGGGCACACGAAAGCGCACTTCGGTGTCGGCCTTGAGCAGCGCGCCGCGCCAGCGTCTTGGGCGGAACGGCGCGATAGGGGTCAGCGCGACCACACCGCTGCCCAGCGGCAGGATCGGGCCGCCGGCCGAGTAGTTGTAGGCGGTGCTGCCTGCGGGCGTCGCCACCATCACGCCGTCGCAGATCAGTTCATCGACGCGGGTCTGGCCGCTGAGTTCGATCGCGACGTGCGCGGCCTGGCGGGTCTGGCGCAGCAACGACACTTCGTTGTAGGCCAGGGACGTGACGCTGGCGCCGGATTCGGTGAGGGCCTGCATCTCCAGCGGCCGCAGCTTCGCGGGTTCGGCCGCGGCGAGGCGTTCGAGCAGGCCGTCTTCGGCGAACTGGTTCATCAGGAAACCGACGGTGCCCAGCTTCATGCCGAACACCGGGCGACCGAGCGGGCCGTGACGATGCAGGGTATGCAGCATGAAACCGTCGCCGCCGAGCGCACACACGACATCGGCCTCGTCCGGCGCGCATTGACCGTGACGCGCGGTCATCGCCGCGAGCGCAGCCTGCGCGTCGGCGGTGGGACTGGCGAGAAAGGCGATTCGTCGTGCGGTCACACGGGCACCATGCGGGGGGCACGGGCGAACGCCCGTAGCGCGAGGATAGCGGATGCACCGCCCCTGCGCATGCGCATGCGTCTCCACAAACGCGAACGGCCCCGGTTGCCCGGAGCCGTTCGCAAGCAACGCCGTCTGGAGGCAACCGGCGTCGGGTTCAGCCCTGGCAAGTTGTTGAAAGACGCACATCGTGCGCGTCTTTCAAGTCACGAGTCCGGCGCATGCCCGGACTCGCTCCCGACGAATCAGGCGCCTACGCGCTTGATTCGTCGTCGCGGCCTTCCATGGCCGTCCTGACAGGCTGTTTTTTCAACAGCCTGTCAGGGCGACAGCATCGACAAACGCCGCACCGCGACCGAGGCGGTCGGGTAGTCCAGGGTTTTCTGCGCTGCGAGTTCGCCCAGCATGTTCTGGGTGAAGCGCAGCGAGGCGTCATCGCGTTCGATCCAGTGCTTGAGCTTCGCGTCGGCGTTCGCACCGGGCGCGTCCAGCACC
>CBIHKW010000093.1:0-17161 GCA_966203835.1 uncultured Thermomonas sp.
GGCGTGACCCGCAGCTTCGACGAGGATCGCGTCTATCGCGTCGATCATTACCTCGGCAAGGAAGGCGTGCAGAACCTGCTGGCGCTGCGCTTCGGCAATGCGCTGTTCGAGCCGCTGTGGAACGCCAGGCATATCGAGCAGGTGCAGATCACCGTCGCCGAGACCGTCGGCGTGGAAGGTCGCGGCGACTACTACGACCACTCCGGCGCGATCCGCGACATGCTCCAGAACCATCTGCTGCAGCTGGTGTGCCTGACCGCGATGGAGCCACCCTCGCAGTTCGAGCCCACCGCGGTGCGCAACGAGAAGATCAAGGTCCTGCGCTCGCTGCGGCCCATCGGTCGGAATGAGGTCGCTGCTGAGACCGTTGCCGGCCAGTACACCGCGGGCGCGATCAACGGCAAGGCCGTGCCGGGGTATCTGCAAGAACTCGGCCGTCCCAGCGGCACCGAGACCTTCGTCGCAATGCGCGCGCACATCGACAACTGGCGCTGGTCGGGGGTGCCGTTCTACCTGCGCACCGGCAAGCGCATGCCGCACCGCTGCACCGAGATCTATCTGCAGTTCCGCGAAGTCCCGCACTCGATCTTCGCCCGTGGCGGCGCGGCCAGCCAGCCGAACGCGCTGATCATCCGGCTGCAGCCGGAGGAGCGCATCGAATTGCAGTTGATGCACAAGACCCCGGGTCTGGACCGCAACGGCCTGCGGCTGTCGCAGGTGTCGCTGGATCTGGACCTCGACGAGGAGTTCGCGAACGTACGCCGCCGTCTGGCCTACGAACGCCTGTATCTGGATGCGATCGAAGGCAACGGCACGCTGTTCGTGCGTCGCGACGAGACCGAAGCGGCGTGGCAGTGGGTCGACGCCATCCTCGACGGCTGGAACCATGCAGGCAGCGCGCCAAAACCGTATGCCGCAGGCACCTGGGGGCCGAACGCCGCAGTCGCGATGACCGAACGCCACGGCCACAGCTGGCGCGAATAGCTGACGCGGAGGATTCATGCCATCGCGCGGCCGCGGCATACGGGACGCGGCCGCCGCGACAGGCCGGAGAAAACGCCGGAACACGTCTATCCACCGCTACGGCTTGCTGCCATGCAGCATGAATGCGCCGAAACCCCGCTGAATTGATGCTTGTTTAACGCTTTTGTGTGATGCGAATCGCTATTCGCCGTTTTGCATGGTCTAATCGTTGACAGCGCTGTCATGCGTCTCGGAGGATCGTTTCGAGCCCGCTGGACCGGGGCTTTACCCCAATTCAAGGAGATCCCCATGCGCATCATCCACACCCTCGCGGCGACGGTCGCGCTGCTGACGGGCGCCGCCCTGCCGCAGAGCGCGCAGGCGCAGACGCTGGTCTGGCAGGACAACTTCAACGGTCCGTCCATCGACGGCAACAAGTGGATCTACGACGTCGGCAACGGCTGTCAGATCGGCCTGTGCGGCTGGGGCAACGGCGAGATGCAGTACTACACCAGCCGCCCCGAAAACGCGCGCATCGCCAACGGCAGCCTGATCATCGAAGCGCGGCGCGAAGCCTTCCAGGGCAGCGCGTTCACCTCGGCGCGCATGAAGACCGAAGGGCGCATGCACTTCAAATACGGCACCCTGGAAGCGCGCATCAAGTTTCCGCAGGTCGGCAACGGTTTGTGGCCCGCGTACTGGATGCTCGGCACCATCGGCGTGTGGCCGGGCCGCGGCGAGATCGATCTGCTGGAAGCCGGCAACGCCAGCGCGATCGCCGACGGCGTCGCCAACCGCCGCATCGGCGCCGCGACTCACTGGGACTACAACGGTTCGCACGCCAGCTACGACCGCACCTACACGCATCCGTCCAATCTGAGCGGCGGCTTCCATGTCTATCGCATGACCTGGGACCCGCAGTTCATCCGCGTTTCCATCGACGGCACGCAGTACTACGAATTCGCGATCTCGAACATCGAGGGCGCATCGCTGCACGAATTCCACCAGCAGCATTACCTGCTGCTCAATCTTGCGGTCGGCGGCACCTACACCGGCGTCACCACGCCAGCCGGCGTGACCGCGCCGCTGCCCGGGCGGATGGAGATCGACTACATCCGCCTCTACCAGAATCCCGGCAGCTCGCTGTACGTGGGCGCGAACACGGCGCCGCCGCGCGGCCGTTTTGGCGTGTTCACCGAACAGGCGGGCCTCGCCGGCAAACTCAATTACGGTCAGGACGCCGAGCTGTATCTGTGGAACAACCTCACCCCCACCGCGACGCCGCCGTACGAAGGCAGCGCAGTCATGTCGTTCCGCGCCAACGCCAACAACTGGTACGGCATGGGCGTGTATTCCGGCTATCGCGACATGCGCAACTATCGTAACGGCACGCTGAAATTCCACATGAAAACCACGTCGCAGCACCCGTTCCGGATCGGTCTCAACACCTCGTTCGGCGACAGCTGGATCGGCTTCGCGCCGGGCGGCCAACAGTACGGACTGGTGCGCGACGGCACCTGGCGCCAGGTGTCGATCCCGTTCAGTGCGTTCCACGATCTCGACCTGCAATCAGTGAAACAGATGTTCATGCTGGCGGCGGATCCGCCGGGCGCGAACGTCGACTTCGCCATCGACAACGTCTACTTCCAGAGCCCATGATCTTCGAAGGATGATCTTCCACGGACGATTACTTCAGAATGATTTTCATCGCATGACTTTCGCCGCATGATCCACTCCGGACACCCGGAGGCCGCCCTCCCCCGTCACCGGCCTCCGGGTGGACCGGCGTTCGCGCCGCGACCACATAGCGCGCACTCTCGTCCGCATCCGTTTTCCCGCCAACCGACGCCCAACCCATGACGACTCGACAAACCCGCTGGTCCCAGTTCGGTGTACTGATCACCGTATTCTTCTTCTGGGGATTCGTCGCCGCCAGCAACGACATCCTCATCCCGGTGTTCAAGCACGCATTCGATCTGACCCAGGCGCAGAGCCAGATGGTGTCAGTGGCGTTCTACGTGGCGTACACGGTCGGCTCGCTGATCTACGTCGGAGTATCCAAGGCCATCGGCATGGATCTGCTCAACCGCATCGGCTACAAGAACGGCATCTGCCTCGGCCTGGCGATTTCCGCCGTCGGCACGCTGCTGTTCTATCCGGCCGCCAACAGCGGATCGTTCAATCTGATGATCTCGGGGCTGTTCGTGGTCGGCCTGGGCTTCTCGCTGCAGCAGATCGCGGCCAATCCGCTGGCGATCGTGATGGGCAACCCCAAGACCGGCTCGCAGCGGCTCACGATGGCCGGCGGCATCAACAACCTCGGCACCACCATCGGCCCGCTGCTGGTCAGCATCGCGATCTTCGGTAGCGTCGCATCCGGCGGAACCACCGCCAGCATCGAGAGCGTGAAGACGCCTTATCTCATCCTCGGCGCCGCGTTCCTGCTGGTCGCCGCGCTGCTGAAATTCTCGTCGGTGCCGAATCACATCGATCTGGAGGAAGTGACCGAAAGCGAAGCCCAGGACACCGGCAAACTGATCCACAAAACCTCAGCGCTGGCCTATCCGCAGCTGGTGCTGGGCATGCTGGCGATCTTCGTCTACGTGGGCGTGGAGGTGTCGACGATCAGCAATCTGCCGGCGTACCTGGAGGAAAGCCTCGGCGTGCCGACTTCATCGGTCGCGCCGTACGTGTCGCTGTACTGGGCCAGCCTGATGATCGGCCGTTGGACCGGCGCCGCCGGCGCGTTCAACGTCGCCGCCGGCGCGCGCAACGCGCTGATGTTGATCCTGCCCTACCTCGCGTTCGGCGTGTTCCTGGCGGTGAACGCCATCGCCCGCCACGACGTGTCGCAGTTCTACGGTTACGCCTTCGTGATCGTGCTGATGATCCTGGCGACCTTCGCCAGCCGAGGAAATCCGGCGCGCATGCTGCTGTATTTCGCGCTGTGCGGCATCGCCGCGCTGTTGATCGGCATGTCCACCAGCGGCAAGACCGCAGCGGTGGCCTTCATCAGCGTGGGCCTGTTCTGCAGCACGATGTGGCCGTGCATCTTCGCGCTGGCGATCACCGGACTGGGCCGCAACACCAACCAGGGCAGCAGCCTGCTCATCATGATGATCATGGGCGGCGGCATCGTCAGCTGGATCCAGGGCTCGGTCGCGGACAGTTACGGGATCCAGTTCAGCTTCATCGTCGGCGTGGTGTGTTTCGCCTACCTCGCGTTCTATGCCTGGCGCACTACCCGCATCCTGCGCGCGCAGGGCATCGACCTGGACAAATTGGCCGCGTCCGACAGCCATTGATCCGCTGCGCCGTGACATGAAAACGCCCTCGTCACGGGTAAAGCCAGTCAGTTAGCGCTGACTGGCTTTTTTGCATTCGCGGGATTCTGTTTTTGTAGAGCGGCCTTCAGGCCGCTGATCGTTCGCGGCAAAAGCCTCAGCGGCCTGAAGGCCGCTCTACTTTGCGCGTCATGCGCATCGGATCATCCCGCGACGCGCATCGGCTCGCTGCAGTAATCGCGGATGTATGCCGCGTGGGCCGGTAGTTTCGCCACGGTCTTTTCGATCGGGACGCGGATGCGTTCGAGGAAATCGTCCAGTTCCGCATCGCTCATCAGGTCCGCGACCGGATGATGATGCTTCGGCCGGATGCCTTGGCCGAGCATCACCTGGATCCACGAATTCTCCGCGAACAGTTCGTTGCCCTCGCGGAAGACGCGCGCGGTGTCGCGGAACAGATCGATCCGGCGCTGCAGGCTCGGCGGCACCGCCATTTCGCGGCAGGCGCGCCAGTACGGCGTATCGTCGCGGTCGGTCACCTTGTAGTGCATGACCACGAAGTCGCGGATGCTTTCGATCTCGTCCGCGGCCTGGCGGTTGTATTCGTCGATCTCCGGCTGGGCGATGACCTGCGGGAACATCTGCATCAGGCGGATCACGCCGCGCTGGATGAGATGGATGTTGGTGGACTCCAGCGGCTCGATAAAACCGCTGGATAATCCAATCGCGATACAGTTGCCGCGCCAGACCTCGCGGCGCTGGCCGGGATTGAAGCGGATCACTCGCGGTTCGATCAGCCTGCGGCCTTCGATCGAATCGAGCAGTTGCTGTTTTGCGGTGTCGTCGTCCATGTGCTTGCTGGAGAAGACGATGCCGTTGCCGACGCGATGCTGCAGCGGGATCCGCCACTGCCAGCCGGCATCGCCGGCGATCGAGCGCGTGTAGGGAATCGCGTCGCGCACGGCTTCGGTCTGCACCGCGATCGCGCTGTCGTTGAACAGCCAGTGCGACCAGTCCTGGTATTCGACGCCCATCGTCTGCCCGATCAGCAGGCCGCGCAGGCCGCTGCAGTCGATAAACAGATCGCCTTCGATCTCGCTGCCGTCCGCGAGCCGCAGCGCGCTGATCCAGCCGCTGTCCGGGTCGGTCTTCACTTCGACGATCTTCCCTTCCATGCGCTTCGCGCCATGGCGCGCGCTGAAGGCGCGCATGAACTTCGCGTACAGGCTGGCATCGAGATGGAAAGCGTAGTTCATGCCGCCGCGTGGCAGGTGCGCGAAACGGTTCTCGTCGGCGGCGCGCAGCTCCAGGCAGTAGTCGCCATAGTCGCGCGCCAGGCCGCGCGCCTGCGCCTTCAGCCAGAAATGCTGGAAGCCCGCGGTCCAGTGGTCCTTGCCGGTAGTGCCGAACGAATGGATGTAGCGGTGGCCGGGCGCACGCCAGTTCTCGAACGCGATGCCCAGCTTGATCGTGGCCTGGGTTGCGGCCATGAACGCCTGTTCGTTGATGTCGAGCAGGCGGTGGAAGGTCACCATCGTCGGGATCGTCGCTTCGCCGACGCCCACGGTGCCGATCTCCTCGGATTCGACCAGCACGATCTCGACCACCAGGCCCAGCGTTTTCGACAGCGCGGCCGCGGTCATCCAGCCGGCGGTGCCGCCGCCGACGATGACCACGCGTTTGATCGGCCGGGATGCGGCATCGTGCATGGTTTGCATGGGCGCGTCGCCCTCCTTCATCGATTCAGGCGTTTGAGAAGCCGCGCGCGCAGCTCGCGCGCGGACGTGTCGTCGAGCGGCGCCAACACGCGCCGCGCGGCTTCGGGGATATGCGCGGCCACGTCGTCGTCGCATTCGAAAACGTAATGACGGAAGACATCGCGCCAGATCGCGCGTTCGTTCGCGGGCAGGTCGCGGATGCTGAGGATCGCCGTCATCAGCGCGGTCATCGGCGTGTCCATGTAGGCGGGTGCGCGTCGCCACCAGTAGTTGACCAGTGCATTGAAGCCGTCGAGCGCCTCGATGTGATGCCACCACATGCTCGGGATGAACAGCGCGTCGCCCGGCGCGAGTTCGGCGACACAGGCGTGCCGCAGCGCGTCGGCGAAACGCGGGAAGCGCGCGAAGTCCGGCGCGGCGAAATCGACCAGACTGATCGGCTGACCGGCCGGGGTGAAGTCCAGCGGTCCGATGTACAGGTTCGGCAACTGCGCGGGCGGAAACAGCGTGAAGCGTCGTCGGCCCGCGACCACGCAGGCGAGATTGTCGGGCAGGTCCTGGTGCGCGGCGATCCGCGAGCGGTTGCCCAGCCAGATGCTGACCAGCGCATCGGGCGCGATCATCCGCAGCGACGCCTCCGGCAGCAGACCGGGCAGGGTGGTCTCGATGGTGGTGGAACCGACATAGATCGCGGGCGGCGCGGGATTGTCGAGTTCCGCGGACAGCGCATCCAGCACGGTCGCGAGGCGATGGCGTTGCGATGCGAAATTGAAGCCGCTCAGATCGGCGTTGTAGAAGAACCGCCCGCCGATCTCCGGCGGCGCGATCAGCGCGGTGACCGGGCAGCCGGCATCGAAGCGGCGCAGATGGTCGATCGCCGGCCGCGCACCGGCCTGCGCCGCGCGCACCAGCGGCCAGTCGGCGACGAAGCCGCGCAGCACCAGCGGACGCAGCGACGTGCGCACGTCATCCGGCAGGACGCCCCTGTCGAATCGTCCGGCGAACTCGGCGACGGGTTCAGGCGTCGACATGCGTCCTGCGCACGCGCTCGATCAGATCGCGGAAGTGCGACAGCGAGGCGATCGCCATGTAGATCGCTTCGAGATGGCCGTCGCGCTGCAGCTGCGCCAACGCGTCGCCGTCGAGTTTGGTCAGGCGTTCCTCGTGCAGCGTGTAGAAACCGGCGAGCCGATGCTGGCTGCCGCCTTCTTCCAGCTCGATGTCGAGCACGAACGATTCCAGCAGTTCGTGACGCAGCAGCGCATCGACGAAGGCCGGCGTGGCGCGCGTGCCCTCGTGCAGTGCCTGCAGCGTCGAGGTGGCGCGATCGAGAAAATCGGTGGTGCCGCCGTGGGTGCGGAACAGCGCTTCGCCTTGTTCGCGGGACACGCGCGGATGCGCCAGATCGATGTGCATCATCGGTTCGCCGTCGGCGGACAGACCGATCAGGAACGGCTGCCGTTCGACCGCCAGCGGCACATAGCCCGCGTCCCAGGCGTCGCCGGACAGGAACAGGTTCTGGCCCGGGCGGAATCCGAACAGCGCCACCGGCTGGAAGCTGCCGTCGGCGGTCTTCTGGAACACGATGGGGTAGTAGGCCTGCACGCTGCGGAATTCCGCCGGGAACGTCAGCGCCGCCATCTCGGCATCGCCCCACGCCGCGCCGCGGGTCGCGACCACGCGCAGGTCGCGGTGATCGATGTTGTTGAGCAGAGCGTGTTGGGTCGGAGCGTGCTTTGGAGAAACGTGTTGTGGCATGGCGTTGCGTCTCAGATGCGCGACATGCCGCGCGTTCGGATGTGTTCGATCATCTCACGATGGCCCGGCAGCGCGGGCAGCATCCGCCGCGCCAGATCGGCGGCTTCGCGCACGCTCGCTTCCGCCTGCTGCAGCGCGGCGTCGTGCGGCGGCGCGACCCGGCCTTCGGGCCGGAATCCCATGCCGTAGAGGATGTATTGATAACTGGCCGACGGAAAGATTTCGTCGATCCGATGCAGGTCGTAGCGCGACGGCGCGCGGTGCCGCCACAGCTGCAGCAGTTCGCGCAGGCGTTCCGGAATCGATCCCGGGCGCACATGATCGCGCCAGTAGTCACTGTCGGTGCGGCGGCTCAGCGCGTAGTGCAGCTTGAGGAAATCGATCGTCCGCTCCCAGCGATAGGAGAACGCATCGTTGAAGCGGCGCGCGACGATCTCCATCGCCCCGCGCGTCGCCGGCATGTCGTCGGCGATGGCGGTGGCCGCCAGTTCCACCAACACCAGCGACGAGGCTTCCAGCGGCTCGATGAAGCCGCTCGACAATCCGACTGCCACGCAGTTGCGATGCCAGAAACTGCGGCGATAGCCGGGCTCGAAGCGCAGCTTCAGCGGCGCGGGCACGTCGTCGGCGCGCGGTCCGCCGCTGGCTTCGATGTGCGCGCGCAGTGTCGCTTCCGCTGCTTCATCGGTGGTGTGCGTGCCGGAATAGACATGGCCCACGCCGCGACGCGCGGACAGGCCGATGTCCCAGATCCAGCCGTTGGACTGCGCGGTGGAAATCGTCTGGCAGGCGATGGGCGCGGCCGCATCGGCGTACGGCACCTGCACCGCCAGCGCGCGATCATTGAACAGCACGTCCTTGCAACTCACGACACCGACGCCGTAATGCTCGCCGAGCAGCAGCGAACGCAGCCCGGTGCAGTCGATGAACAGATCGCCGGCGATCGCGCCGTGTTCGCGGGTGCGCAACGCCGCGATGTCGCCGTTCTCGTGCGAATCGATGCCGATCATGTGATCGGACACATGGTTCACGCCCAGCGTTTCCACGCAGTGCCCGCGCAGGAACACGCCGAGCTTCGCGGCGTCGAGGTGATAGGCGTAATTGGCCACGCCGGCGTATTCCGGCGTGGAGAACTGTTTCGGCGCCTTGCCCGCCGCACACAGCTGCGGCTGGAAGCTGGTGAGTTCCGCGAACGGCACGCGACCGTCGCGCGCCATCCAAGCGGACACCAGATCCGCATCCAGATAGCCTTGGGGCAGGACGAAGGGATGGTAGTAATGGTCGTCGTCGCGGTCTTCGCTCCAACGCACGAACTTTGACGCCTGTTTGAACACAGCGTCGCAGCTGCGGATGAAGTCGGTCTCGCGCACGCCGACGCGGCGCAGCGTATCGCGCATCGTCGGCCACGTGCCTTCGCCCACGCCGATAGTGGGCACCTCCGGGGATTCCAGCATGGTCACGCGCAGGCCGCCGGGGACATCGGCCCGATGCGCCGCGGCCAGCGTGGCCGCGGTCAGCCAACCGGCCGAACCGCCGCCGACGATCACGACATGCCGGATCGCTTCGTTCAAGACTCATCCCTCATCTGCATCCACCCCTCGCATCATGCCGCACCGGGCGTGCCGCGCGGACACGTCGCAGGCGACCTGCGACGTGTCCGATTGCGGCCGCGAACCGGCCCGTCGATCAGCGGAAGTTGTAGCGCAGGCCCAGCATGAACCGCGGTCCGGTCTGGGTGGCGTACAGCAGCTGGTTGCGATGGCGACCGTGCGTACGCTGGGTCTTGTCCATCGCGTTGATCACCTCCAGCGACAGCGACAACTGGTCGTTGAAACGCCAGCCGGCGCTGAGATCGAGCTGTCCGTACGCTTCCACGTAGACCGGATTGGGCAGACCCGTGCCGTCGAAGCGCCCGTTGAGGAACTTGTCGCGCCAGTTGTAGGCGCTGCGCAACTGCAGCGGCCCACGTTCGTAGAACGCCACGAAGTTGGCCGAGTCGCTCAAGCCTTCCAGCGCGAACTGCTCGCCGAGGTTGTAGTTGTCGTAGGTCAGGCCCGAATCGACGATCGTGTAGTTCGCCGACACGCCGAAACCGCCCGGGAACATGTGCTGGATGTTGAACTCCCAGCCGTCCAGCGTCGCGGAACGCTGGTTCGCTGGCGTGGTCACGCGGAAGTTCGCGACCGGATCGCCGGCCTGGCCGGTGATGGTGCCGGTCGCATTGCCGTTGGCGTCCACGCCGGTGCGGACCACGCCGGGCGAGCCGTTGCGGTTGTTGAGGATGTAGTTGCGGATGCAGACCACGTCCGCGGTGGGGCAGCCGGAAGAGATCGCCTCGTTCCAGAACGCGCCGCCGATCGGCGTGCGCAGACCCGCGGACGTATCGTCGAACGTGGTCACGCCGATGTAGTTGTCGATGTTCTTGCGGAAATAGCCGACCGACATATAGCTCGACTCGCCGTAGTACCACTCCAGCGACACGTCGAAATTGTTCGACAGCAACGGTTCCAGACCCGGATTGCCCTGCGCGCCGCTACCGCCGTCCACGCGCAGCAGTTCGTTGAAGGTCCGGCCGCCCTGGATGTCGCCCCAGCCGGGACGTCCGATGCTCTGTCCGTAGCTGCCGCGCAGGATGAGGTTGTCGGCGAGATCCAGACTGAGATCGAGACTCGGCAGCCAATAATCGTAATCGCCCTTGAGCGTGCTGAAGCCCGATCCGGAACGCACCAGATTCAGCTCGTTCGCCGAGCCCCAGACGATCGCCGAATACGTCGGCACCAGCGCTCTGGATTCCACCTGCGTGCGCTCGTAACGCACGCCCGCGGCCACGTGCAGCGGCATGCGCCAGTCGAAGGTCGTGCTGTACTGCACGTAGGCGTTGCGCGACTTCTCCGAGACGTGGCGGTCGGTGGTGAAGACGTCGGAGCGCCGGTAGAGCGCATCGTTGCCCGCGGCGATGCCGGCGAGGCGGCGCACGGTCTCGAAATCGAAGGTGAAGAACTGGTTGAACAGCGCCGGATCGCGGCTGGCGTTGAAGCGCTCGAAGTACTGGCTGATCGAATCCCGGATCCACACGTTGTCCGGATAGTTCTCCGCGCCGGTGCCGCCCCAGGTATCGCGCTGGACGTTCGAGAATGCGGTCCTGTTGTCGACATCGGTGAGACCCACGCCGAAGTCGAGCTGCGACGCCTCGCCGAACTGCCAGTCGCCCTTCACCTGCGCCTGCTCGACGTCGGAGCGCATATAGCCGTTGCGGAACGACGAGCCCGTGACCTGCATGCCCGCAGGATCGATGGCCGTCATGCCGGCGGGCAGGGTCACGCTGAGCACCGGGAATTCGTTGCTGAAATCCACGGTCGTGGTGCCGCGGAAGAAACCGGCCGTGCCCAGCACGCTGTTGGAGCCGTACGGGCTGTCGGCGCCGGATTCGGCGCGCGAGTTGTGATAATCGAATTCCAGGCCCAGCGTATCGGTCACGTCCCATGCGACGTTGAAGCCGAGCGACTTGTTCTCGTTCTTGGTCGCGAACTTCGCGGCGCCCATCGACAGGTCGCTGGTCGCCGGCACGATGATCTCGGAGTACACGTTCGGCGCGGAAATCGGACCGTCGGTCCAGGAACTGGACGAGGGACCGAAGTTGAACCACACCGACAGCTCGTTGCGCTGCTGCTGGATGCGGTTTTCCGAATACGTGTAATCCAGGGTCGCGGTGACGCGCTCCGTGGGCGCGTACTGCAGCGTCAGCTGGCCGTTGGTGCGCTGGCGCTGCACGCCGTTGACGCTGTAGCCGAAATTCTGCGGCACCGAGTAGATGTCGTCCGGACCCGGGCGGTTGATGATGTTCTGGGAACCGGGCGCGCCAGGCTGCGGGATGGTGCCCCAGTTGTTTTCGTCGCCACGGAACGGACGCCAGCCGTTGGCGACCGACGCCTGGTTGTAGCCCAGGTCGCGCTCCTGGTAGCTCGCGGTCAACGCGATGCCGAATTTGCCGTCGGCGTAGGTGTTGCTGAAGATGCCCGAGATCTCGGGCGTGTAATCGTCGCCCTGGATCGCGTTGGGCAGATGGCTGTTGGACGTGTCGTTGACCGTCTTGATGCCGATGTTCGCGTGCAGCCCCTGATTGTTCAGCGGGCGCGCGGTCTTGATGTTGATCGTCGCGCCGATGCCGCCGGTGGGCGTGCTGGCGCGGCTGGTCTTGAAGACTTCGATGCCGGAGATGGCTTCGGACGCGAGATTCGCGAAATCGAACGCGCGCGAATTCGAGGCCGTGGTTTCGCTGATGCTGGACGCCGGCATCTGCCGGCCGTTGAGCAGCACCATGTTGAAATCGGGGCCGACGCCGCGCACCGTCACTCGCGAACCTTCGCCGATCGCCGTGCGGTCGATGGACACGCCGGAAATGCGCTGCAGCGACTCGGCGAGATTGGTGTCGGGGAATTTGCCGATCTCCTCCGCGGAGATACCGTCGACCACGCCCTGTCCGTTGCGTTTCACGTTCATGGCCGAGGTCAGGCTGCCGCGGATGCCGCGCACCTCGATGACGTCGAGCTCATTGGCATCGTCCGCCTTCGCGGTCTGCTCGGAAGGCGTGTCGGCCGCAGCGGTGTCCTGAGCGGTCTGCGCGGCGACGGACTGCGTCAGCGCCAGCAACAGCGCGGTCGTCAGCAGCCGCTTCTTGGGTAAGGCGTCCAGCTGTTTCATCGATCATCCCTCCCCGGGATCTGCATGTTCGTTTTCGTTTTTCTTGGTGTTTTCACAGTCGTCGCATGGGGCGTTCGCGTCCGCCGATCGCATCCACCTGCCGCAGCCAGCGCGCCGTATCCGCGCCGCGAGCCCCATTCCCCGCTCTGTCGGGCGCATTGGATGTCAAATTGACAGCGTTGTCAAATTTGACTCGGCAAGACAAGGAAAAGACATCATATGTCCTTTCAAATCATATGCTTATTGATGCTGCGGCGCACAAAAAAACGGTGTACAACTGTGCAGCCATGGCGTTCCGGCAGCACCGCGGCAGCGGCGGAAGCGGGCGCCAAAAGCTTCAGCCGATCGCGGGCGCGGGGCCGGTGGAACGCCGCAGTTGCAGCGCGTACGGCACATTGATGGTGGCGCCGGTGCCGGGGTTGCGAATCTCGGTCAGCAGTTCGAGCGCCGCCAGCCGGCCCATCTCGCGCGTGGGCTGGCGGATGGTGGTGAGTGCGGGATGAATCTGCCGCGCGATCGGCGTGTCGTCGAAGCCGCAGACCGAGATATCGCCGGGAACAGACAGCCCCCGCTCGCTGATCGCACAGATCGCGCCGGCGGCCATGTCGTCGTTCGCCGCGAAGATCGCGGTCGGTCGCGACGCCAACCCCAGCAGACGCAGCGTTGCGGCGTGGCCGGAGTCGTAGGAAAACTCGCCATCGACGACCAGCGCGGGATCGTAGGGCAGGCCGGCGCGCTCCAGGGCATCGCGGTAACCCGCCAGACGCCAGACGCTGGCGCCGTGCGCGGGATGTCCCTTGATATGCGCGATGCGCCGATGCCCCAGCTCGACCAGATGCGCGATCATCGCGCACACCGCGCCGTGCTCGTCGACCACGACGCCGATCCTGCGGTTTTCCTCTTTCGCCGACACGCTTGCGTACGGGATGTCGAGTTCCTTCAGGCGCGCGACCACGGCGGGGTCGTCGGTGATCGGCGGCGTCAGCACCACCCCGTCGAGCTGCAACTGCACGATCAGCGATTCGACTTCGGCGGCGGCGACGCTGCCCTCGTAGGTCATCGGCGACAGCATCAGGTGGTAGTGCTGCGACTTGCAGGCGTCGAGCACGCCCATCTCCACTTCCATGAGGTAGTTGTTCGACGGATTGTCGAACAGCATCGCCACCAGATACGAACGCCGGCCGGCCAGCATCCGCGCCGACGGCAGCGGGCGGTAGTTGAGCTTCTCGACGGCGGTCTGCACGCGCTTGCGCGTGCGCTCGGACACGTTCGGCTCCTGGTTGAGCACGCGCGAAACCGTCTTCATCGACACACCGGCCACTTTCGCGACATCCTCGATCCGCACTCGCATGGGTTTCGATCCGCTCAATCTGTTCAATGCCGGGGATACTGCCAGAGCCGCCGGCCGGTTCCCATCGATCCCTCCGTCCGCCGCGCGGACATCCACGCCCTGCGGGGTGCGACAGGCATGCTGCTGTGCAACAACAGACTGCGTGAGGTGCGTAGTATTCTGCCCGCGGCTGACAGCGCTGTCATCCGCCCTTCCCCCTTCAGCGACCGCGCGAGGATCCATCGTCCATGCCCGCCAATACGCCTGCCGACTCGACCAGAGCGTCCACCCACGCATCCATCCACGCGACCGCACGCCCCGTTCCGCGCCGCACGCCGCTGTTCACGGCACTGCTGCTGGTCGCGACCTGCGCCACCCACGCGCCGCTGTCCGCCCAGGAACGTCCAGAGACCGCTGCCGCAACCGCGATCGACCCCGCGCGCTGGCCCGTTCCCGGCTGGCCGTTGCGCGAGAACGCCGCGATCGAAAAGCGCATCGATGCCCTGCTCGCGGCCATGAGCGTCGAGGAAAAGGTCGGCCAGATCGTGCAGGCCGACATCACCACGATCACCCCGGACGACCTGCGCAAATATCGCCTCGGATCGATCCTCGCCGGCGGCAACTCCGACCCCGGCAACCAGTACAACGCCAAGCCCGAAGCATGGCTGGCACTGGCCGATGCGTTCTGGGAAGCGTCGATGGACACGCGCGGCGGCGGCAAGGCCATTCCGGTGATCTTCGGCATCGACGCCGTGCACGGCCAGAGCAACATCGTCGGCGCGACGCTGTTTCCGCACAACATCGGCCTGGGCGCGACGCGCAATCCCGAACTGATGCGCCGCATCGGCGAGATCACCGCGCACGAGACCCGCGTCACCGGCATGGAATGGGCGTTCGCGCCGACCGTGGCGGTGCCGCAGGATGATCGCTGGGGTCGCGCGTATGAGGGTTATTCCGAGCATCCGGAGATCGTCGCCGCGTACGCAGGCGCGATGGTCGAAGGCCTGCAGGGCAAACCCGGCCGGCGCGATTTCCTGGACGACCGCCACGTGATGGTCTCGGTGAAACATTTTCTCGGCGACGGCGGCACGCGCGACGGCAAGGACCAGGGCGATACGCCCGGCGACGAGAAGACCCTGCGCGATGTCCACGCCGCCGGTTACGTCACCGCGATCCGCGCCGGCGCGCAGGCGGTGATGGCATCGTTCAACAGCATCGGCGGCGTGAAGATGCACGGCCGTCGCGACCTGCTCACCGATGTGCTGAAAGACCGCATGGGCTTCGAGGGCTTCGTGGTCGGCGACTGGAACGGCCACGGTCAGATCGCCGGCTGCACCATCACCGACTGTGCGGCCACGTTCAACGCCGGCCTGGACATGGCGATGGCGCCCGACAGCTGGCGCGGCCTGTACGACAGCACCGTCGCGCACGCGAAATCCGGCTTGATTCCGATGTCGCGTCTCGACGACGCGACCCGGCGCATCCTGCGTGTGAAGTTGCTCATGGGCCTGTTCGACGCACCCAAGCCGTCGCAGCGCGCGCTCGGCGGCCATTACGAACTGCTCGGCGCGCCCGCGCATCGCGCCGTCGCGCGCCAGGCCGTGCGCGAATCGCTGGTGCTGCTGAAGAACCAGAACGCACTGCTGCCGCTGTCGCCGAAACACCGCGTGCTGATCGCGGGCGACGGCGCCAACGACGCCGGCAAACAGTCCGGCGGCTGGACGCTCAACTGGCAGGGCACCGGCACCGTGCGCGCCGACTATCCGAACGCCGATACGATCTGGGAGGGCCTGAAACAACAGATCGACGCCGCCGGCGGTCGCGCCGAACTCGCAGTGGACGGCGCCTACAAGGAAAAGCCCGAAGTCGCGATCGTGGTCTTCGGCGAGAATCCCTACGCCGAATTCCAGGGCGATCTGCCGAATCTGCTGTACAAACCCGGCGACGACCGCGATCTGGAACTGCTCCGCAAGCTGAAGGCCGACGGCATCCCCGTCGTCGCGGTCTTCCTCAGCGGACGACCGCTGTGGATGAACCGCGAAATCAACGTTGCGGACGCGTTCGTCGCCGCATGGCTGCCAGGCTCGGAAGGCGGCGGCATCGCCGACGTGCTGCTGCGCGACGCGCGCGGCGGCGTCCAGCACGACTTCAAGGGCAAGCTCAGCTTCTCGTGGCCGCGACGCGCGGACCAGTACGCCAACAACGTCGGTCAGCCCGGCTACGACCCGCTCTTCGCGTATGGCCACGGCCTGCGCTACACCGATAAAGGCGACCTGCCGGCATTGCCGGAGGTGTCCGGCATTGCCGCCACGGCGTCGCAGCCGAACCAGTTCTTCGTGCGCGGCCAGGCCGCCGAAGGTTTCCGCCTGCGGCTCAGCGGCGCCGACAACGCCACCCACGACGTGATGCATACGCGTGGCGCCACGCCCGACGGCACGCTGTCGATCGCCGCCGTCGACCGCCTCGCGCAGGAAGATGCGCGGCAATTGCGTTGGACTGGCGCCGCCACTTCCACGGCCGCGCTCATGGCCACGCCCGCGCTGGATCTGCAGCGCCAGACCGACGGCGACGTGTGGGTGATCGCCGACCTGCGCATCGATGCGCTGCCGAAGAGCGGCAAGGTCGAACTGCAGGCGTCGTGCGGCGAGAAGTGCGGCGCGTCGGTCGATGTGACGTCGCAGTTCGCCACGCTACCGAAAGGCGAGTGGATCCGCGTCGGCATGATCCTCAAATGCCTGCGCAGCGCCGGGGTAGCTGACATGCGCAACATCACGGTGCCGTTCGCGCTGCGCGCTGCGCCGGGGCTGGAACTCACGCTGTCGGGCATCGGCTTGGGCACGGATCCGACGCATCGTCTGGAATGTCTTGCCGCGTCGAGTGGAGCGCCTTGAGGAATCGCGTATGGTTTCTGCGAAAAGATCAACAGCTTCCGCGCTGACGCGCGGGTAACTTTCTTTGTCGCAAAGAAAGTCACCAAAGAAAACTCTCAGTGCCGAAGCAAACCTGCCGTCGGCGAGTTGGCCGGGATTTTTCGATGCGGCATCCTGCCGCGTCGAAAAACGGCGTACATCCTGTACGCCGCCCTCCGGGTCTACGATCTCTGGATTAGGACTACATCACTGCAGGGTCGTTGGGACGATGACCGATGAAAACGAGGCAAAGCTTTGACTCATTGAAGTTCTTTGAACCCTAGTGTTATCGAAAAAACCTGCAGACTGCAATCCACCAAAAATCGAAAAAAATCAACAGCAAGACGAGACTATTCTCAATCGTAGACCCGTAGGGCGGCGCACAGGAAGTGCGCCGTTTTTATATTAGGCATGGTTGCCTCAAATAAAAAAACCCGCCATATATCAGTTTGCAGATTTTAAACGGCATTGTATTTTTTTTTTGTTTATTGGTTTAAA